>CAYSAG010000006.1:0-40558 GCA_964428935.1 uncultured Planctomycetaceae bacterium | reverse complement strand
GTCACGATCACGGAAGAGCAAAAGAAAATTCTGGAGGCCTTGGTGAGTTCGCCCACCACGCCACGGCGACTGGCTCAGCGGGCGCAGATCATGTTATTGGCCTTCACCGGAAAGCTCAACCAAGAAATCGCCGAAGAGGTGGGATTAGATCGGCATCAAGTGGGGCTGTGGCGTCGGCGTTGGCAGAGTTCGTATGAGGCGTTGGTGGAGATCGAGTGCACGGAGAGCCGGGCGGCGTTGCGTCGAGCGATCGCCGAGGTCCTCAGCGATGCTCCGCGATCGGGGACCCGGCCCACATTCACGGCGGAACAAGTGACTCAGATTCTGGCGTTGGCTTGCGAAGAGCGTCCGGAGCAATGTGGTCGTCCGGCGAGCCCCTGGATGTATCGGGAACTGCCGGCCGAGGCGGTTCGACGAGGGACCGTCCCGTCGATCTCGCCGAGTCAAGTGGGACGGTATCTGAGAGCGGCCCAGCTTCAGGCTCACCGAAAGAAGGAGTGGTTGAATCCGCGAGAAGAAGCCCCGGAGAGGTTTCAGTGTCAAGTGGAAGAGGTTTGCGAGACGTACCGGGAAGCTGCGAGACGGTACGAGCAGGAAAAGACGCGGACGGTGTGCGTGGACGAGATGCCGAGCTTGCAAGCGTTGGAACGCCTGGCGTACCCGCTTCGGATGAGGCCGGGCCGACGGGAGCGGATCGAGTACGAATAGTAAGCGTCATGGGACGCTGTGTTTGACCGCCAGTTGGGACGTGGTGGAACGGCAACCGATTGCATCCCGGATCGGACCGACTCGGACGGAAGAGGATTTTCTGTGGCACATCGACCAGACGGTTCGGGTGGACCCCGAGGCGAATTGGATTTTTGCACTGGACCAGCTCAACATCCACTGCAGTGAATCGCTGGTGCGTTATGTGGCTCGTGGGAAGGCATTCCTCAGGACGCGCTGGGGAAGAAAGGTCGGCGGGGATATTGAAGTCGGTGGCGAGCCGCCAGGCGTTTTGGGCGGACCCGAGCCATCGCATCCGTTTTGTCTACTTGCCGAAACACAGTTCCTGGATGAATCAGGTGGAGATCGTGTTCGGCATCGTGTCTCGACGGTTCCTCAGCCGGCGCGACTTCACGTCGGTGGCGGATTTAAAAGAGAAGCTCTTGCAGTTTATTGACTATTTCAACCAGACTTTTGCTCGGCCTTTTAGGTGGACGTATACACGCCGACCGACATCGACCCTTTCGTTCGCCCGGTCACCTGGCGCGAAAGATGGGCAACCCGCAGGTGGTCTGATAAACTTGCCCTCTCATGACGCGACAATTCCGACTTGCGGTAGTAGCGGCAGAGTAGCTCGTGCAGTGATCGGGTGAGGAAGGCGCGGCTCCGGCCTCTGCGTGGGACGGTTCAAACCGGAGGCTGCGGCCCCGGCTGCTCCCCGACGCACGCGGCATCCCTCCTCCGCCCTTCGGGCCCTTTCTCCCAGTGCGTGAGACGGGACGGGACGACGGGGCGCCGTCTGATTGTCTTGGCCTTGTTTCTGCCGTCGGGAGTGGCTTGGCAAAGCCCGTCGTGCGGCTTCGGGCGACAAACTCTAGAATTGGCGTTGACTCAGCTCGCCACCCGTGGACAGATTCTACACTGGTCCGAGCGGCCCGACTTCCCGAACAGTTCGCCGCAGCTAGCGTCGGGCAGCTCGCTCAGCGTCAGAAAAGGAGCCGGACATGGAACAGACGCGGAGGGCTCGGACTGACCGGCCAACTGGTACTGCTTGCCGCACCGCGGTTCCCTCTTCCAGCGCTGCTTTCTTTTCCGTGCACCACCGCTGGCTCTTCGGACGGTCGGCCCTCGGCTTGTTTTCTTCGGGCTGCCGCGGCGTCCTTTTGCCAATGTTGGCGGCCGGACTGCTCGGACTGGCACAGGTTACGGCGCCGCTGTCGGCTCCGGCAGCTCACCGGCCGGCCATGACCAGCGCCCGCTCCTACCGCGTCCTGCAGTACTACCGGTCGCTGCACCAGCAGGCTTACGCCCACTTCGTCGACGAACTGGAGAAGCTGGCCCGTCAGTGCGAGAGCCAAGGCCTGACAGACGCCGCGCGGCAAGTGCGCAGCCAAATTGTTCCGTTCCAGCCGGACCAGTTCGACCTGTCACCTTTGCCGGAGCAGGTTCAGCCTCGTCTCGACCCTGACACGCTGCCTCCGGACCAGCGTTGGCGAGCGCGGCTGCAAGCGATTAAGGCGAACTACGCGAAGGACCTGTACCTGCTGTCGCGGCGGGTGTTACGAGCGGGGTTCCCGTCGTACGCCTACGCGCTCGTTCGCCAGGTCGCTCGCTTCGACCCCGACCATGCGGCCGCTCGTCGACTGCTAGGCTACGAGCGCTACGGCGACCGCTGGGTGACGCCCTTCACCGCCTACATGCTTCGGCGGCACTACGTCTGGCACGACCGGTTCGGCTGGCTGCCGGAAAGTCACGTGGAGCGGTACGAGCGGGGCGAACGCTACTACCGCGGCTGGATGGACGCCGCCAAAGAGGCCGAAATCCGCCACGACTTCCGCCACGCCTGGGAAGTTCGAACCGAACACTACCTGGTCAAGACGAACCACAGTCTGGAAGGAGGCGTCGAGCTGGCCAAGGCGCTGGAGTACTTCTACGACTACTTTCGACAGGCCTTCGTCGCCTTCTTCAACACGCCTCAGCAACTGCAGCGACTGTTTGAAGGCCGAGTGAGCAGTCGGTCTCGACGAACGTTGCCGCGACCGCACGTGGTGTACTTTTTCCGAGCCAAGTCGGAGTACGTGACGCGTCTGCAGGACCGAATCCCTCAAATTCAAATCACCAACGGGCTCTACCTGCCCGAAGACCGAATCGTCTACACGTTCTTCAACCCGGACCCGCAAGCGAACATGCGAGCGACCCTGTTTCACGAAGCCACACACCAGCTGCTCTACGAAAGCCTGCCCCGTCCGCGAGCGCTGCCGGTCGACGCCAACTTCTGGGCCATTGAAGGAATCGCTTGCTACATGGAGTCGGCCGAGCTGGGGCCGAAGGGAATCGTGCGCGTCGGCGACCCCGGCTACATTCGCTTTCAAACCGCTCGCTACCACTACGTCGAAAACGGCTTCTACATTCCCATGGCTCGGTTCACGGCCATGAGCAAAGACGAAATCCAAAACCACCCTAAAATTTCCCGCCTGTACGCGCAGGCGGCCGGCCTGGCCTACTTCTTCCTCCACTACGACGGCGGCCGCTACCGAGACGCGTTCATTCAGCACCTCTCGCAAATCTACGGAATGGCTCCCCTGCCCCGAGGCGGGCACGTGCAGTCATTGGCCGAGCTGACGGGGGTGAGCTTTGAAGAGCTGGACCGGCAGTACGACCAGTTCATGCGCAGTCTGCCCAACACGCTGCCGCCGGGAGCCGTCATTGTGGACTGACGGTGAGTCTCGCCCCGAACAGTCCGAACGCGTTCGCAACTGACGCCCTTCCCAATTGCGGCCGCCGTAGCGAAAAGCGGTTTCCGTGACCGGACCGTCTTGCACGCCGAGCCGTCACGCGTTCGTTCGGTCCCGACCCTCGTCCGCTCCGTCTCGCTCGGGCCACACCAGCCGCCCTCGAAGGTAGACGTCGCCGTCCAGCAGTTGGACCTCCAGGTCGTCCACTCGAGCGGCTCGGCGGACGTCGTCCAATCCCTCGCCGGCCAGCGGGCTGACGGCCCTCGCCCCGCCGACCAGTTTGGGGCCAACAAACACGTGAACTTCGTCAATCAGTTGCGCGTCGAACAAGCTGCCCAGCAGCTTCGCTCCTCCCTCGACCAGCACGTTCGTCATTTTTCGACGACCGAACTCCGCCAGTGCTTGCCGCAGGTCCAACAGCTCCTGCCCGGTCGGCGTCACCTGGCTGTCGACCACCAGCACCTCCGCGCCGGCGTCCCTCAGCCGCTGGACGGCGGCCGTCGACGCCGAACGCCCCACGACCACCAGCACCGGCCACTGCCGGGCCGTCTTCAGCAAGCGGCTTTCGCCCGGCAGGCGGGCTCGCGAGTCGAAAACGACACGCACCGCTTGGCGGGGACCGGGCGGCCGAGCGGTCAGTTCCGGGTCGTCCGTCAGAGCCGTCCCAATTCCCACCGCCACCGCGTCCACCCGGCCGCGCAACTGGTGAACCAGACGCCGCGACCGCTCATTCGAAATCCACTTCGACGCTCCGGTCCGCGCAGCCAACTTGCCGTCCAGAGTCATGGCCCACTTCGCGTGGACGTAGGGCAGACCGGTGGTGACGAGCTTGAAGAAAGGAGCGTTCAGCTTTCGAACCTCGTCCTCCAGCAGCCCCACCTCGACCGTCACGCCGGCCTCTCGCAGCCGAGCTACGCCCTGACCGTTTGCGTGCGGCGACGGGTCCAGCGCTGCCACGACCACGCGACGAACTCCTGACCGAACAATGGCCTCGGTGCACGGCGGCGTCTTCCCGTAATGACAGCACGGCTCCAGCGTGACAAACAGCGTGGCGTCCGGTGGCAACCGCGGGCACGCTTTCAGCGCGGCCACTTCGGCGTGGTCGGCTCCGAACCGTTCGTGGTACCCCTCTGCCAGCCGCTTCAAGTTGGCGTCGACCACCACCGCTCCGACCGCCGGGTTCGGCTCGACCCGTCCCAGTCCGCGTCGAGCCAACTCAATGGCCCGCCGCATGACCGCTTCGGGACTGTCGAACTGGAAAGGGCCACCGTCCGCCTTCATGAACCGCCTCCCGCACAAACCGGCCTGCCGCGACGACCACCGCAGCCGCAGCGAACGGCACGCGCCGTCACCCCGCTCGGCGGCGCTTCGCCACGACTGTCCATTGGCTGCCGGCTGGCACGTGGGCCACCGGCTGCCCCGGCTGCCAACGACAAACACGGCCTACGAAAAACGGCCACCGCAGAAGACCGCTCCGCAGTGGCCGTGTCGTGTCGCTTCTCGGTTCCGACTTGTCGTCTTTTTTCGTCCTGTGGTCTTTTCTTCGTCTTGTGGTCTTGGTCGCCCTGGAACAGCCTTGTCGCTGGACGACGCCTCGGCCGCCCGCTCCCGCAGTCGACCCGCCGGCTCACCGCGACATGAACGCCACGACCCGCCCGACGTCGACCTGCAGGCTGACGTCGTCGTACGTGGGCAGCGCCAACACTTTGATTTCCAGCTTCTGCTTGTCGACGGCCAGCCACTCACAAGGTTCCGTCTCGCTCTCCTCAATTCGCTCGCGGTAGAGCTTTTGCAGGTTGGGCCGGTTTCGCACCTGAATGACGTCGCCGGGTCGAACCAGAATGGACGGAATGCTGACCTTCCGGCCGTTCAGTTGGAAGTGGCAGTGAGCGACGCCCTGTCGGGCCTGTGGCCGCGTCACGGCAAAGCCCGCACGCCGGACGACGTTGTCCAACCGCCGCTCGCACAGAATCAGCAGTTCCTCGCCGGTGTTCCCTTTCGCTCGCCGAGCCATTTCAAAGAAACGACGCAGCTGCCGCTCCCGCAGGCCGTAGTAGTACTTGATTTTCTGCTTCTCTTGCAGGGCCAGTCCGTACGTGGACAGCTTGCGCCGCACTTGGGCCATTCCGGGCGGTTTCGGTCGTCGTTCGAATGCCTTGACCGCGCCCCGGTTCTCGAAAATCATCGCCCCCAAGCGGCGATTAATGCGTGCTTTGGGACCGTGGTAACTCCCCATTCAGTCTTCTCCCGGTTCGACCTTGCCTAAACTCCGCAATTCCTTTTTCTTGCTGACCGAGCCGCCTGTTGTTGGCCGTTGCGTGGAAGCGAGCAGTTTAAGCACGCGAGTGGCGGTTAGCAAGTGTCGTGACAGCCAGTAGTTCCGGTTTTCGAGCGGCTTGGCCGACCGGTGCAACGTGAAGGCGGGACGCCGCAAGCAGACCCACCTCTTTGACCTTCGACCAGCGTGCTCGTGCCCGCTTGGACAGCCGCCGGTCGGCAGCGTCGTGCGAGCCGCTTGTCCGGCTGGCGGACGTCCGGTGGCCGGCGAGCTTTAACCGCTGTGCCAGCGTGCTAGAATTGCGACGGAGGGGAATGGGCCTGGCGCGGACAAGCGAGCGGGACGACGAAGGAGGAACGGCGGCGTCCAGCTTCACTTCGAGACGCGCTCTGCGAAGCCCATTGTGCGAAGCATTTCCAGTCGACCGGTGACGGGACCGGCAAGAGCGGCCCGTCCGAAGCCCTGCTCAGGGCCGCAAACATGGTGCGGGCAGTTTGCATTGTGGGGGAGAGAGCGGCGGCGCGACCGGTGGTCGAGGCGCTGACGGCTCGCAACCTGAGCGTCACGACGTGCCGGACGGGCAGCGAGCTGGCCGCCGAGTTGAACCAGCAAGACTACGACGCCCTTTTGGTCGACGCCGCCCGCACGCAAGAAGTGCTCGAGCTGCTCCGGCCCTGCCGCGACGTCCACAAACGCCCGACGCTGGTGCTGGCCTTCGTCGACGACCCCTCTCGCATTCCCGAAATCTTGGAAGCCGGTGCCGACGGGTACGTTCTGTCGGTGGCTGAGCCGGAAGAAGTCGCCAAACGGGTGGAGGAGGCGTTGGCTTCGTCGCCGCCGGCTTCGGTTGCTCCAGCCCCAGAAGTAGTCTCCGGCTCCGGTGTCGACGTCTCGAGCGCGGAAGCTGCAACCTTCCTTCAGCGCGGCCGGCAGTTCCTTCGCTTTCTCTGCGCGGACCTGGCACGCTTGCAGCAGCAGTCGGAGCAGCTGCGTCAGCAACTGAAGGAACGGACGGAGCGAAGTCGTGAGCTGGAGCAGCAGGTCCGAGACATTGACGCCGCCTACCTTTCGTTGGTCGAGCACTTGCCCATTAACTTGTTCCGCAAGGACTTGCAGAGTCGTTTCGTGTTCGCGAACCGGCTCTCGTGCGAAGAGCTGGGCTGCACGCTGGAGCAATTGATTGGGAAGACGGACTACGACTTCTTCCCGAAAGAGCTGGCCGAAAAGTACCGCGCCGACGACCGACGGGTCATTGAAACGCGACAGGTTTTCGAAGACATCGAAGAGCACCGCACGCCAGACGGTAAGCGAATGTACGTGCAAGTGCTCAAGGCGCCGGTCGTCGACACGCGAGGCGAAGTCATTGGCGTGCAGGTCGTCTACTGGGACGTGACGGAGCGGTACCTGGCCCAGGAAGAGCTGCAGAAGGCCAAAGAGGCGGCGGAAGCGGCGAACAAGGCCAAGAGCGACTTCCTGGCCAGCATGAGCCACGAAATTCGGACGCCGCTGAATGCCATTATTGGCATGACCGAAATTGTGCTCGAGTCGGACCTGACGCCGGAACAGCGCGAACAGTTGGAGATTGTCCGCAATTCGTCCGAGGCCCTGCTGGACCTAATCAACGACGTCCTGGACTTCTCGAAAATCGAGGCCGGCAAGCTCGAACTGGACCGCCGGCCGTTTTCGCTGCGGGAGCGGCTCGGGGACGCCGTCAAGTCGCTCGCCTTGCACGCCCACGAGAAAGGCCTCGAGCTGGCCTACCGCGTCGACTCCAGCGTCCCCAGGTACGTCATTGGCGACCCGTCTCGACTGCGACAAATTGTCATTAACCTGCTCAGCAACGCCATTAAGTTCACCGAGCGGGGCGAGGTGGTCCTGGAGGTGCAGTGCGAGAAACTGCAGGACCACCGGGCCACCCTGCACTTCTCGGTGCGTGACACTGGGCCCGGCATTCCCGAGGACAAGCGGGAAAAGATTTTCGAGGCGTTCGAGCAAATCGGTACGTCCAGCCCACACCCCTTTGGCGGCACCGGACTGGGCCTGACCATTACCTCGCGGCTGGTCAACCTGATGGGCGGACGAATTTGGGTCGACAGCGAGGTCGGCCGCGGGAGCACCTTTCACTTTGTGCTGACGTTGCCGGTGGTGGAAGAGCACCTGTTGGAAGAGGCTACCGGTGTGCTGACCGACTTGCGCGGCCTGCGGGTGTTGGTGGTCGACGACAACGCCACCAACCGCCGCATTCTGGAAGAGGTGCTCCAGAACTGGGAAATGCAGCCGGTGGTGGCCGCCTCGGGGCTTGAAGCCCTCCAGCGCGTCCGTGAAGCGAGCCGAGCCGGCCGGCCGTTCGACGTGGTCATTACCGACATGCAAATGCCGGAAATGGGCGGCTTGGACCTGGTCCGGGCCATTCGCGAAGCCCCAGACGTGGCCGAGACGCGGGTCATTGTGCTCACCTCGGCGGACCGTCCAGACGCGCCGGCTCGCTGCCACGACCTGGGAGTCGCTCGGTACCTGGTCAAGCCGGTCAAACAGTCGGAACTGCTCAACGCCATTGCCGACACCATTGCCGGCGAAGCCCGGCCGAAGACGTTCGTTCCCGCCCGGCGGCTCCGTCGCCCCGACCGTCTGCGCATTCTGCTGGCCGAGGACAGCCCGACCAACCAGAAACTGGGCGTCGCGCTGCTCACGCGCGAGGGCCACGAAGTCGTCGTGGTCAACAACGGCCGCGAGGCAGTCGAGGCGTGCTGCAAAGGCGACTTCGACCTGGTGCTCATGGACGTCCAAATGCCGGTCATGGGTGGTCTGGAAGCGACCCGGCGCATTCGCGAGCACGAGCAACGAGTGGGACGTCACACGCCCATCATTGCCCTGACCGCTCACGCCATGAAAGGCGACCGCGAACGCTGCCTCAAGGCCGGCATGGACGCCTACATTTCCAAGCCCATTCACGTCAACGAGCTGTTGGACGCCGTCCATTCGGTGCTCGCTCGCCGGGTCCACCGGGCCGAAGCGGGCCGCGAGGCGGCCGAGCCGTCGACGTCGCCGCCGGCCGCCGACCAGCCGCACTCGCTCGACCAAACACCCACGCCGCTCGGCCAAGACCGCGACCAGCAGCAGGAGCCGGCCGCGCAACCCCGCCGACCGGAGTCCGCTCCGCTCATCGACTGGACGCAGGCTCTCAAAACCGTCGACAACGACCGGGAGCTGCTGAGGGTCGTGGCGGAGGCCGCTTTGGAAGAGTCGCCTCGAATGCTCGGTTTGCTCGAGCAGGCTCTGGCCGAGCAAGACTACCCGACCATTCAGCGAGCCGCACACACGGTCAAAGGCAACCTGCGGACGTTCGGCGTCGCGACGGGCATTGAGCTGGCCCAGCGGCTGGAGGACATGGGCCGCACGGAGTCGCTGGACCAGCCCGAACAGGCGCTGGCAGCATTGAGGCAATTGGTCGAACGGTTCCTGGCGGAATTGCGTCGGTTCGTCACGGAACAGACGTCGTGAGGTCCCGGCCGGGACGGCGTCCAACGGCACGCACCGGGCCGTGCACCCAGCCCGTCGTCGTCTCCCGCGCACTTCCGCTCTTGTGCGGAGCCGCCGTTTGGTTGCTTGTCCTCTCTGCCTTGCGTCGGGTGCACTTTGCCGGCATTCTGGTAGTTCACGAGAAGTCCAGCCGCGCACCTGAGGCGGCCCTTCGGCCGCAACCAAAGTGGCACGACGCACCGTTTCGTGTGGTTGCGACGCGGGGCGTCGCGCCACAAGCTCAGCGCGGGGTGCGCGGCACCAAGACACTACCCGGGCCGGCTGGCGAAGGACAGAGCGTGAGCAGGCTCGCGAGGCGCGTCGACACGTTGAGGTGGACGGGACGGGTCTGCAACCGTGCTCGGTCCGGCCGGTCTGCAGCCGCATTGAGGAGTAACAGCCATGAAAGGACGAATCCGGCAGCTCGCCCTTGGCGTCGTTTCACTGTCCGTCGCCGTTTTGTTTTGGACCGGTTTGCGTTCGGTCGCTCGAGCGGCCGACCGACCGAACATTCTTTTTGCCATTGCGGACGACTGGAGCTGGCCGCACGCGGGTGCTTACGGCGACCCAGTCGTCCAGACGCCGACCTTCGACCGAATTGCGCGGGAGGGCGTCCTGTTCACACACGCGTACGTGTCGTCTCCGTCGTGCACGCCTTCGCGCGGAGCGGTGTTGACGGGGCAGTGGCACTGGAGGTTGGAGGCGGGAGCGAACCTGTGGAGCATTTTCCCGGACAAGTTCGTCACGTACCCGGAAATCCTGAAGGAGCATGGCTACTTCACGGGCGTTTGCGGCAAAGGTTGGGGTCCGGGCCGGACCGCGACGCCCGGCCGACAGCTTTGCGGGCAGCGGTTCCGCAACTTCCGCGAGTTCCTGAAGGCTCGTCCGCCCGGCCAGCCGTTCTGCTTCTGGCTGGGCAGCAGCGACCCGCACCGTCCGTACAAGCCCGGCTCGGGCAAGGCCAGCGGCATGGACCTGTCGAAAATTCGGCTCTTCCCCTGCTTCCCGGACGCCCCGGAAGTCCGCAGCGACGTCGCGGACTACTACTTCGAAGTCCAACGCTTCGACTCGCTGGTGGGCGACGCGCTGAAGGCGTTGGAAGAAATCGGCGAGCTGGACAACACGCTGATTGTCATGACCAGCGACAACGGCATGCCGTTTCCTCGCTGCAAAAGCAACCTCTACGACACGGGCACGCGCATGCCCTTGGCCATTCGTTGGGGTGCTCGCGTGCCGGCCGGCCGCCGTGTCGACGACTTCATTAGTTTCACCGACTTCGCACCGACCTTCCTCGAAGCCGCCGGCGTTCCCGTCCCGAAAGACATGACCGGCCGCAGCTTTCTCAGCCTGCTTCTCAGCAACCGCTCGGGCCGGCTCGACCCCACGCGAGACCACGTGCTCGTGGGCAAAGAACGACACGTGCCCGCTCAGGAAGCTCCGGACATGGGCGGCTACCCGTGCCGCGGTCTGCGAACGTACGAGTACTTTTACATTCGGAACTTCCGGCCGGACCGCTGGCCGGTCGGCACCCCGAACTACCAAAAGGCCGTCATTCCAGGAACTTGGTACGGCGACACCGACAACGGTCCGACCAAGACGTACATGGTTTTCAACAAGGACCGCGACGAAACACACCGACGGCTGTTCGAACTGGCTTTCGGAAAGCGGCCCGCCGAGGAGTTGTACGTCGTCCGGGACGACCCGTTTCAGTTGAAGAACGTCGCCGCCGACCCGCGCTACCGCGAAGTCAAACAGCGACTGGCCGAGCAACTGATGTCCGAGCTGAAAGCCTCGGGCGACCCGCGGGCCTTCGGCAAGGGCGACGTGTTTGACCACTACCCGTACTTGGGCGGAGCGCCGAAGTACCCGGGTTGGAAGCCGCCGAGCTCGCGGCGCTGAGCCGCCCGTCGGTTGCGGCCGACGTCGGCTGGCCAGCGCACGCTCGTCGAACGGCCCAGGCTCGGAACGACGGCTGGCAACCGCTCGCGCCGCGCCGAGCCGCGGTCACGCGGTCCCGTTGGGGGCACCCGTCAACGTGCCAACCGACCACCCTGCCCCGCTCACCGCTCCCGCGTTGTCCCTAAACGGCCGAGCCGCTGCCGCGGCAACCGTCGACCGGCATTGATATTCATTGGGCGGCCAACAACAATACCACGTCGACAATTTGGGCCAGGCGGGAAAACGGGGCGTCTTCTCTTCCGGCTCGGTTGGTCAACTCACAGCAGGCAAACCAGACCCATGGAAGCACCGAACACGGCTCACATTTCTCGAGAGTCCATTGACAAGCTGGCTCGGGCGTACGAAGCCATTCGCCAACAAATGGCCAAAGTCATTGTCGGCCAGCAGGAAGTCATTGAACACTTGCTGATTGCTCTTTTCACGCGAGGCCACTGTCTGCTGGAGGGCGTTCCCGGGCTGGCCAAGACGCTCATGATTAGCACGCTGTCGCAGTGCCTTTCCATGTCGTTTCACCGCATTCAGTTCACGCCCGACCTCATGCCGGCCGACATGACCGGCACGGACGTCTTGCAAGAGGACCGGGCCACGGGCGAGCGAGTGTTCCGATTCATTCCCGGGCCGCTGTTCCACAACGTCGTGCTGGCCGACGAAATCAACCGGACGCCGCCGAAGACTCAGGCCGCGTTGCTGGAGGCCATGCAAGAACGACAGGTGACGGTCGGGCAAGTGCGTCACAAGTTGCCGGACCCGTTCTTTGTGTTGGCCACGCAGAACCCGATTGAGCAGGAAGGCACGTACCCGCTGCCGGAAGCTCAGCAAGACCGCTTCATGTTCAAGGTCTTCGTGCGTTACCCCAGCTTTGAAGAAGAAATGCAAATTGCGAAGCAGACGACTGGGGTGCAGGCCGAGCAGGTGGAGCCGGTGTTGTCGGCCGAGGAAATTCTGGAGTTGCAGCAGGTGGTCCGACAGGTTCCCGTGACGGACCACGTGGTTCAGTACGCTTTGGTGCTGGTCCGCCAGACGCGCGTGGGCGAGCCTGGGGCACCGGACTTCGTCAACGAGTGGTTGAGCTGGGGGGCTGGTCCGCGGGCGGTCCAGTTCCTGCTGCTCGGCGGCAAGGCCCGAGCTCTGCTGCACGGACGGACGCATGTTTCGACCGAAGACGTCGCCGCTTTGGCGTTTCCCGTGCTGCGGCACCGGCTGGTCACGAATTTCGCGGCGGAGAGCGAAGGCATTACGTCCGACCGTGTCATTGAAAAACTCTTGGAAGTCACACCGTCGAAGGAAGGCGAGCTGACCCGTGACCCGAGGCTCCAAAAGATTTTTGCGGCCTGAGGAAATCTCGCGAATCGCTCGGCTGGAGGTACGGGCGCGGCAGATCGTCGAGGGGTTCCTGTCCGGCTTGCACCGCAGTCCGTACTTTGGCCAGTCGGTCGAGTTCCTGCAGCACCGTGAGTACGTTCCCGGCGACGACATTCGGCGCGTCGACTGGAAGGTCTGGTCGAAGACGGACAAGTACTACGTCAAGCTTTACGAAGAAGACACCAACCTTCGCACGACCATTCTGCTGGACGCCAGCGAGTCGATGCAGTTCGGCTCGGGCGCTCTGACCAAGTACGAGTACGCCTGCACGCTGACCGCCGCTCTCACCTACCTGCTGCTTCGCCAACAAGACGCCGTGGGGCTGGTGACCTTCGACGACCAAATCCGCTCCCGAGTCCCGCCCCGCAGCAAACGCAACCACCTGTACTCAATCCTCGAAGCGCTCGACTCACAGCAGCCCCAACGCAAGACCGACCTGTACGGTGTCTTGCGCGAAGTGGCCGAAGAGCAGGCTCAGAAAGGCATGGTCGTGCTGGTGTCGGACCTGTTCGTCGACCGCGACAACCTGTTTCGCGGACTCCGTCTGCTCCGACACCGCGGCCACGACGTGCTGGTCTTCCACGTCATGGACGACTACGAGCTGGACTTCCCGTTTTCCGGCACCACAAAATTCGTTGGACTGGAAGAGGCGGGGGAGCTCGTCTGTGACCCGCGGGCCTTGCGCGACGGCTACCTGGAAGCCGTCCAGCAGTTCCTCGACGACCTGCGAGTCCGGTGTGCGAAGAACGTCATTGACTTTCAAACCATTCGCACCAGCGAACACTTGGACGCGGCGTTGTCGACGTTCTTGAGCCGCCGGCACGGAATGAAACGTTCGCGGCGGGGGTAACAGAAGACACGCCACGGCCCGACAGCCGTCGGACGGCAACTGGTCAGAAGGCCAAAGCAACAACGAACCGGTTCGCATGGAAACCTGGCTGGCCCAGTACTTCGTCCACTCCGCTTACGTGCCTTGGGGCGCGGCGCTGGTGGCTGCGCCGGTCTTGATTCACCTGATTAACCGGCTGCGGTTTCGCGTGGTCCGGTTCGCCGCAATGGAATTCTTGCTGCAAAGTCAGAAGCGGAACCGGCGGCGGATTTTGCTGGAGCAGCTTCTGCTTTTGTTGCTGCGGGTCTTGATTGTGGCGGTCCTGGTCGCCCTGGTCGCTCGCCTCGTTCTCGACCCGCTGCAACTGTCGCTTTTGCGCGGAGCCCGGGTGCACCACGTCGTCGTGCTGGACGACAGCGGCTCCATGCGTGACCGTTGGGGCGACCAGACGGCGTTCGAACGAGCGTTGAACGTCGTTCGTCAGCTGGTGCAGGAGGGCGCTCGCCGTCCGGGCACTCAACGCTTCTCGCTCATTCTGCTTTCCAACCCGCAGCAGCCGCTGTTCTCGGAACGCGACGTGGACGACCTTTTCTGGCAAGAACTGCAGACGCGGCTGGAGAACCTGCGCTGCACGCACCGGCGGCTGTCGCTGGAGGCCGCGTTGGAAGCCGCCGGCCGGCTGCTCAGCACCGACCGCACCTCGGTCAAACACCTGCACGTGCTGTCGGACTTTCGACGCGTCGACTGGCAAGACCAGCGGGCCCTGGTCGACACCTTGCAAGGCCTCCACGACTCGGGCGTCCACCTGAACCTGGTGCCGGTTGTGCCGTCCGGCCACTCCAACCTGTCCGTTGTCGGTTTGACCGGCGACGTGCAAGTGGCTGCGGCCGGCGTGCCGTTGCGACTGAAGGTTCGCGTCAAGAACTTCGGCACACAAGTGGCCCGGAACGTGAGGCTGACGGTGAGCCAAGACCACCAGAAGTTGCCGCTGACGGTTCAGTTCGAGTCGGTCGAGCCGGGAGCGGAAGTCGAGCGAGAGTTCGACTTGGTCTTCGAACAGCCGGGCCCGCACGAAGTCGACGTGGCCCTGGCCGGCGACGCTTTGATTGAAGACAACACCTGCTTCCTGGCGGTGGACGTTTCGCCCGTCAACCGCGTGCTCATTGTGCAAGGCGCTCCCGGACAGCACGACGCCGAGTACCTGGCCGACGCTCTGGCCGCCGACCCACGCGTCACCGGCTACGCCCCGCGAATTGAACTGGTGGACTACTTGCGCCAGGCGGACCTGAGTCAGTACCAAAGCGTCTACTTGTTGAACGTGGCCGAGCTGCCGACCGGCGCGCTGCAGGCCCTGCAGCGTTACGTGGCCGAAGGGGGCGGACTGGCCGTCTTCCTGGGCGACCAGGTCAACGCCGACTTCTACAACGACGTGCTGTGGCACGGCGGTCAAGGGCTGTTTCCGCTGCCGCTGGCTCGAGCTCCCAAGTCGCTTCCGCCTCGGCTGGCCGGTACGACCGAGCCGGACCTCAAGCTGACCGACCACCCGATTTTCCGCGTCTTTGCCGGCCAGGAGAACCCGTACATTGAAGTGACGCGGGTCTACCGGTACTTCCCACCAGCGGACGGTTGGCAGCGGGACGACCAGCGCCGAGCCGACGGCACGCGCACACTGGCCAGCCTGCGAAACGGCGACCCGTTCCTGCTGGAACGACGTTACGGAGCCGGCCGGGTGGTCGTGTGCACCAGCACGTGCGGCCCCACGTGGAACAACCTGGCTTTGTACGCCAGCTTTGTCGTCGTTCAGTTGGAGCTGCAAAAGTACATTGCTCGGCCGGACCGAGCGTTGCCGCAGCGAGTTGTGGGCGAGCCGATTCGGCTGGAGTTGGACCCGTCCGAGTTCCGCGACGTGGTCGAGCTGACGACACCCGAACTGGCCGGACAACGCGTCGTGCGAATCAACGCCGCTCCACTGACCACCGGCCGCGGAGCGCCGAGCCGAGCCGCCGCGCGTGCCGGCTCGAGCACCTCGCCGAAGGCACCGAACAGGCCGGCCCGCCCCAACGCGACGCTCCCCGCCGACTCGCCGCCGGGCCGTTCCACAGACGCCCGCTCCCAACAACCCGTTCGGCTGCTGGCCGAGTTCACCGACACGGACACGCCCGGCATTTACGTGGCTCGCCTGACGCGGCACGACGGCCAAACCGAACAGCGTTGGTTTGCCTACAACTTCCCTGCGGCCGAAAGCGAGCTGCGGGTTCTGTCGGAACGGGACCTGCGAGCCCTGCTGGGCAACTTGCCGGCTCGCATTCAAGAACCGGGCGACTTGCAGTGGCTGACGGGTCGGGCCGCCGGGCAGGAAGTGCGAAACCTGCTGCTGGTGTTGTTGTTGGTCTTGCTGGTGTCGGAGCAAGCGCTGGCCTGGCACGCCAGCTACCACTTGCGGGACGGCGGCGTCCGGACCGGACGCAGCGGGCCACTCGGCCCAAGCCGCCCAGAAGAAACAGGCCGCTCGAACCAGACAGCCGACCAGTCCGCGTTGGCACACCAGGCATGAACGGCATTGGGGCGAACAACTTGAGTTTCCTGCTGGCGCAGCAAACCGCGGCGCGCACGGTCTACGAATGGAGTTGGCCGGAGACGCCGTTCGGCTGGACTGCGGCCGTCTTGCTGGTCGTGGCCGTCACGGCCTACTGCGTGTGGCTTTACCGACGCGACACGGTCGAACTGCCGGTGGGCTGGCGGGTGTGGCTGACCGCACTGCGTTTGACCGTGCTGGCCGCTCTGGCCGTCGTGGCTTTGAACCCACAACGGCGGACTCAGAAGTTGCAGTTTCAGCCGTCCCGCGTCGTTCTGCTCGTGGACCGCTCGCTGTCCATGCAACTGCCCGCTCGTTCGCCAACGCAGTCGCCCGCTTCCAGCGGTGCAGCCGGCGAACCGAGCGGTTCGAACGGCGACGGGGCCTCTTTGACGCGAGCCGAGGCCGTTCGGCAGTTGCTGCTCGAGCAGGGCCTGCTCCGCCGTCTGCAGCAAACGCACCAAGTCAGCGTCTACGCGTTCGACTCGAAGCTGGTCGGGCCGCTGCGGGTTTTCCCGCCGGCCGGTCACGGCGGCCAGACGTCGGTGGCGAGCGCAACGGGCACGAGCCGGCCTGCGTCGGGCACGGCCGGGCCGAGCCGCTGGTCGTCCAGCGGCCGTTCGCCCGCTGAGCCGGACGCGGGGACGGGTTCGCCGTCCGGCACAGGCTCGCCGTCCGGCGGTTCCAGTTCCACCGCAGCGGCGTCCGAGCGAAACGGTTCGTCGACTACGGAGTGGGTGCAGCAGTTGCAACCGGTGGGAGCGGAGACGCGGCTGGGAGAAGCGGTGCTCGAACTGCTTCGGCAAGTCAGCGGGCGGACGTTGTCGGGTGTCGTGGTGTTGACCGACGGAGCCTCGAACGCGGGCCTGGACCCGTCGACGGCTCGGGCGGCTGCGGAAGCGTCGCGCACCCGACTGGTGGCCGTGGGCGTCGGCACGCTGGAGGAACCGGCGAACATTGCCATTGCCAGCCTGCAGGCGCCAACCGACGTCCAACTGGGAGACCCGTTCGACTTGTCGGCCTTCGTGCAAGGAACCGGTGTGGGAAGAACGTCGGTGACGGTGGAGCTTCTTCAGAAAACGCCGGACGTGGCCGAGCCGACTTTGCTCGAAAGCCGACCGGTCAGTCTGAGCGGCGACGGGGTGCCGGCGGAGGTGCGTTTCCAACTGAACCCCGGCGTGGCTGGCGAGGTGGAGTACACGGTGCGGGTTTCGGCCCCGAACGTTGTGGAGCTGAACACGGACGACAACCAGCGGACGAAGACGGTCAACGTGGTCGACCGCAAGCTGCGCGTTCTGCTGGTGGCGGGCGGCCCAATGCGGGAGTACCGGTTCGTCCGGAACATGCTCTTTCGGCACTCGTCGGTCGAGCTGGACGTGTGGCTTCAGACGGTCGACCCGGGCACGGCCGTCAGCCAGGACGCCGACCGGGTGCTGACGGCCTTCCCCTCCACTCGGGAAGAACTCTTCCAGTACGACGTGCTGGTTGCCTTCGACCCGGACTGGACCCGCATTCCGCCCGAAGGTCTGAAGACGCTGGTCGACTGGGTCTTCAGTCAGTCCGGCGGCTTGATTCTGGTAGCCGGAGACATTTACACGCCGCAGTTGGCCGGCGGCCAGCGCAGCCTGAAGCCGGTGCTCGACCTGTACCCGGTAGTGCTGACGCCGTTTTTGCTGGAGTACCAATTGGCGAACGAGTCACGGCAGGCGTGGCCCATTCGGTTCACTCAAGCCGGACGCGAAGCCGACTTCTTGCAAGTGACCGACGACCCCTACGCCGCTCTGGCCGTGTGGAAAAAGTTCCCGGGTATTTACCGCTGCTACCCGACCAGTGGAGCGAAGGCAGGAGCGACGGTGTACGCCTACCACACCGACCCTCGGGCTCAGACCGAACAGGGACCTCCCATTCTGATTGCCTCGCAGTTCTACGGTTCCGGCCAGGTGTTGTACCTGGGTTCGCCGGAGTTCTGGCGGCTGCGAGCCCTTTCCGAAGACTACTACGACCGGCTGTGGACCAAACTGGTGCGCAAGGTCGGTCAGGCTCGAATGCAGCGCGGAACGGCTCGCGGGTTGTTGCTGCTGGAACGCACCGAGTACCAGCTCGGCCAGACCGTCACCGTGCGGGCTCAACTGCTGGACCCTCAGTTTCGTCCCCTGGAGGCCCCGTCGGTCGCCGCCGAGGTGTTTACTCCGGCGGGCAAGCCGTTGCAGCCGGAGCTGCGTCTGCTGCCGGACAAGACGAACCCCGGACAGTACGTCGGCACGTTCCGCGCAGCCCTGCCCGGAACGTACCGCATTGAAGTTCCCGTTCCTCAGTCGCGGGACGTGCTCTCGCGAAAAATCGACGTCGTCCTGCCGAACCGCGAAACCGACCAGGCTCGTCAGAACGTCCAACTTCTGCGCGAGCTGGTGGCCGGCACGGGTGGAGCGTACGTTCCCATTGAAGACGCTCTGGAAAAAGTCCCTCAGCTGCTGCCGAACCACAGCGAGGAGTCGCTGGTCAACGACCGACTGGAAACTTTGTGGGACCGACCGTGGGTCCTGCTGACGTTGGTTTTGCTGCTGTCGCTGGAGTGGCTGACGCGCAAGCTGTTGAAGCTGGCCTGAGCGGACCACGAGGCTGTACTGGCCGCTGAACGGAAAACGGGTCGAACATGCAACAGCGCGACCTCCCACGCGAAATTCGAAAACTGCTGGCCAAACTGCGACGCCGCATTCGCGGCTACGTGCTGGCCGAAGGACTGGCCTGGTTGGCCATTGTCGCCTGCCTGCTGTTCTGGCTCAGTCTGACCCTCGACGCCAGCTACTTCCACCTGACGCGGCTGGAACTGCCCCGCGGCTTCCGTCTGACGTTCGACGTGTTGGCTGCGTGCCTGCTGGTCGGTTTGTTCTGCCAGCGCGTCGTCTTGCGTCAGTTCCGTCGTCTGCGAGACCCCTCGCTGGCGCTGCTGTTGGAGCGACGGTTTCCTCAGTTGCAGGACCGCCTCATTACGGCGGTGGAAATGCCACGTCTGTTGGACGGGCCGGTCCCCGCGCTGACGCAAGCCATGCTGGAGCGAACGGTCCAGCAGTTGCGGCAGGTCTTGCCCCAGTTGCGTCTCTCCGACGTGTTCGCCACGCAACGCCTGGGCCGGCTCACGCTGACCGCCGTCGTCCTGACCGCTTCGGTCGGCGTCTTCGTTTCGCTCCAACCCCCGTCGGCCCAGCGGTGGGTTCAAGCTTACGTGCAGCTGCAACCCGAGTACTGGCAGCGTCAGTTCCGACTGCGGCTGAAGGCACTCGACCAGACCGGTCAGCGAGAACGGGAGTTTCTGGACCGCGGCACGTTCTACGAGTACAAGCACGCTCGGGGCGAACCGCTGACGGTGCTCGTCGAGCCGGTTGGGGGATCGCAGACGCCGGACCTGGTGGAGTTGGCCTACCGCGTGCAACGAACAGGCTCGCGCGGTCGCGTCGTCTGCTCCCGCCTGGACGACACCCGCTTCCGCCACGCTTTCGGCGACCTGTACGACGACCTGGACCTGTGGGTCTTCGGCGGCGACTACACCAACCGCAAGCCGTACCACGTGACGTTGGTCGAGCCGCCGCACGTCGACCGCGTGTGGCTGGACTGCCGGTACCCCGAGTACCTGCGACGAACTCCGGCCTCGCCCGTCCCAGCCGCTGACGGCAGTCAGTGGGACCGAGTGCCCTTGCTCGGCCGCCAAATTTCGCTGCCCGCCGAAACGGCTTTCGTCTTGCGTGGCCAGTGCAACAAGCCGCTGGTGGCGCTCCGGCTGAAGTTCGCCGACCAGGAGCTGGAGCTGCGGCTGGAGAAGCCGGCGGCCAGCGACAAGCCTCCACGGGTGCAGTCGGCCGTCTTGAAACAATTCGACCGCGACGGCAACGTGGTCCAAACCACGCCGCTCCCGGCCGCTCGGGCTCAAAAGTTCGTCGACCGCGACCGGCAAAGGTTTCAGGTGCCGTTCGTGTTGAGCCGAGCGGCCACGGAGGCGGCGCGGCAGCGAATCGAAAAGCTGACCGGTCCGTTGGGGCGTCCTTTCGTCATGCCTCCGGACTGCGAAGTCCGAATGACGTTGGAAGACGACGACGGAATTCTCAGCACCGAGCCGGCCCGGTTCCGCGTCAACGCCGTCCCGGACGAGCCGCCCGTGGTCGAGACGGAACTGGCGGGAGTCGGCACGTCCATTACTCGAAAGGCCGTCGTTCCCGTCAAAGGCGTCGTGCGAGACGACAACGGTGTGGTCGCCGTCCGGTTCCAGTACCGAGTGGACGACGCCGAGCAGTGGACCGACTTCCCCTTTCAGCACTCGCCCGAAGAGCTGTCGCGTGAAGTGACCATTGGCGGCGACGCGGGTGTGGAGCGGTTCCCGGTCGGTCCGCTGGACCTGCAGGTCGGTCAGCACCTGACGTTGACGGTCGTCGCGGAAGACGCCGACAACTTGAACGGCCCGCACGTCTCGCACGGCGAAAAGTACGCGTTCCGAATCGTCACCACGGAAGAGTTGCTGTCGATTCTGTACCAGCGGGAACTGAACCTGCGGCAGCGTTTCGAGCAGGTGCTGGAGGAACTGAAGGACGTGCGGGGCGAGCTGCGGACCCGGCAGAAAGACCTTTCCACCCCGACGGCGGACGGCGGGGCGGCGCCCGACGTCGGCACGTCCGACGCCAGTGCCTTGTCGGCGCAAGGAGTCCGGCAGGCCGTTGCGGCCAGCTCGCAACGGGCGTTGCAAGTGGTCCGCAAGAGCAGCAACGAAACGGCCGAAATCGAAGCGGCGTTTCAAGACATTCGCGCCGAGGCCGTCAACAACGGAATTGAAACGTCGCAAATGCTGGAGCGGCTGGACCGACGAATCATTGCTCCGCTGCACGACGCCACCTCCAACCTGTTCCCGTCGGTGGACGACAGTTTGCGGCTGCTGGAAGCGACGGCCCAAGGCACTCAACCGCTCCAGCCGCCGCTCCGCACCAGCCTTCAACAACTCGACACGCTCATTGGCCGCCTGGAGCAGGTTCTGCACGAAATGCACCGACTGGAGACGTTCCAGGAAGTGCTGGAGGCACTGAAAACAATCATTAAAGAGCAGCAGCAGCTGGCCGAGAAAACAAAGTCGCAGCACAAAAAACGACTCATTGAACGGCTGAAAGGGCTGGGACTGGAGCCGGAGTAGACCGCCACGGCCTGACGGCGTCCACGGCCTGCCGGCATTCCCGCTTGACGGCGTCCCGGTGAACGGCGTCGGCGGCGAACGTTGCCGGCCGCCAGCGACGCTCACGCGGCGGGACGACCGCGGCGCCGGCCCAGCAGTCCGTGAACGGCGGTCTGCTCAGGCTGCGGCCGGACAAAGTGTCTGGCAAACCGAGCGTGAATGGCCGAAAATGGACAAAAGGAACGGCAGGCCCTTTCTCACACTCGACCGGCCAGTCCCGAGGGGCGGTGAAGTGAAGCGACTGGAAACGGCGCGGGAGCGGCGAACATGAGCGTCCGACAACCAAATCGACACTCCGGCACAGCGTGGGCGGCCCGGCTGGCGCTGTTGGCCCTGTTCGCCGGAGCCCTCCGTTGCTTGCCGACCAACGCCGCTCCACCAGTTGCGGCTTCGGGCCCCCAGTCCGCCGAGCAGCGTGAAGCCGCCGGTTCGGCGTCGAGCTTGAGCGGCCAGCCGGCAAATTCAGACCGGCCGAACGGCGCGGAGCGCTCCGGCGCGGACGCCGCCAGCACGACCGACGCCACCGCTGCCGAACCGCGTCTTCCCCTGTCGGCTCAACAGGAAGCCATTGCCGCCCGGTACCGTCGCTTCGAGACCACCCTGCTGCAGTTGGCCGAGTACTTGAGGCGGACCGACCCAGACCGGGCCGAGCTGCTGGTGCGAGCCATTGGCCAAAGCCAGGAAAAACGAATTCGCGAGCAAATGACGAGCATTGTCTCATTGCTGTCCACGGGCCGGCTGGGCGACGCCGTCCAACGACAGGACGAGCTGATTAAAAGCTTGACGGCGCTGTTGGAGCTGCTGCAAAGCGAAGACCGCCGCAGCAGCCTGGAAGCGGAACGGCAACGGTTGAAGAAATTGCTAGCCGAGGTCGGACGCCTGATTGGCGAACAGAAAGAAGCCCGCGCAGCCAACGAACGCGGCGAACCGCTCGACCAGACACGCGGCAAGCAGCAGCGCGTGGCCGACCGAACCAAAGGCCTGCTGGACGAAATCCAAAAACACGACCAGGCCGAGCAGGCCGGCGACTCGTCGGCCGGAAAGCCGGGCAAAGAAGAGCAAGGCGGCTCGTCGTCGCAAGACGACAAGTCGCGAAAGCCAGGTGACCGGTCGGACCGGTCGCCGCAAGAGGGAGCCCAGCCCGGTCAGTCCGGCTCGGAAAACCGGAAGTCGGGACAGCAGCCGTCTGAGTCGGGGCAGCCCCCGAAGGGCTCGCAACAAGAGGGGCGGTCGCAGCCGTCGCCCCAGGCCGGCGAGCAAAGCGGTCCGTCGCAGGGTGGTGAGGGCTCGTCGTCGGGGCAGAGCGAGCCGCAACAGCCGGACTTGCAGCGGCAGACGCCCGGCCGCGAGCAGCTCGAGCAGGCCTACCGTCAAATGAAAGAGGCTTTGCGGAAGTTGCAGGAGCAGCAGCGGCAGAAGGCGTCGGAGCACCAGGACGAAGCCGTCCGGAAGCTGGTCGAAGCGAAAGAGAAGCTGGAGGAAATTCTGCGTCAGTTGCGGGAAGAGGAGCGGGGGCTCTTGCTGACGGCCCTGGAGGCCCGCTTCCGAAAAATGCTGGCCATGCAAGAGTTGGTCTACCACCAGACGGTCGAGCTGAGCTCGGTGCCGGACGCTGACCGGGACGCCAGTTTCAACGAACGAGCTCGTAAACTGTCTTTCGACGAAAACGCCATTGGCTTGGAAGCCGACCGGGCGCTGCAGCTTCTGCGCGACGAAGGCTCGTCGGTCGCCTTCCCCCAGGCCGTCGAGGACATGCGGCAAGACATGGAAACCGTCACCCGACGGCTGGAACGCAGCGACGTCGGCGCGCTGACGCAGTCGATTGAACAGGACATCATTGACGCCCTGAAAGAAATGCTCGACGCTTTGGAAAAAGAACTGGCCGACCTGCAGAAACAGCAACAAAACCAGCAGCAACAGCAGCAACAGCCGGGCGAGCCGCCTTTGGTGGACCTGCTGTCCGAGCTGAAAATGCTCAAAACGTTGCAGGTGCGAATCAACCGTCGAACCAAACGAATTGGGAAGCTACTCCAAGGGGAACGGGCGACCGACCCGGACCTGCTGCAGCAGCTTCAAGAGCTGTCGGAGCGGGAAGCGAAAGTGCGCGAGGCGACCTACGACTTGTTGAGCGGACGGAACCGCTGAGACGCAAACCGAACTCTGGCACGCCGAGGGTCGTCCGGGCTCGAACAGGCTGGCTGAGTTCCAAACGCTGGAAGGACAAAATGAACGCAAGTCTGCTCACTGCTTGGCTCGTCTTGTCGCCACTGCTTTCGGCGCCCGACGCGACGACGGCCGAAGCAGCCAAAAAAGTGTACGCTCCTCCGGCTGCCGACCAGGTGCGAGCGAGGGTGACGGAGTGGGTAGCCAGTCAGGACGTGACAGACCAGGCGGTCCTCCAGCGCGTCGGTCAACTCTGGGCCTGGACCGGAGACGCTCCTCCTGCTTCCGAACTGCTCGACCGAGCCGTCCGCACGTTCGCCCTGGTCGACCCGAAAATCGACGCCTTGGTCCGCTCATGCCAGTTCAAAGGCCCCGTTCCTCCCCTTCCGGACACCACCTACCTCGACACCGCTCCGCTCGACCCCTTCGTTGCAGCCAACACGCGGCTGTACGTGGCCCGGTTCCTCACGCAAGCGAACTTCTACGACGAAGCGCTCGAGCTGTTCGGCCGAATTTCCCCTGAGCAGGTCATTGACCCGGCCACGCTGTTTTTCTACCAAGCGGTTTGCCAACACCAGTTGTTGCAAAAGGCCGCCGCACTGGAAACGCTGGACCGGCTGCTCAACCAAACGCTGTCCGTGCCGGACCGCTACGCCAGCGTCGCTCGACTCATGAAGTACGACCTGGAACAGTTCCGCGAAAAGTCACTGGACGAAATTGCTCGCAAAATGGCCGACGTGAAGCGTCGACTGGCGCTGGGCCAGGGCGGCCGCCGCGTGCAGAAGCTGCAGGACGAAATTGTGGACGCTCTGGACGACCTGATTAAGAAACTGCAGGAGCAGGCCAACAGTTCGTCCATGACCAGCAGCTCGGGGCAAGCCGGTGGCAACTCGAATCAGTCCAGCGGTCCGGCGGCCGACAGCGTGGTCAAAGGAGCGCCCGCGCCGGGACGCGTGGACCAGAAAGACATTGGAAACAAGTCGGGCTGGGGAGCCTTGCCACCCAAGCAGGCCACCCGAGCCAAGAACCTAATCAACCGGCAATTCCCGGCTCACTACCGAAGAGCCATTGACCAGTACTTCAAAAAACTGGCCACCCGAAAGGCTCCGTCTCCCCCTTCAAGGTAAACACCCATGACTTCGACAGCAGTTGCCTTGCTGACAGTGGCCGTCCTGACGGCCGCTCCGCAAGTCCACGTCGTGACGACGTTGGGCCAGCCCCGGCTGGTCCGAGCTCGCTCGTCGCCGCTGCAACCGGAGCGGCTGAGCGAGCTGGTGGGCGAGGTGGTGTCGGGACGACTGGTCGGTCTGACTCCAACGGCCGTCGAAGTTGAGCAGGACGGGCAGCGTCGAAAGGTTTCGCTGCACGACGTCTTGCGAATTGAATGGACCTCCCACTCCGACGCCGACCTGCTGCTGACGGAACCGTCCGGCATTCTACTCGGGTTGACCGACGGCGGTCGCTTGCACGTTCGGTCGCTACAGGTCAAGGCGGCGCAGGCCGTCGTGGAGTCGAAACGGTTGGGCAAGCTGACACTGCCGGCGCAGGCTGTCCACACGGTGAAGCTGAAGACGGGTTCGGCCGAGCTGGAAGACGAATGGCAGACGCTGGTGCAGCGGAACTTCGACCGCGACGTTCTGGTCGTCCAAAAGCAAACGGACGGAAAAGCCGTGTTGGACTACCTGGCCGGAGCGGTCGGCGACATTGAAAACGGCCGCGTCCAGTTCTTGCTGGACAACGAGCCGCTGCCGGTGCCGCTGCGGAAGCTGTTCGGAATCATTTACTACCGACGCCAGTCCTCAAGCGGCTCGACGGCGTGCCAGGTGCGTCTGGCCGACGGCAGTCGCCTGCTGGCTCAGGCCGTCTCGACCCGCGACGACAAGCTGACCCTGCAGTCGGCCTGGGGCGAAGTGGCCGTTCCTCTGAGCGAGGTCGCCTGGCTGGACTTCACCCCAGCCAGCGTCCGCTACCTGGCCGACCTGTCCCCTCGCGAAGTCGACTACAAGCCGTACTTCGACGTGGTTTGGAAGTTTCGCGCCAACAGAAACCTGGACGGTGACCCGCTCCGCTTGCCCGGCCACACGTTCGCTCACGGCCTTTGCGTGCATTCCCGAACCCGCCTGCAGTACTCGCTGAATGGAGCCTACCGCCGCTTTTGGGCCGTTGTAGGCATTGACCAGTCGGTTCGACCGCTCGGACACGTGCGTTTGGTCGTCGAAGGAGACGGACGGCCGTTGTTCCAGGCCGACGTGGCCGGCAGTGACGAGCCGCGTCTGCTGAACCTGGACGTGAGCGGTGTCCGGACGCTCGAAATTCTGGTGGACTTCGGCCAGTACATGGACATTGCCGACCACGTGGACCTGGCCGACGCCAAACTGCTGAAGTGAGCGGGCGGGTTGCCCCGCCGACCACTCGGGCATTCAACGTGGCTGACTCAATGAACCGCCTCGACACGAACCGCAAGCACCCGTCGCGGCACACAGCCGCAAGCGTTCGGCTGTCTGTCGCCGCTGTCTTGTTCGTTGGCCTCTGGTTGCTGCTCGGACCGGCTGGCGTGAACGTGGGCGTCTGGCCCGCGGCGCGGGCCGACGTGCCGGCGCGGGTTTTGGCCGCCGAGCGGCAGCGGGTCGAGACCATTCAGCGAGTGGCTCCGACGGTCGTCGCCATTTTTGCCAGCGGCGCGGCCGGAGGCGGCTCGGGTGTGCTCGTCAGTCCCGACGGTCTGGCGCTGACGAACTTCCACGTGGTCGCCGCCACCGGGCCGTTCATGAAATGCGGGCTCAACGACGGCCGCGTCTACGACGCCGTGCTCGTCGGTCTGGACCCGACCGGCGACGTGGCCCTGATTCGGTTGCTGGGCCGGGACGACTTCGCAGCCGCTCAGTTGGGAGACAGCGACACCGTGCAGGTCGGCGACTGGGTCTTCGCGCTCGGCAACCCCTTCCTGCTGGCCACAGACTTCCAACCCACCGTGACTTACGGAATGGTCAGCGGCGTGCACCGCTACCAGTACCCGGCTGGCACGGTCTTGGAGTACACAGACTGCATTCAGGTGGACGCGTCGATTAACCCGGGCAACTCCGGCGGGCCCCTGTTCGACTACCACGGACGGCTCATTGGCATTAACGGCCGCATTTCCACCGACAAGCGTGGCCGCGTCAATTCGGGCGTCGGCTACGCCATTTCCATTAACCAAATCAAAAACTTCTGGGACCACTTGCGAAGCGGACGCATTGTGGACCACGCGACGCTGGGAGCCACCGTGCGCACTCAGGCCGACGGTTCGGTCATTGTCGACAGCATTCTGGAGTCGTCCGACGCCTACCGCCGCGGGCTGCGACTGGGCGACGAAGTGGTCGCCTTCGGTGGCCGGCCAATTGGCAGCGCGAACGAGTTCAAGAACGTCTTGGGCATTTTCCCCGCTGGCTGGAAGGTTCCGCTGGTGTTCCGCCGCGAGGGTGTGAAGCGGCGAATTGTGGTTCGGCTGGAGCGGCTCCACAAGGAGTCGGCCTTCGCCACAGCACCGCGTCTGTTCGAACCGCACGGCCCACCTCGGCCCGACCGCCGTCCGGAACGAGACCCCCGCAAAGAGCAGCCGCCGGGACCAGAACGGCGTCGCCCCGACCACCACGGCCCCGCACCTCACCCGCTGCAGCCACACCGCCCGAAACAACCCAAGGTCCCCGAAAAGTACAAGCACCTGTTCGTCGAAAAGCCCGGCTTTGCCAACTACTACTTCAACCAAGTGCAGCAACAGCGGCTGCGGCCGGCACTGGAACAGTGGGGAGACTTTTCGAAACAGACGGGTCCGTGGGTCCTCTCCGGAACGGACGAAAGCGGCCGCTCGTTCGAGTTCACTCTGACCGACCAAGCCGCCGGACTGCTCTGGGGCGACGACGCTTTCTACCTGGACTTGAACAAGACTCCCTTGCAGGAAGAGCCGGCCGGCAGCGGCGGCTTGCTGGTGGCCCTGACGCACCTGCGCCGGCTGCTCGTGCGGGGGCCGCAAAGCTTCACCGAGTGCTACTACTTGGGCAGTGAGCCGTTGGACGGAACGGAGCCGCGCGTGGACGTGCTGGTGACGACGCTGGCGGAGTCACGCACGCACTGGTACTTCGCCCGCCAGCCGCTGCGCCTGGTCGGCTTCGACACCTGGCCCGCACCGGACGTCGACCCGTGCGAGGTGCGGTTCGAGCAGTTGCAAGAGTTCCAAGGACGGCGTTTGCCGGCGCGACTGCAAGTCCGACACGGCGACCAGCAGGTCGGCGCGTTCCAGTTGAAAAAGGTGGAGTTCAAGAAGCTGCCGCGGTGACGAGAAAAGGCGGTCGGCCTGTCCGAGCGCCAGCCACGGGACGCCGCGGCCTCCGTCCACCAAAGACAACGAGAAGCCGAATGCTGGCAGGAAGAAAAAACGTGAACGTCACTGGTTCGAAAATTCACGCCACGGCCGACCGGCGTCGGTCAGACGAGCCTCGAGCCGGTCGGCTCCGGTTGGAGCGGCCGAAGGCTCTGCGCACCGCCGCGCTGGTGGTCGGCGTGTGGCTGCTGGGGACGGCCGTCGCCTGGGCCGGCTCGCTGCAAGAGACCATTCAAAGCGTGCTGCCGCGAGTGGTGAAGATTTACGGCGCCGGTGGGCTGAGCGGCTTGGAACACTACAGCACGGGCTTCTTGGTCAGCGAGGAGGGTCACGTGGTGACGGTGTGGAGCCACGTGCTGGACGCCGAAGAGGTGACCGTCGTGCTGGACGACGGCCGACGGTTCCCGGCCAAGGTTCTGGGCGCCGAGCCCACGCTCGACCTGGCCGTGCTGAAGCTCCAAGCCGACGAACTCCACCTTCCGCACTTCAACCTGGACGAAGCGGTGGACGTCCCACCCGGCACGCTGGTGCTGGCCTTCAGTAACATGTTTGGCATTGCAACCGGGAACGAACCGGTGTCGGTCATGCACGCGGTCGTCTCGGCGCGGACCCGACTGCAGGCTCGCCGCGGCGTGTTCGAAACAACCTACCGCGGACCGGTCTACGTGCTGGACGCCGTGACGAACAACACGGGAGCGGGCGGGGGCGTGGTCACGACGTGGGACGGCCGGCTGGTGGGAATGATTGGCAAAGAACTGCGAAACGCTCAAAGCAACACCTGGGTCAACTACGCCATTCCCGCCTCGGAAATGGCTTCCGTGGTCCGGCAAATTCGGACCGGTCGGTTTGAGCCGGAGGCTCGCCGCCAGCCGAAAGAGAACCCGTGGAGGTACTCGACCGTCGACTTCGGCTTCGTGCTCATTCCGGACGTCGTCCACCGAACCCCGCCCTACGTGGACGCCGTGACCAGCGGGTCGCAGGCCGACCGAGCTGGACTGCGTCCGGGCGACCTGGTGGTGTTCGTCAACGGGGAACTGGTCCAGTCGTGCCGCGAGCTGAAGGAAAGGTTGGGGTGGGTGGAGCCGGGTGAGCGTGTGCGTCTGACCGTCCGCCGTGGCGACCGACTGTTGGAAGTGGAGCTTCAGGCCGAACCGAAGTGAGTGAAGTGGTCAGCGACCAAGACCGGACGAGTGCGAGAACGACACGAAAACGTGCTTCGAAGTTCCCTCGCCCCCGCGGCGCAGCCGTGGGGGAGAGTGGTGGGGTGAGGCGGCCCTCAGCCGGCTCGCCTTCAGCGAGCCACCCTCTCCCGCAAGCGCGAGAGGGGAACCGCGCTGCCGCTGACGGCAGCTCCTCACATGGCTGACGAGAACCACGAACTGCGTCGTGCGTCCCCGTCCGGCCGGGGAGCTCGAGCAGCCTGATCGGAAAAAGCAGTCGCAGCGACAGTCCCGCCGACCCAGCGACGCCGGTCGCTGGCCAAACGGCCGGCGCGGAGAAGCTGGGGAGGTCCGTGCTTGCGGCCGGAGCGGCAAGAACGCCCGGGCCGCGCGGCCTCACGTGTGCTGGGACCCGCCCGCCAGCAGCTTCTCGTAAAGCCGCTCGTGTTCGCTCACCATTCGCTCGACCCTGTAGCGGGTTCGCACCAAGCGGCGGCCCGCGTCGGCCAGTCGCCTCGCCAGCTCGGGCTGCTCCAGTAACTGCACCAGAGCCGCGGCCAAGCGGTCTGGTTGGTCGGTCGGAACGGTCAAACCCGTTCGGCCGTCGTCGACCAGTTCGGTGACTCCTTCTACCTGGGTGGCAACGACCGGAACGCCGGCGGCCATGGCTTCCAGAACGGCGTTCGGCATGCCTTCCCAGCGGGAGGGCAGTGCCAGACAGTAGGCGGCCTTCATGAGGCGCACGGCGTCGCGCCGCCAGCCCAGCAAGCGGACTCGCCGGCCGTGCGGCAAACGGGCCGCCAGACGCTCCAGCCGCCGCCGGAGAGGCCCGTCGCCGACCAGCACGAACCAGACGTCGTCGAACCGGTCGAGCACGTGTGGAGCAGCCTCCAGCAGCGTCTCCGGGGCCTTCTGGAGTGCCAGTCGCCCGACGAACAACACCACTCGGCTGCCGGCCGGGACGCCCAGCGAGGTCCAGTCGACTGGTTCGGCCTGGTCGACTTCTGCGACGTCCACGGCGTTCGGAATGACCACGCACTTGGACGCGAGCAGCCGGACCTGCTCGACGCAGAACCGCCGCACGCCCTCGCTGACGCAAACGTTGACGTCGACCAGCCGGTTGGTCCACCGGTCGACCGCCAGACGCCACGGCCCGTCCTTCTCGGCTACGCGAACGCCTGAAACGACGTGCGGAACGCCAGCCAGCCACGCGGCCACGCGGCCGGCCAAGTTGGCGTGCCAGAGAAACGTATGGAGGAGCTGTGGCCGGACGCGGCGAAGTTGCCTGGTCAGCCGTAACAGGACGCGCAAGTCGAGCCGGCAGCACGCTTCCAGGCACCACACCTCGACGCCGTTGCGGCGAAGCCGTTCGGCCAGCTCGGTCGGACCGGCCAGACAAAACACGTGCACCGGCCAGCCGCGACGGTGCAAACCCTCGGCCAGCCGGACCAGGTTCTTTTCGGCGCCGCCTGGGTCGAGCTCGGTAATGCACAAGCCAACCCGAGGCCTGTCGGGGCGGACCGAATTGTTTGGAGCGTCGTTGTTGTTCACGGACGTGCTGGCTTGGCGCGTCAGCGCCGGGTCTTTGGGGCCGAGAACTCGTCTGCGTCCAAAAGGGCTTCCGCGTTGCGGGGCCGGAGGAGCGGGCCGTGTCCCGTTCGCCCTTGTGGCCGACCGCTGGGGGCCGGGGCGGTGTGAAACCGCCTGTCCGCCGCGTATAATCGGCGGCCAAGCGTCAGGCGGCAAGGCTGCGAGTGGGTGGAAGTGGCAAGAGCGAACAGGTTCGGGCTGGGAGCTCAATGGTGTCGGCAGGGGACGAAAAACAGAGTGTCGAAGCGGCGCCGAGCTCAGCGTCGGAGCCAGCGCTGTGTCCGCGGGCGGGGGCGTCGCGTGAGGGTGGCTCGGCGACAGTGGCCGCTTCGGCGTCCGCGGCCGCTCGACCCGCCGACGACCTCGACCGCCTCGACCTGTACGACTACCACCTGCCGCCGGAACTGATTGCCAGCGAGCCGTTGCCCGAACGGGACGCCTCGCGGCTGTTGGTCGTGGACCGTTCTTCGGGGCGCGTCGAGCACCGGTGGTTTCGGGACTTGCCGGAGCTGCTGCGGCCGGGCGACTGTCTGGTGTTCAACGACTCGCGCGTCGTGCCCGCTCGGCTGAGAGGGCGGCGGGCGGCGACGGGCGGCAAGTGGGAAGGGCTGTACCTGGAGTCGGCACCGGACGGGACTTGGCGGCTGTTGTGTCAAACGCGGGGGCGGTTGCGGCCGGGCGAGCGGGTCGTGGTGGAGCCGTTTGGACGGCCGGCGCGCGGCGGGGCGCCGGCCGAGGCAGCCGGTCCGAGTGGAGACACGCCTTCCGTCGACGAGGCCGGTGTCGGCTCGGCTGTGGGGCCGACCACCGGCTTACGGAGCGTCGGGCGGTCGGGCGTGGCGAGGGGGCGGCCAGCGGACGCGGCGACGGGCCAAGCTGCCGACGCCGAGCTGGTCCTGACGTTGCTGGACGTCGACGACGAAGGCATTTGGTCGGCTCGGCCCGAGACGGACGCCGACACGCTGCAGCTTCTGGAACGGTTCGGCACCGTGCCGCTGCCCCCGTACATTCGGCGAAAGTTCCCGACGCAGCTGGACTGGGAGCGTTACCAGACCGAGTACGCTCGCCAGCCCGGCTCGGTCGCTGCTCCCACGGCCGGGCTGCACTTCACCGAGCGGCTCCGTCGGCGGTTGCGCGAGCGGGGCGTTGGCGAGGTTTTTGTGACACTGCACGTGGGCATTGGCACGTTCCGGCCGGTGACGGTCGACCGGCTGAGCCAGCACCGAATGCATTCCGAGTGGTGCGAGGTGTCGGCCGAGACGGTCGAGCGGTTGGCGGAGGTTCGGCGGTCGGGCGGTCGAATCGTCGCCGTGGGGACCACGACGGTTCGCACGCTGGAGACGGCCGCTCAGTCGGGCCAGTTGCGTCCGTGGCGTGGTCGGACCGATCTGTTCATTCGACCGCCGTACCGGTTCCGAGCGGTGGACGCTTTGATTACCAACTTCCACCTGCCTCGCTCGACGCTGCTGGTTCTGGTGGCCGCGTTTGCCGGGCTGGAACTGACCCGACGGGCCTACGAAGAGGCCGTGTCGGAGCGGTACCGCTTCTACAGCTACGGCGACGCCATGCTGGTTTTGTAGCCCGGCGTGCCGAATTTCGACCGTTTCGACACGGTCAGACGCTTGGGCTGCGCAGTTTGGAGAACGTGGCAGAACTGGGCGGAATCTTGTTGACAGCGGTTCTGCCAGCCCGGACAATGGCCTCGTAGGGGTGTTTGCGCACTCGGCTTCCGACGGCAGAGGCGGTCGGCGGTTCCCGATGCCGGCGGACCGTAACTGGGTTGAGGTTTGGCAGAGAGGCATAGGGAAAAGGTAACGGCCAATGGTCGGTCAGCGAAATCGTTTGCTTTGGTTCGCGGTAGTTGGTTTGGCAGCTGGAATTGTGAGGACGGCGGCTGCGCAAAACTACGTGCTCGCACCGGATGACCAGTCCCGGTTCCCCGACGATCCGCGGCTGCTCAACCCACAAGCGTATACGAACCCCATCCTGTTTGACACGGTACTAGATCCATCCGCCGGGAGCCGACCGCTGCCACGAGCTGCAAAAGACATTCTGATCAGCCACCGAATTGCACAGCAGCAGGTCGACCTGGCAATCGCTTACCTGGAGGCTAATCGAGAGCGAATACTGGCCGGCGAGGATAGGGCGTTCTTGAGCGTCTTCGGGAACATCGCCGCAGAGCAGCCGGCGGCAATGCTGGAGCCGTCGAACACGCGGTTAGGGCAGTCCGCGGTCGTCGGGGGCGTGACCGTGGGTGGCGGTGGGTACACGTTACAGCCGTCGGGGACCGCCGTGAGCCTTTGGGCGTCTCAACTTCGGCCCGGTGATTGGATAGCTGTCGACCTTTCTGGCGCGCCCACGACAGGGGCAAGCCAAGGGCAGCCTGGAAGAACGTTTGAAAGAATAGCCATCATTCGTAGGGTCGAAAGGGTAGTGGTTTCCAGCTCTGGTGTTACGATTTACTTGGATCGCAACGGTGCCCCGTTGCCCAGCAGCGGGACTGCGGGCGGGACCACGATCAACCTGCAAAACGCTGCGCTGTCAAAAGTGCTGGTCGATCGCAACCGGAAACCCTATTTCATGGACCGGGCGCAGACAGAGGTGCTGGACCAAGTGGTGGAGACATTTAAAGCCATCCGGAGTGCTTTAGCCGGATACGATCCGAGCAATCCCGGCGGGCAGCGGCACGCGATCCGATATAACGGACAATTCAAGAAGTTTACGGACGTTTGGGGGCCCGGGGACGGATTGTTCACACACTCGCAGCTCGCTCTGGATCAGTCGCCGCCAGACATGCCCTCCTGGTATTCGCCGTCAGATCCGGCTTACGCCACCAAGCCAGCTTTCATTCCGGACCGGCGACTCCGTGAAGCGGGCTTTTCAACTTCGAATTCGAGGGATCATATTGACGCCGTGATGGCGGACAGATTCGGGATCCCGACACGCTACGACCCGGACACGGACCGGCCATTATCGCCCCGAGGCTATCAGCAGCGGCCAGATAAGAATTGGCCGCCAATCCGGCCAGGCGTAGTCGACGCCTTGCCTTTGCTGTGGACGGAAGATAATGACTCGCCTCAGAACGCATTCTTTAACCAACGGCAATTACTGTTCACGCTGCCAAACTTGATTGACCCGATCACAAACGCCATCGAGGTCTATGTCGGCCCTCGATTTTATTCCGGTCCTGGATTCGTGAGTGGGGGGGACGGTGTACCGCGGCTACTATTCGTAGACAGGAGGTTCGATGAGTGGCGAACCATTGCGGGGTCGGTGTCGTTGGAGCTAAAGGGCATCACAGATCCGTACGGGACTGATCGCATTCCCGACAATATTGGATTGCTTGCCAAGCCTCCCGCGTTACAGTTTGATTGGGTTCCAAGGCCTGGGAGCGGGAGCCCTAGGGTTCTGCGGAGCGTTTTTCGGCAGTGGCAACTGATTCTGCGCGAGTTTTCCGAGTGGACGACGAACTTTGGCAGAAGATCCACTACGACTGGGCTTCCGGATTATGCGGTGATCGGGCTGAACGACATGGTCACACGCACGACGGGGATCTTTAAGCAGCAATGGGCACCACCGTCTCCGGGGCAAGACCTATCGTTTCTTGCACTGGACGCCGACAAGTATGCGCGTTTTGCCGGGCTGATAAACGTCTCGGCTTCCGACAGCGGTGGCTCTGGCGCAGCAGTGCTCGAACTTCCAAGAAAGCGGGGAGTAGCTGGCTTCTTTCCGGTCGTGTTTCGGCGATAAGCGGAGCTTGGGACGGATCCGCGACGAGTCCAATCGACGAGCGGAATCGGGCAACTTCGATGGTGGGTTGCCAGTACCATAACGCCGCACGGCGGACAAGGAAACGGGCTCAGCTTGGCATCTGCACTGAAGTCCATCCACGCGGTTCCTCTATGGCGACGTAGTCGCTTTCAAGAGGCGGGCTCCCCACGGCCATTGGCAGCTCTCCACAGCGAAGTGTGCCTTCCAGAGATGGGAGTAGTGGGGCATGGGCGGCCCACGGGCGGCGACTGCGTACCGCCGCGCGGCAAGAAAAACCCACGTTTGCGCTGAACACCGCTCTGTGCCGGTCCGGCAGCCGTCTCGGTCGCCAAATGCCAGAGGTCGCGGCGGAGCACTGGGCTCGAGTGCCCGGGACGCCTTTTTTGCTCCGGCTGAGAGAACGAGCGTGGCGGATGGAATGGAATAGTCAAACGACGCTCTTGCCGAGAGATTTGGTGGGCGCCTCTGCGCTTGCCGCTGGTCAAAACCCGTGCTAGGCTGTGCAAGGAGGCGTAGCGGGCGTGTGAAGAGGGCTGAAGGGGTCCACGGTAAGGTCGTAGCGCGTGCTTTTGTGTCAGCGGCGCAGGATTGAGTTTGCGGAAGCGAACGGCGGCGTACCACGCAGGTGGCAAGAGAACACTTTTGTTTGCTGGAGCGAGCGGTGCGCAAAGGCCCTTCTCCCCCGTGGGGGGAGAAGGTGCCCGAAGGGCGGATGAGGGGGGGCCGGCCCTCACCCGGCTCGCCTGTCGGCGAGCCACCCTCTCCCGCTCGCGGGAGAGGGAATTTGAGGGTCAGGCACCCAACGCAACAACTAAGGCGCGTTGCTGATTCGTCGGAGAATCACGGAACGTTCCGGTCGTGGCCTGGACTCGATTGGTTTTCGCACAACCGAGTCAGGCTGTCTGTGTTGGTCGACGCGAACACGACGGCCGTCGAGCCGTTGAGACAGCCTGCCCGGCCGTCTCCCACAACGCTCGACTCGTGCGGGCAATGTGAGCCAGGGAAGGACCGACACCTGGAGGTACCGCCGGCAGTAGGCCGGTCCGAAGAGGGCGCTCTAACAGTTCGTACTGCTTCTTCTACTGCTTCCGATTGTGCGGGCCGGCGCCGAAGACGCCTTGATTACTGGTCATGCTTGCAACGAGGGAGTTCGTCTGAATGGAAGCCAAGTTGAAGGTGCTGGTCGGACCTGCAAAAGGGCGAGAAATTCCGCTTCCGCGGAGCCAGTTCATCATTGGACGTGACTCGGTCTGTCACTTGCGGCCGCACAGTCCGCTGGTCAGCAAGTTTCACTGTGCCATTGGGCGGAACGCGGCCGGCGAAGTGGTGGTGCGCGACCTGAAGAGCAGCAACAAGACCTACATCAACGGACAGCCAATCAAAGGTACGGTGCGGGTGAAGGACGGCGACGAGCTGCGCGTGGGCCCGCTCCGTTTTCAGTTCATCATTACGCCCGAGCCTGAGGACGCTCTGCCGCAACCGCTGCGGAAAGAACACTACCACTGGCTCATGGAAGAAGCTCCCGACGCCTTCGACCTCGATTCCGACACCACCGTCATTGGCCTGCCGGCCGTCGAGTGCAACGGTGGCGAAGGGGAAGGAGCGGAAGGGCAATTGGACGAGTCGCAGCTGGAAGACGAGCGGGTCGTGGGCAGCCGGCAGCTGTCGGCCGGCCGGTACCTGCGCGAATTCCTGGGCGAGACGGACAACCAGGACTGAAACAGGGGCGGACGGCGCGGGCTTGCTCGCGGGAAGCCGGCTGGGTTTCAGCGGACGCACGCGGGGCGCCGGGGCTCGGGCTTCGCGTCCGAGCGGGCCGGCGCGACGCAAAGTCCACGGCGGACTCCCGACACAAAGACTTGACCGGCGCTGCGCGGCGGCTCACTTGCTTGCCCGCCTTTTTCTCGCGAAGAGCGGGGCTCCGAGGCCACGCGCGAGCGTCTCCGTATTCCCCGCGTCGTAGACACGGCTGGTGCCCGTGTTTTTGCGCCCGTGCTCCGCCCGGCCCCTCTGTTCGCGGTCTTTGTGACCGGACGGCCGCGAGCCGATCGGTCGAGTCGTCGCCACCTACAGCCGGTCCAGAATGACCAGCGACGTGTCGTCGTGTCGGCCGGCCCCTTGGGTGAAGGCCGTCGAGGCGTCCAGCAAGGCTTGCAGCGCTTCTCGCGCCGACTTCTTGTACGTTTCCTTCAACGTTCGAATGACGCCTTCTTTACCGAACTGGTGGTGCTCGCCCGGCGCCCCCTCGGGAAACGCCTCCTCCAGCCCGTCTGTGTACAGCACCAGCCGGCTGTGTTCCGGGATTTCGGTCGTGTAGCTCTCGTAGTCGACGTCGGGCATGATTCCCAGCGGAAGGCCGCCCGCGTCTTCCGGTCCAATGGCGTGCACGTCGCCCGTGGTCAGGTCTTGCAAGAGCGGGACGGGGTGTCCGGCCGACGTCCACTGAATTTCGTGTCGGTCCAACCGCAGAATGACGTACAGCAGAGTAATGAACCCGCCCTCTTCGTTCACAATGCTTTGCTTGCAAAGCTGGTTGTTGACTTCGGCCACGAACGCGGCCGTGTCCTTGTACTGCTCGGCGCGAATCATTCGCACCAGCGTGTGCATGGTCATGATGGACATGGCGGCTTTCATGCCGTGACCGGAGGCGTCGCCGACCAGTAGCACCATGTTCTTGTCGTCGAGGTTGAAGACGTCGTAGTAGTCGCCTCCGGCCATGGTCACCGGGCGTCCGCCAATGACCTTGATCTGGGATGGTTCGTAGCGAGCGCAAATGTCGTAGCCGTCGGGCGGCTCAATGTGCTCGGGAATGACCGACTGCTGCAGCTTTCGGACCGACTCGATTTCTTCCCGCAGCCGCTCGGCCAGCTTCTGTTGCTGCTCGTCTCGAACCGCTTTCAGCGTGCTTTCCAGCGTGGCGTTGAGCATGAACATGAAGTCGCCACCCGGGTCGCGCAGAATGTAAGACCGCATGCCGGCGGTCATGAAGCGAACGATTTTGTACATGTCTTGCGGGTGGCACGCCCCAACGACGGGCACGTCCGGACGAAACTGCTTCAGCTTCTGAAACACTTCGTAGGCTCCGTCGGCGTCCGGCATGTTCGTCACCATCAGAATGATGTCGAACTCTTTGTCCGACAGAGCCTGTTCGAGAAACTTCGTTTTGGCGGTCGTGACGGTGACTTCGTTCTCGTCGACGCTCAAGTAAAGCTGAATCAGTTCCGCTTCGGCTTCGTTGTCCCAACCGACCAGAATTCGCATCGAACAAAACCCTTCTTCAGAAGACCCGGCTGCCCAGACAAGTTGTTCTCCCGAAGAGCTCGCCGACTCGACTCCGTTGCCGCGGCTTGCGTTTGCCGGCCGACGCAGCGACCTCGAAACGCCGACCGGCTGGTGCGCACAACGTCCGCTCGGTGCGACAGGGCAGCCTTACGAAGCCTTAATTATGGCCGCTTCCCGCAGCTTGTCCAGCAAGCTCGAAGCGGGTTGGCGGCAGTCCGCTGCGAGCCGCCAACCGCGCTCGCTTTCACACGCCCGGACGTTCCAAGCGGCAGGCTTTCCTGCCACGCAGCACCGTTCACGGTACAATGCGCGGTTGGTTGCCGCAACTTTTTTTCTGAGTCGCTCGGAAAGGACCACGACGCCGAGCCGGACGACCGGGCCGACGGGCCGTGGCTGTCGAGACGCTCGGTGCTGCAACGCCTCGCTGCGAGGTTCTAGCTCGCCGGCGGAGCGGGTGTGGTTGGCTCTGGGCGACCGGCACGAGGTTTGCGGTGCTCGCTCCAGCGGCGTCTCACTACCCGTTCTCGACCGGTTGCCGGAGAAGAAGCCGAACAGACCGGTCTGGGTGCCAACGGTGTTGGTCGGCCGGCCGCCGGAGGAGGCCCCCGACGAGCTGCGGCGAGTCGTCCGAATGAAGCTCAGCCGTTGACACAGACTCGTCTTTTCCTTCGTTTGTCGATTTGCTATGAAAACGCAGTCGTGCGGCGAAGTTACGTCCGATTCACCCGACTTCCGCCCCTTTCGCCCGGACGCGACAAACCGAAGGCTTTGACGCCGGTTCGGGACCGACGGAGTGTTCCTTTCGGGAAGGACTCCTCATGCAAAGCTCGTTCTGGAAACTGGCGGCTTTGACGGGAGTGGCCGCGCTGGGCGTGGCCATTGTCGTTCAGGTTCAGCGAAACATTTCCCGGCACGTTGCTGACAAGGGCGACGAGCACCACGCCACCGCCACCGCGACACCGGAGTCGCTCGACAGCTCGCTGGGCGACCCCGGCCAGTTGCCCGGCCTGAGCGACGCGCCGCCGCTGGACGTCGTGGAGGGGCAAACCGAGCCGCTCCCTGACGCTCCGCAAGGGCCACCGTCAGCGACGGCAGCGCTGCCGGCAGCGCCCGAGGCTCTGTCGCCGGAGGTCGGGCCCCGTCCAGCGCACGGCCAAAACGTCGCGTCGGCCGCTGGCCACTCGGTGCCGAAGGCCGTGGAGGTCGGCGCGTCCGGTGCGTCGGAACCGTCCACGTCCGGACCGCCTCCGCTGACACCGCTGTTGACGGAGCAGCCGCCGGTGCCCGAGCCCGGCGTGAGCGAGCCGCCGCTGGGCGGCGGCACAGTGTCCGCAGCGGGGGTCGGTTCCTCCACGCCGGTGGAGCAGCCTGGCGCCGACTCCAGCCGACCGACCGTTGCCGACCGCTCGGCCCCAGCGGACGCGAGCTCGGAAAAAGCAGTCGCTCAAGCCTTCCGTCGTCAAGCCGAGCCGGCTTCGAATGCCGACGGCGCGTCGCGGCAGGGAGCCAGCGACAACGCCGCACCGCAAGCCTCGGCCAGTGGCCTGCCCGAAGCGTTTCGCCGACCACCGCTCGGTCCGGTGACGAACGTCGCGAGCTCGGCCAAACGGCCTTCGGTGGAAGTCGACTCGGCTCTGCCGCCGGCACCTGCGGCCGAGTTGCCCCCGACGGCCGACCCGTTCGCACTGGAAGAGGCGGCCGACGAGACGTCTAAGGGGCAAGCGGCGAGCGAGTCGGCGCCGAGTCCGCAGCAGTCCGTCGCGCAGACAACCACGGACGCCGCTGACGAGCCAGACGAAGCGGCCGGCGGCGGTGTTGGACTCTCGACCGCGAAGTCGCCAGCTGTTGCCTCGCACCCGTTCTCGGACGCGAGCGTGTCGGACGAGGGCACTCAGGCAGAGCAGCCGGGCACGCGTTCCGAGCCCAACCAGTCGCTGGCCAAGAGCCCTTCGGGTGGCCCGAAGCCGCTGCCGCTGGACTTGCCGGACGCGGGTCCGACGGAAACCGCGTCGAGCTCAAAGTCGACGAACACCCCGCCGCCGACCGGCCAGGCCTCACCGAGCCCGTTTCCCGTCGTCGTCGCGGACGACCCGTTCGCGCCGACGGAACCGCCGACCGACGCCGGGCCGGGCAAGAAGCAGGACGGACGGAGCGGCAACCGGGACGAGCGGAACGGCAGCCAGCTGACCGAGCCGCTGGCGAAGACCGAGCTGGCAAAGACGCAGCGACCCGACGCGTCGGCCGTCGAGCTGGCTGCGGCGACGGAGACGGCGAGCCCGTCCGAGGAAGACGCGGAGCCGTCGACGGAGCTGGCCGGGCTGTTCGTGCAGACAGACGACAGGCGCTCGCCCGACCGCGCGGCCGCCCGCGCGAAAGGGACGGACACGACTCAAGGCTCCGACGTGCTGCTGACGCAAGCCTCCAAGCCGCAGCTCGGCGACGACCCGTTCGGCACGCCGCCCGCTTCGCTGGGACAGCCGGTTCCGCTGGGACTACCCGGCGGGCCGTCGGGCGCGGGGCAAGAAACCGCTGGCCCGACGGCGGGGTCGGGCTCAACGACCGCTCAACCCGGTCCGACGACGGACACGAAGGGACAAAGTTCCTCCGGCTCGTCGACCGGTCGACGGCCCAGCGGCCTCCAGCCGGCCAAACCCTTGCCGCTTCTGCCCACACCGCAGTCGAAAGCCGACGCGTCCGGTCTGCGTCCGGGGGAGGCGGGTGGTCGGCGAGGCGGTCCGAACGTCCCACCCGGCGAAAGCTCAGCCAGCGGTGCGGCTCCGACAGGGCCGGCCGTTTCGACCGCCGAAGCCTCGCAACGTCCTCACTTGACCATTCAAAAAATTGCTCCGCCCAACGCGCTGCTCGGCAAACCCATGGTCTACACCATTGTCATTAAGAACCACGGCGACAGTGTGGCCAAGCAGGTGTTGGTCGAAGACGAGGTGCCCAAGAACGTCGAGCTGGTGGGAACCATTCCTCAAGCGGTCCTGGACGGCAACCGGCTGGTGTGGAAGCTGGGCGACTTGAAACCGGGCGAGGAGAGAAAAATTTCGGTCAAGATTGT
>CAYSAG010000005.1:14889-42670 GCA_964428935.1 uncultured Planctomycetaceae bacterium | reverse complement strand
GTAGTCAAGCGTTTGTCGCGTAGTGCGAAACACTGGTTTCGGCCGCCTGCGTTGGCAGGCGGCTTTTTTTGCGCGCCGCGGCAAGACGAGCCGGACCGTCCACTTCCCCCCTGTTCGCCGCCAAACCAACCAACCGCCAGAACCGGCCACGAAACACAACGAACAAAGCACAAACAACTAAGCACCAGGAACCAAGCACAAAGAACGCCTCACGGCGTCAGGCAGCGGACGAACTGGTGGCCGTCGAAGGTGTGCAGTTGGTTGCGGCCGTAGCGTTGGGACCGAGCCAGGCCTTCCTGTGCGCGGCTGAGCGCCACGTCGGGCGGTTCGCCGTGTCGGCACTGGACGTAGGCCAGGCTGGCGGTGACGAGCACCTCGGGCCCGGAGTCGCCGTTCAGTCGGAACCGGTAGTCGCGAATGGCTCGCCGAACCCGAGCCGCTCGGTCCGTCCCTGTCTCGACGTCCACGTCGGGCAACAGGGCCAGGAACGTGTCGTCCGCGACGCGACAGAAGAAGTCGTACGGGTTCAACCGAGCGGCCACCAACTGACCGACCTTCTCGGCCAGAGCCTCGGCGTGCGGTCCGTACCGACGCCGCAAGAGGGGCAAGCGGTCCACCTGCACCAGCAGCAGACCCGCTTGGGCGTGCGGGCCGCTTTCCAGCAGCAACTGCAGGTTGGACCGTGCGGTCTGGAGCACTTCGGTGTAGTCGCCGTTGTCCGGCGCGGGCGGCTGCCGCCAGCGCACGGCTCGGCGCCGGACCGAACGACCTCGCGGCGGTGTCGGCTTTGGCAGAGCGGCCGCTCGGGCCTTCAAGCGGTCCAGCGTCGCCGTCAGTGCCCGTGTCAGTTCGTCCCGCCGCCTTTCCAGCTCGTCCAGCCGTTGAGCCAGCCGGTCGACGGCCGTCGCCTTCTCCAACGCCCGACACAGTTCGGTCAGTTGCTGCAGTTGTCGAGTCAGTTGGTCGACCGCTCGAGCGGCTCGGCGGCGGACCGTGCGGGCCAGACGCGTCAGCGACGTCCGCTCGTAGTAGACGCCACACGCAAAACCCACCACCGCCGCAGCCCCCATTCCGAACGCGGCCAGCAGCCAGAAGTGCCAGAGTGCGAAGGGCGAGCTGTTCATGGAAAGGCCTTTCCGCGGACAGGCCGCGCGGGAGTGCGAAACGCCGACCGTGCCGACACTGGTCCCGCAAGCGGCCGTTTCTTTGAATCGACTCCGCCGCAACCCTACCTTGCGGAAAGGCAGCGCAGCGGCAGCTCGAACGCCCGAGCGAGGCCGGCCGGGCAGACGGGACCTCTGGTTGCGCCGGTTGTGCCGGTTGTGCCAGCCGTGGGTGAGGTCTGCGGACCGAGTCGGGAACTCGAAGAAGCGCCGCCTGGCAGCTCCAACGCCCGCCGCTCAGTTCCGGCTTTCGTTCTGTTGACACGACGCAGGCAAGGAAGAACGGGCGAACTGTCGCAAACGCTGACGAAGCAGGTTCAGCAGCAGGTCGCTGCGCAGGTCGGCGTTCGTTTCGGCCAGCAGCTCGAACGCTTCGGACGAACGCAGTTCCAGTCCGGCCGCCAGTCGGTCGCAGAGGTGTCCGAGCGGTAGCTCGTGTTCGAGCATTCGGACCAGCGACGGCTCGCCAATCAGCTCGCTGACCAACTGACGAAACAAGCTGCACAGCTCGAACGCCCGGTGAGCTCGGTCAATGGCGGGCCTTTTGGGGTAGAAGTCAGGGAAGAGGCGAGCCGTCACCAACAGCGGCCCCTCGGGGGTTCCTTGCGTCTTTTCGACGCTGACCCTTGCCAAACCGCGCAGCAGGCAGACGGCCAGTCCGTCGGCGGTACGACGAGCCGTCACCACCTCGGCCACGCACGCGCAGGCCCCGTCGCCGACCGGCCAGCCGCGCTCCAGGCACCGGTGCACCGCTTCGGTTGTCGCGACGACCAGACGCCGCCCCGTGTGGACTTCGTGCAGTAGAGCCGAGCGAGCGGGGTCGGTCAGCCACAGCGGCAGCAGAGTGTGGGGGAAGAGGAAGTCGCGGCGCAACGGCAACAGCGGCACCCCCTTCAACTTCCGCGGAAGCGACTTGCGTTCCGGACCGGCAGTCATGGCTCGCTCTTGGCTCCCCGACCACGCGGACAGTCGACCAAGGCTGTGCCAGACAGCCAAAGAGGTGCCAGACAGCGGCCGTGGGGGCGTCGGCAAGACGTTCTTCTCGTCGGTGGCACCGTCGGGCGGCCGCCGGTAGCATGTTGACGACGGCTGTCTGGTCGGCCGACCTTCGTCTTCACGTCGGAGGCCATTCTAGGCCCGTCGACCAGGCTGACGCTACGGGCATTGGGGTCCCTGAAGGGGAAACGAGCCGTGACTGCTTCCGGTTTTGACGAGTCGCTCGTTGAAAAAAAGAAGCGCGCCCGCAAAATCGTGCAGGCTTTGAAAAAGGCCTACCCGAAAGCGACGTGTGCCTTGAACCACCGGTCGCCGTTCGAGCTGCTGGTGGCGACCATTCTGGCGGCTCAGTGCACCGACGAGCGGGTCAACCAAGTGACGCCCGAACTGTTCGCCAAGTACCCGACGGCCGAGGCTTTGGCGAAGGCTCGTCAGCAGGACGTGGAACGACTGATTCAGTCCACCGGTTTCTACCGCAACAAGGCGACGGCCTTGCGGCAAGTAGCGCGGGCGCTGGTGGAGCGGCACGGGGGAGAAGTGCCGCGGTCACTGGAGCAACTGGTTCAACTGCCGGGCGTCGGTCGGAAGACGGCCAACGTGGTGTTGGGTACGGCGTGCGGCATTCCGAGCGGCATTGTCGTCGACACGCACGTGAAACGAATTGCCCGACGCCTGGGGCTGACCACCAACACCAACCCGGACAAGATTGAGCAGGACCTGGTCGAACTGGTTCCGAAGGCCGAGTGGATTGATTTCTCGCACCGGTTGATTCAGCACGGCCGCGAGGTTTGCACCGCTCGAAAGCCGAATTGCTTGGAGTGTCCGCTGCTGAAGTACTGCCCGCGCTGCGACTTGCCACCGCTGGACGCCGGCGAGGCCGCAGTGGGGCCGGAGCAGGCGAAGCCGCGTCGAACGGCGGGCAAGAGGAGCAGACGGACCTCGAAAAGTTGACGGCCTTTCGCACCGAGCACGACGTTCTTTTGGAGACCGCGGTCAAGAACACACGCTGTTCGTGGCAGCGAACGGAGTAGCGAGTCGAGCGGGGCTCAGCCGGCAACCCGGCCTCGTCCGACGTGCGGAACCGTCCGCGGCCGACGGCGCCGAGCCGGCTCCGGCCGTCCTTTCCGTCTCGGACTCACTGCGACAGGCGCACCGCCTGCCAGTCGACTTCGTCGCGGTTGTAAACGACCGGGTCGTTCGACATGGCTCGGACGCTTTCCGGCGTGCCAATGCCGTCCGGGCCGCCGCTCGGTCGCCCCACCCGCTCGCTGGTTTTGCAACGAGCACTGCGTTAAGTTCATTGTGTCGACGGTGAGCCCGCCGTGTGGAACGAGGTTAACCCGTACGCTTTCCGTTGCGGCCTGGCCCGGGGCCAAGCCGGCTCCGCCAGCGAGGCAACGGCACGAGCTTTCTGCCTCACCTGACCGGTTTTGCGTAAAGGAGTCAAGACCATGAGCAACACGACGAAAGGAGTCTGCCAGGGGTGCGGCGAGAAGGCGCCTCAGCCAAAGATGCTGGAACACTTGCAAAGCTGTCGGGAGCTGGCTCACCAGGGCAAGCGGGCGGGCTCGTCGAGGAAACCGAAGCCAGTCCTGCGCTTGCTCATTGAAGGGCTGGACCGTCCCGAGTACTGGCTGGTCGTCGACACGCGGACCGAATCGACGTTCAGGGACCTGGACCTATTTCTGCGCCAAACTTGGGTGGAGTGTTGCGACCACTTGAGCCAGTTTACTGTGTTGTCCGCAGGAGGCGGACGGCGGGGACGTTCGCGAAAGCGAGTGCTCATTCGGGACGACCGTTGCTTCTCGGGCGGCGGTGCCTTCTTGGGTTTGGGAGGGCCGAAGGGGAAACGGATGAGCGAGCCTCTCGACGTGTACCTCGAACCAGGAGCAATCTGTTACTACGAGTACGACTTCGGAAGCCCGACGGAACTGGAACTGACGGTCGTCGCCGAACTGCAGAGGCCTTTGCCGAAGGGAGACGTCCAGCTGCTCGCCCGCAACGTGCCTCCCGAGATTCATTGCCGGTGCGGCAAACCGGCCAAGCACTTGTGTTTCGAGTGCCAGTTTACAGACGAAGGTTGGTTGTGCGACCGCTGCGCGAAGAAGCACGGGTGCGGAGAAGAGATGCTGTCTCCCATCCCCAATTCCCCACGCCTGGGCGTGTGCGGGTACACGGGCGATTGAGCGGGCTCGGTGCGACTTCTTTGCGGGCCCGCGGCCGCTGGTCCCGGCGACGTGCAGCGGTCGAAAACGGTCGGCCAGCGCGGGCAGTACGCCGCGGGTCCTGTGGACGGCGCGAGTCGGCGTTGGGGGTTCGTCCGTCCGACGGTGGACGGTTCAGGCCGGAGGTTGTTGCCATGCGAGTGTCTCGGTGGTGCAAGACAGCTTTGCTGTTTGTGCTGGTCGCGGCTTTGAGCTTCGTTGCTGGACTGCCGCAGCGGACGTTGGCACGGGACGGAGGCGAGCGTGCGCCGGCGGCCCGTCGTCCGAACGTCGTCTTTCTTCTGGCGGACGACCTGGGCTGGTCGGACTTGGCGTGCTACGGCGCCGACCTGCACCAAACGCCTCGTCTGGACCGTCTGGCCGCCGAAGGCATGCGGTTCACCGACGCCTACGCGGCCGCTCCCGTCTGTTCGCCCACGCGGGCTTCCATCATGACCGGAAAGGCACCGGCTCGGCTGCACATGACCATTTGGAAAGAGTCGGCGAAGAACCGCGTGTTCAACAGACCGTTGCTGCCGCCGGACGCCGCTTCGCACCTGCCTCAGTCCGAGCGGACACTGGCCAAGACGTTGCACCAAGCCGGCTACTTCTGTGCTCACGTCGGCAAGTGGCATTTGGGCGGCTACAAGTACTTTCCCGAAGCCATGGGTTTCGACGTCAACATTGGCGGCACCGGCTGGGGAGCTCCGAACACGTACTGGTGGCCGTACCGAGGCACGGGCACGTTTGGCGACGAGTACCGTTACGTGCCGCATTTGGAGTGGGGCAAGCCGGGCGAGTACTTGACGGACCGACTGACCAGCGAGGCCCTGAAAATCCTCGAACGCGTGGACGACCGTCCCTTCTTCTTGTACCTTTGCTGGCACGCGGTGCACACGCCGATCGAGGCCAAGCCGGAGCTGGTCGAGAAGTACCGCTCGCGTCTCCGGCCGAACCTCCGCCACCAGAACCCGGCCTACGCGGCCATGGTCGAGACGTTGGACACCAACGTCGGCCGCGTGCTGGACAAGCTGGAGGAGCTCGGTCTGGCCGACAACACCATTGTCTTTTTCACGTCGGACAACGGCGGTTTCATCAACCGGTACCGGGGCCAGAGGGTGACGAACAACTTCCCCCTTCGGTCGGGCAAAGGGTCGCTCTACGAGGGCGGAGTGCGAGTTCCGCTGATTGTTCGCTGGCCGGGTCACGTTCCGGCCGGCAGCGTCTGTCGACAGCCGGTCAGCTCGTGTGACTTCTACGCAACGATTCTCGAGCTGCTCGGCCTTTCGCACCAGAAGCCCGCTCGCACGGAAGACGGGCTGAGCTTTGCCAGCTTGCTGAGCAACCCGGAGGCGCCGTGGTCTCGCCAGACCCTGTTCTGGCACTACCCCCACTACTACGCGACGACGACGCCCGTCTCGGCCGTGCGACAGGGCCCGTGGAAGCTGTTGCACTACTACGAGGACGACCGCGTGGAGCTGTACAACTTGGCCGAAGACTTGAGCGAGACTCGGGACCTGGCCGAGCAACTGCCCGAGCGTGCGGCCGAGCTGCGTCGACAGTTGGACCAGTGGCTGAAACAAGTCGATGCTCAAATGCCGAGCCGCCAACGGCCGAAGGCCCGCCGCCATTGAGCTCCGTCAACCCTACGAAAGCGGAGCCTGTCGGTTTGGCCGGACTGGTGAAACTCGCTGCCCCAGCCGCGTGCTTGCCCCGACGCGACGGTCCGCAGCGCGGCTACTGTTTGGCCACAATCCACAGCACCCAGTCGTCGCGGGAGGGCGGCTGGAAGGTTTGGTGACCGCTCTCGGTCTTTACAGGCGAGGCCGGCGTCAGTCGGCCCGTGCGCGGGTCCAGCCAGCGAGCTTGCACGGGCCGAGCGCCTACGTCGGAAAGGTCGACCTCCAGCCGCTCGCCCCACCCCGTGTAAAGCACGTACTCGTGGCCGGGTCGAGCCAGACAGTGGCCGCCGCGGACCAGCTCGTCGTGCGGGTCCATTCGCCGGTAGTCCACCTTCCGAACAAACTCGGCCAAATGCCGCACCCAGCGGTGCGTGTCGCGTTCGCGGAAGTCTTGCCAACAAACGGCCGTCCAGTGTCCGCCGGCCACAAACGAAAACCAGAACGCTCGCCGCTCGTTCGCCAACTGCTCGGCCGAGTACGTCCGCCACTTGGCGTCTTCGGTCGACTCCTGAGGCGGGAAGAACCCCGTTTCGTCACACACCACCGGCTTGCCGAACTTCAAATTGCGGTGAATGATTTCCACCGCCACCTCCGGCGTCGTCAGCTCGCGCTTGTGGAAAAACGGAATGGGGTGCTCGCAGACAATGTCCATGCCCGGCATTTGGTCGTAGACGTCGGCGGCGTTGATGGACCGCAGGTGGCGGTGTGGGTCGTGCTTGTCCAAGAAAGCCAGCCAGTGCCGCGTCCAGCGCACCCCGTCCGGCTCCACTTTCTGCCACCCTTGCTCGTTCATGATTTCCCAGTACACGTTCGGAAACTCGCCCAGTTGGTCGACCGTGTACTTGACGTAAAGCTGCTGGAACCACTGGTTGCGTTTTTTCCAGTCCCAGTTCGGGTTGAACGGACGTCGGAACAGGTCCAGGTCGTCGTAGTCTGCAAACAAGTAGACGCCCGGTTTTCCGATTTTGCCCGGCACTGCCCCGCCGTTGTTGTTCGCCGCGGCCAGCGGACACCGGCTCCACGGCCTCTCTTTCCCCTTGTCGCGAAGACAGCAGTAGTCGAAAAGAATGTACTCGACCACAATGTCTCGCTGCCGGGCCATTTCCAGAATCGACTTGACCAAGTCCCAGTACGCGGGGTTGAAACGCGTGAGGTCGAAGTCGAAGGCCTTCGGGTCTCGCACGGCCCAGGGAGAAAACGTGGGGAGCAGCTCGTCTTGCCAGCACAGGTCCCACGGGAAGAACCGCACGCGGTTGAAGCCGTTGCGGTGCAGCATGTTCAGGTAGTCCCGCCACTGCTGGCGCGTGCGGCTCCACGGCTGACACACCGACTCCATGCCGCTGCCAATCAGGTAGAACGGTCGGCCGTTGTAGAGCAAGTAGCGCCGATTGGCCGGGTCGACACGCACGCCCATTTGTTGCTCAGACGACAGCGCCGCAGCGGCTTGCACGGCCACGACCAGCGTCAGGAACACACGCCCCAATCGAGTCGGTCCGCTCACGGTTCCACCTTTCTTCCGTGCGTCTTTGCCAGGGTTGAAGGCAAGTTGGGGCACAGGCGGTTGGCAATGGGGTGCAACGCCGGCGTCGACCCGAAGCCGCGCCGGCGTCGGAAGCTCAGACGGCCACACACCCGCTCGGCTCACCGCGGCCGCCGGCTTTTCCATCCTGGCATTGGTCGAGGGAGCACGCAAGGGCTCGGCGTTTGCTTGACAAACGCCTGCGGTCCGGGCAAGCTCGTCGAAGCTGCGTTTTGGGGTCGCGGGGACCCGTTCGGCCTTCTGTTGCTCTGACCTCGTTGTGTGGACGACGCGGCGGTGAGTCGAGCGCGTTCGAGACTTTGGCAGGAGAAACAACGGTGAAGCGAAACAGCGACCAGTTGGCCCAGTCGAGTTCGCGGCGTGAATGGGTGCGTCAGACCGGCGGAGCGGCGGGCGCCGTGGGCGTGACGGCGTCACTGGCTCAAGGGGTGTTCGCCGCGGGCGACGAGACGCTGAAGGTGGCGCTCATCGGTTGCGGCGGACGTGGAACGGGAGCGGCCATGCAGGCGCTCAGCACGAAGGGGCCGGTCCAACTGTGGGCCATGGCCGACCTGTTCGAAGACCAGCTGGAAAAAAGCCGGCAAGGGTTGCTGTACGGCCTGCCGGCTCGGTACGACCGCGAGAAGTCCAGCGGCTTTCGCGACCGAATGAACGTGCCGCCGGAGCGGCGGTTCATTGGGTTCGACGCCTACAAGCACGCCATTGACAGCGGTGTGGACGTGGTCATTCTGACGTCGTTCCCGCATTTTCGGCCGGAGCATTTCGAGTACGCCGTTCAGAAAGGCAAGCACGTCTTCATGGAAAAGCCGTTGGCGGTCGACGCGCCGGGCGTCCGCCGCATTCTGGCAGCCAACGAGCTGGCCAAGAAGAAGAACCTGAAGGTAGGCGTGGGGCTGCAACGTCACCACGACCAGGTCTACTTGGAGACCATGAAACGGCTGCGTGACGGTGTCATTGGCCGGCCTCGGCTGCTCCGCTGCTACTGGAACGGCTCGCACGGTGCCGTGCTGAAGCCGCGCGAGCCGGGAATGACCGAAATGGTCTACCAGCTTCGCAACAAGTACCTGTTCACGTGGCTCGACGGCGACCACATTGTCGAGCAGCACATTCACAACATCGACGTCTGCAACTGGGTCATGCAGGCCCACCCCATTGAGGCCAACGGTATGGGCGGCCGGCAGTACCGAAACGGACGCGAACACGGCGAGATTTTCGACCACCACTTCGTCGAGTTCACGTACCCGGACGGCACGAAAATGTACAGCCAGTGCCGCCAGATTCCGAACTGTTGGAACAGCGTCTCGGAGCACGTCTTGGGCGAGAAAGGCGAGGCGCAAATCAACCGCGGAATCATTGAGACCACGAGCGGGCGCTGGCGTTTCCGGGGACGGCGGCGGAACCCGTACCAAGTGGAGCACGACGTGCTGTTCGAGGCGATTCGGCAGGACAAGCCGCACAACGAAGCCGACTACGGCGCCTACAGCACAATGACGGCCATCATGGGGCGAATGGCCACCTACTCGGGCAAGGTCGTGACTTGGGACCAGGCGTTCGCGTCGAACCTGCGGCTGGCTCCGGACCGTTACGCTTTCGACGCCACACCGCCCGTGCTGCCTGACGAGAACGGCGTCTACCCGTGTGCCATTCCAGGCGTGACGCGGGCGTGGTAGCCAAGCCGGCAGCGGCGTCAGAACTTCGCCGTCCAGCTGGACGAACCGTAGCGCTCGCGGCACAGCCGGCGAGTCAACTGCCGTTCGCGGTCGGTCAGCGTGGCTTCTCGCTCCAGTTGTACCGCCACCTGCTCGCCGGAACGTTCCGACTTCGCAAGCTCGCACAGTCGCCCGGCAATGAGCTCGGCCAGCTCGTTCTCGGACCGTTCCCTCAAACGCAAGCCGGCTCTCAGGTCGAGCAGGCCGGGAAACGCGGTGGCGTGAGGGGACCGCTCCAGCAGCAGACTGCCGTGCTGCAAGACGGCTCCGCGGCGTCGACGCTGAGCGCTGCCCAGAATCTTGTGTCCGTCGAGCAACAGGTCGTTCGGGTCGCCCCGGCCGAAGCAGAGAAAGCCCGTCTGACCGGGAAGCGGCCGACCGCGAAACCGCGCGCACACGCCGTACTCGGCGAGCCAGTCCAGGACGGCGCGGTGCACCTCTTCGTAAATGCGGTTCGGCTGCCGAGCCAAAGGGTGTTGAGCCGGCAAGCAGCACGAGTAGGTCAGCTCTCGGTGGTGCAGAATGGCCCCGCCGCCGGTCAGTCGACGTACCACGGGCAAGTCGCGCAGCTTGGGGTCTCGGTCGGCGAACCGTTGAAAGTACCCTAACGAGACGGTCGGTTGGGCCCACTGGTAGACGCGCACACTCCACCAGCCGTGGTTGACGGCCGATTCCAGCAGCGCCTCGTCGACGGCCATGTTCCACGGTCCCGAGTTGGGGTCGGGGTCGACAAGGATTCGACAGACCAGCTCTTTCATTCGGCGTGTTTTGCGACGAGCGGCTTCGGGTTGCCAGCGGACTTCCTGTCGAGCCAGTGCGGCAGAAGCCCGACCCGCGAGCCAGCCACGCTGGCCGCGGCGTGTCGAACTTTCCGGGGCGGTCGGTCCCGTGCGCGGAGCACCGACCGCGGGCTTCACGACGAGCCTGTGCCACCGCGGGCCGCGCCGGACGTTTGGTCGGCCGTCTCTGCCTGCCACCTCAGGACGGGCTTGCGTGCCGCTTGGACCTCGTCGGGCCGGCTAATGGGGGTCGTGTGGGGAGCGGTGTGGAGGACGTCCGGGCTTTCGTCCACAATTTGGTGAATGGCGTCGGCGAAGGCGTCCAGCGTGGCGCGGGACTCGGTCTCGGTCGGCTCAATCATGAGTGCCTCGGGAACGACCAGCGGGAAGTAGACGGTCGGCGGGTGAAAGCCGAAGTCGAGCAACCGCTTGGCAATGTCCATGGCCGTAATGCCGCGTTCCTTTTTCAGTTTTTGGGCTGAGGCGACGAACTCGTGCATGCAGCGGTGTCCGTGCGGAACGTCGAGCACGTCCTTCAGTCGGGCCAGCAAGTAGTTGGCGTTCAACACGGCGTCCTCGGCGACGCGGCGTACGCCGGCCGCTCCGAGCGTGCGCAGGTAGCAGTAGCCGCGAACGAGCACACCGACGTTGCCGAAAAAGCTGCGGACTCGACCGATTGACCGTTCTGGTTGCTTCAGGCGGTAGGTGCCGTCGTCGAGCCGCTCCACCACCGGACCGGGCAGAAACTCAGCCAAGAAGTCTCGCACGGCAATGGGGCCGGCCCCGGGACCGCCGGCGCCGTGCGGGCCGCTGAAGGTCTTGTGCACGTTGAAGTGCATCATGTCGCCGCCGAAGTCGCCCGGCCGAGTCACTCCCATGACCGCGTTCAGGTTCGCTCCGTCGATGTACACCAGCCCGCCCACGTCGTGCACCAGACGAGCCAGTTCGTGAATGTGGCTTTCGAACAGCCCCAGCGTGTTGGGGTTCGTGACCATGAACACGGCCGTCCGGTCGCACAGGTGCTGACGAAGCTGTTCGGGCTCGACCAATCCGCTGGCGGTCTTTTCCAACTGCACGCAGCGGAACCCAGCCAGCGTGGCGCTGGCCGGATTGGTTCCGTGGGCACTGGCCGGCAAAATGACGTCCGTCCGCTGCTCCCCCTTGGACCGGAAGTACGCTGCGGCGACCAGCAGCGCGGTGAGCTCACCCTGTGCTCCCGCAGCAGGCTGCAGCGACACGGCCGGCAACCCCGCCAGCTCGGCCAGCATTTGCTGCAGCTCGTACAACAGCTCGAGCATTCCCTGCACGTCCGCCTCGTCCTGGTACGGGTGCAGGTCGACCAGCCCCGGCAAACCGGCCGCGCGCTCGTTCCGCTTGGGGTTGTACTTCATGGTGCAACTGCCGAGCGGGTAGAAGTGCGTGTCGACCGACATGTTCCGCTTCGACAGTCCGACGAAGTGACGGACCACGTCCGGTTCGGACAGCTCCGGCAGTGGCGGCGTCTGACCGGCCAGTTGGTCGGCGGGCAGCAGTTCCTTCAAGTCCTTCTTCGGAACGTCACAGTCCGGCAGGTCGGTTCCGCTCCGCCCTGGCTCCGAAAGCTCGAACAACAGACGCGTCGCCTGCTGGTTTTCCATGGTTGTGCGTCCCGACTCCACTGGCAACGGGTCCTTTCTTCACGTGTCCTTCACGCGTCGGCCAGCACTTGAGCCAGCCGGTCGATTTCGTCTCGCGTTCGCTTTTCCGTCACGGCGACCAGCAGACCGTCGCCCTGGACGCCGCTCCGCTCCACCCACCGACTGAACCGGCTCAGTCTTGGCCCGACGTCGAAGCCGGCCCGCCGAGCCCGCTCGGCCGCTCGCTGCGGGTCCGAGCACCCCAAGACGAACTCCTTGAAGAACGGCCGGTCGAACAACAGCCGGCACCCTTCCAGCTCGCTCAGCCGCTCGGCCGCGTAGTGAGCCTTCTGGCAGCACAGCTCGGCCACCTTCCGCAACCCGCTCGGTCCCAGCAACGACAGGTAAACCGTAGCCCGCAAGGCCATGAGCCCCTGGTTCGTGCAAATGTTGCTGGTTGCCTTTTCGCGTCGAATGTGCTGCTCGCGAGCTTGCAGGTTCAACACGTAGCAGCGTCTTCCGTTCCGGTCGACGGTCTCTCCAATCAACCGGCCGGGCATTTGCCGGACCAATTGCTGGCGGCAAGCCAGAATGCCCAGGTACGGGCCGCCGAACTGCAGCGGGATGCCCAGCGACTGCCCTTCGGCCACGGCAATGTCCGCTCCGTAGTCACCCGGCCGCTTCAACAGGCCCAAGCTAATCGGGTCGAACACGACCACGGCCAGGGCTCCGACGGCGTGAGCCGCCTCGACCAAACGCTCGGCCGGCTCCAAACAGCCCAAAAAGTTCGGGTGTTGAATCACCAGGCAGGCCGTTTGCTCGTCCAAGTGTCGAGCGACCTCGTCCGGGTCGGCGGTGCCGTCCGGAGTCGGCACGACGTCGACCGTACAGCCAATGTTCGCGACGTAAGTCGTCACCACCTCGAAGTACTCGGGGTGGACGGTGCCTAACAACACGACCTTCTGACGGCGGCGAGTCACTCGCATGGCCATCAGAACGGCCTCGGCCACGCTGCTGGCCGCCTCGTACAAGCTGGCGTTCGAAACCTCCAGCCCCGTCAGTTGGCAGACCAGCGTCTGGTACTCGAAGAACGCCTGCAAGCTGCCTTGACTCGCCTCCGGCTGGTACGGCGTGTAGGCCGTGTAGTATTCGCCTCGAGCGGCCACCTCGTCGACCACGGCCGGCACGAAGTGGTCGTACGCTCCGCCACCGAGGAAACAAACCCGCTCGGTCTGGCCGTGGTTACGGGCCGCCAGGCGGCGCACGTGAGCTTCCAGTTCCAGCTCGCTCAACGCCGGCGGTAGGTTCAACGGCTGGGTCAGTCGGAGCGGCTCGGGAATTTGCTCAAAAAGCTGCTCCAACGACTGCAACCCCAGCGACTCCAGCATTCGTTGTCGCTCTGCCGACGTGTTGCACAAGTAGGCCACTCTGCTCACCTCCCGCGACACCTTTGCCACACCAGAGCAACCAACACAGACGTGCTTGCGAAGAACGTTGCAGTTTGCCCCGGACGCCTTCGACGGCCCGTGGTCTCGCAGCCTGCCGGTTGCATGAAAGGCTTTCTGGCCCCGACCGGCTCCGCTCCCCGTCCGGCGTTCGAATTGCGTCCGAAGTGCTCGCCGCTCAGCAGCGGACCGCCCCGCCCCAGCCGACTGCCTGCGAAACTCGGCAGCCCAGGGGCGGCCGGTGAATGTCGAGGCGGTCGGCGTCGAAAGAAAACCGGTTCGAACAGACTCCCGCCGACGCGGCGACCTGTCCCGGTGCTCGCCTCTATACGGAGCAGACCGTTGGCCAGCCGACCGTCGTTCGCCGAAAACCGGCGGGGCAGGAATGACCGCCGACGTCGACGACGGACGGCCAGCGGTCCGTTTGCTCGAGCGTCGGCCGGCCCGTCCTCGAGCGTCGTCACTCTGCCTCGGCTTCGCAGTGAGCTCGGTAGGCCGGCTCGTCCATGAGCTCGTCCAGCCCCGAGGCGTCCGTCACTCGGACTTTCACCAGCCACGAGTCGTCGCCGAAGGGGTCTTTGGAAAGCACGTCCAATTTGTCGGCAATTTCCTCGTTGACCTCGACCACCTCGCCGGCCACCGGGCTGTACAGGTCGCTCACGGCCTTCACGCTTTCGACCTCACCGAACGCCTCGCCCGCTTCAAGCTTCCGCCCGACCTCCGGCAGGTCGACGTACACCAAGTCGGTCAGCGCGTTGACGGCAAAGTCGGTCAGCCCAATGGTCACCACGTCGCCTTCGACCGCGACCCACTCGTGCGTCTTGGTGAACTTCAACGTGGACGGATCCCTACTCACCGTTGCAGCCTCCTGGCAGAGTCTCGGTTTTCTGAGCCCAACGCAAGTCGGTCGAACCGGCGCCAAACCAAGTCCCGCGCGTCGTCGAAGCCGCAGTCGGTTTCAGCGTGGACGAGCCAACACGTTTCGTCTGGCTGCGCAACGGAAAACCCTCGGACGCACCCGACCGCGGCGCAAGCCACCGCCTTTCGCTCTCGTTCCAGTCCAGCCGTCGCCGTCTGCGAGCCCCGGCCGCGACGACGGCTGGCGAAGTTGCCTCACCCCGTCGCCCGCTGCGCCTGGTGGCTGGCCGCGCTCTGCCGCTCCGGCTGACCCGGGCTTTCGCCTCGAGCCGCCTCGCCCAGCAAATGCTCTCGCTCAATCTGTTCAATCTTGGCCAGACGCCGAGCGTGCCGTCCGCCCTCAAAACTTGTGTTCAGCCATGTCTCGACAATTCGCTGGACCAACGGCTCCCCCAGCAAGTCGCCCGACAGGCACAGCACGTTGGCGTCGTTGTGCCGGCGGCTGATTTCGGCACTCATGGCGTCGTGACAGGAAACAGCGCGGACACCGGGAAACTTGTTCGCAACAATGCACATTCCCAGACCGGTGCCGCAAATCAAAATGCCTCGGTCGGCCCGACCGTTGGCCACGTCGGCCGCTACCTTGGCCGCAAAGTCCGGGTAGTCGACACTCTCTTCGCTGTGCGTGCCGTAGTCGTGGACCTCGTGCCCCAAGCTCTCGACGAACGCCACCAGCCGGGATTTCATCCTGTACCCGCGGTGGTCACTGGCAATCGCAACCTTCATTTCCAGCGTGCCTTAAAGGATTTGTCTACAAATTTCCGCCACGTGCCGTTCGATTTCCGCCAAGCACTGTTCGTACTGCTCAACCGTTCCACCAAACGGGTCTGAAATGTCCCGGCCGTCCCGCGCCAAGACCTCCACCCGGTCGGCCACTTCCGGACACCCGGCCAGCAGCAGCTCGCGGTGAGCGTGCGTCATTGTGAAGATGCGGTCGCAGTAATGCAACAGACGTGCCGACACCGGTTGGCTGCGGTGCTCCGACAGGTCGATGCCTCGCCGAGCCATGACCTCCACCGCCTGGTCGCTGGCCGGAACACCCGACAACGCCGCAATGCCGGCCGACCGAACCACGTACCCGCGCTCGACCAGCTCTTGCTCCTCGCACCCCAACTCGCGAGCCAGCATGCGTCGCAACAGCGCCGCCGCCATTGGGCTGCGACAGGTGTTGCCCGTGCAGACAAACAGAATCCACTGGGCGGCCATTTGGGCCACGACGTCCTCACGCACCACACCTCGCCGCCGAACCTGCCAGCCCTCCGACGTGACCCGGACCACGGTGGGGCCCGAGCCGTTCGCGTAAGCCGGGCGTCCCGCGTCGACCACGGCCTGGGCCACTCCTTCGAACCGAGCCGTCGCCTCGTTGACGTCCACGGGCAACCGGGTCTGAAACGCCTGCTCCGACAGCACGACCAGCGGCGCGGGAGTCAGTTCCAGCACGTCACGCGCCCACGGGTCGGCCGGACAACGCACGGCCACCACGTTGTCAGAGGCCAACGAGGTCCGAGTCACCTCGGGCAACGCCTGCCACAACCCGTCTGACGAATCCGCGGCCGACGACCGCGGCAGCTCCAGCACCACCGGCCCGGGCCAACACCGCCTCGCCAGACGCCAGCCGTGCTCGGGAACGTCCGGAAAAAAATCCAACACGAGCTCCGGCCCACGAACCAGCAGGGTGAGCGGGGAGCCGTCGGGTGAGCGGCCTGTGCGCTCTTGCACCCAGCGAACGAGCCGACTCACGGCCGGTTCGCGCACACTGCTCGCCCCCGGCACGTAGGCTGTGTCCACGGTCAGCCCCACAACGCCGCTGGAAGACAGGATTTGCACGGCTCGGTGGACGGAGTCCCGCCGCTCCTCGGCCGATTGAGCCGGAAGGATTTCGGTCATTCTCCCTCTGGAATCGAAACGCGCTCACGGAGCCCGACAGCCGCCGCCCGGGCTCGCGACCACCCTGCACGGCCGGCGGCCGGCGTCCCGTCGGTCAGGCCCACTGTCGCTGCACCAAAAAGCGGCTTTCGGCCGGCCCGTCGCACGGCTCCACTCGAGCCAACAAGGCCGGCTCGTTCGGACTTGCGTGAACAAGCCACCCTGGTCACGCGGGGGGAACGAGCTTGGCCAGACAGCGCCCGCACAACCGGCAACGCCGTTCCAAACGCGCCCTTCGAACGCTTGCAACCGCCGCGTCCGAATATAAGCCGCGACTGCGCAACCTTCAAGGTGCGGCTGGCGGGCCGCCGATTGTGAGTGTGCGAGCTTGCACGCGGCTCCACGAAACAAAACGCCAAGGTCACTCCACCGTTAGAGTCCGGCTCGGGCTGCGTGGGGAAACGTCCGGAGGGACGGACAGGTCGGACTGCCCAGCCGGCCTGCCCCGGACGGGGCTGGCTGCGGTGGCGGGGCCGACGGACGAGCCGCTCGGACCGCCACCCCCGACCACCGCCGCCGGGCTCTGGACGCGGCAAGCCGCCGCGCAGAGTGACTGCGTGGTCCCGGACGCTTTTTCGCGCGGGCTCCAGCAGCTATGCTAACGCCCGGACGTTCGAGGTCGGGTGCTGCGAACGGTCCGTCGACGGAATTCGGAGGGGTACGGAACGAGGCAGCCCGGAAGTTTTGGGGAAGTCGCGAGCGTGTCGCGGGGGCCGACGGCTGTCGACGCGGCGTCGTCGTGGGTCGGCGCCCAGCGAAGTCGTTGGTGGCACGGCGACGCGCGTTCCGCCCCGGACCGGGCGACTCGAAAAAGGTGCGGACGGAGGTTCCCGGCAAATGAGTTTGCAGACGAAGCTTCCGCGGTCGGAGTCTCCGGTGCGGCGGCTGCCGAAATTCCTTGAGTTCCCGGGCATCCGGCGGCTGGGACTGGACCAGTACCGCCGGCAGGTCAAGCGAATTTACGACGGTCCGGCCGGCCAAATGCTTCCGCTTGGCAGCATTTTGTCGCTGCATGAGCCGCTGGCCGGACACTTGCTGAAGCGAAAGTTCGACGTCTCTCGCTTCCGCGACATTCTGGACGTCGGCTCGGGCGCCGGACAGCTGTTGCGACACTTGTTGAAGTTCGCGGCGCCGGAGGCTCGCATTGTCGCTTGCGACCTTTCGACCCAAATGCTTCGTCGAGCCCGACGGCGGCTCCGTTCCGACCGTCCCGTCCTTTGCACAGCAGACATTACCTGTCTTCCGTTCGGCGACGAATCGTTCGACTGCGTGACCTGCGGCTGGGTGTTGGAGCACTTGCCCGACCCACGTCCTGGCCTGGCGGAGATGGCTCGCGTGCTCCGCCCCGGCGGCAGCGTGCTCATCATGGCCACCGAAGACACGCTCTCTGGCGCGGTGGTCAGTTGGACGTGGAAATGCCGAATGTACAACCGCGACGAGCTGCGGAAGGCGTGCGAAGACGTCGGCCTGACGTGGCGCTCCCAGTTGTGGTTTACTCGCTTCCACCAGCTCTTCAAAATGGGCGGCATTCTGGTCGAGGCGACTCGGCTCGACGGAGCCCACTCCGGCAACGGCCGCAAGTAGCCGGCGGTCGCACACGGCGAGCTGCTCCAGCCCGCACGTCGAACGGACGGCTCCAGCGCGCGTTCTGACCGCGCCCGCCTCTCTTTTCGAGCAGCGACGAGCCTTTCGTGCTGCGTCCTCAATTTCCGGGAGAGCGCCGACAGGCGAAGCCAGCCGCGCGGGTGTCTCGCCAGCGGCCGTCCCGCGACAGCGACTCGCCCGCCGAAGCGTTCGCAGTCGAGAAGCCTTCACGGTCGACCTGACCGTCACAGGCCGTCCGCCTCTGGACACACGACCGGTGGCCCTGGCCGGCTCGTGTAACCGTCCTCCTTGACACACAAGGACTTGCGGTCAGAATTGCCCAGGGACGTGCTCCCAAGCCTCCGCGCGACGGCGGCCGAGTTTTGCGACGGCTTGCGGGCGGCGCGGAGCGTGTGCCGGTCGGTTTCTTGTCGAAAAAGGGCCCAGTTCAGGTTGGCCGAGGCGGAAGTCAACGGGCTCTGTCGGGGCGGTCGAGAGGTTCTGAGCGACCTCGACGGACGAACTCCCTTCAGCGTCCGTCGCTCGTCCAAACGACTCCCAGACCTCGCGAAAGGCGGACGGTGCCATGCGAGCCAAACTGATTCCGGTCAACGGCGGGCCAGAAATTGAGCTGACGAAGACGGTCACGGTCGTCGGGCGGAAGCGCGGAGTCTGCGACATTTGTTTGGACCGGCCGAGCGTCTCGAAGGTGCATTGCGTGCTGGTCAAGACCGACGGCCTGTTGTTCGTTCGCGACTTGGGCAGCACGAACGGAACCAAGGTCAACGGCCAGCGGGTCGTACGCGGAGCTCTGTTGCCCGGGGACGAGCTGGCGTTTGCGGAGGCCCGGTTCCGCGTGTTCCTGGGCCCGGACGACCCCGAACAGGAACTGGCTCAGGCGGCCACTCAAGCCATGGAAGTCTACACGGAGCAGCCGGGCGGCAAGGGTTCGGGGGCGGCCGAAAAGAAGAGTTCCCGCGCTGGTTCCGACTTGGGTCTGAGCAGCGAAAGCGACGTGCGACTGCTGCCCGCGGACGACGAGTAATCCTCCGACTGGCCGGCGCGGGTCGTTCGGAAGCGAGCGACTTGGGCACGGCGGAACGACGGTTCGTTTCCGGCTCGAGCCAGCGGTTGGTGCCGTCAGCGAGTGCTCGGCGTCGCGTCGGGCTTCGTCTGAGGCGACTTGCGGGCCGCTCAGGACGCCAGCTTCAGCCGCATTTCTTCCTCTTTGACGGCCACAATGGCAATGCCCAGTTTGTTGGCCAGCTCGACGACCTCTCGCTCGTCGACCAGAATCGTTTGCCCGGCTTCAATGGCCAGCACTCGCCCGCCCGACTCGTACATGGTCTGAATGGTGCTCAGCCCCACCGTCGGCACGTCAAACCGGCGGTCCTGTTGGGGCTTGGCCACTTTCACAACCGTGAAACCGCCTTTGCGACACAACTGGCCGGCTCGCCGAATGGCTTCGTCCGTTCCTTCAATGGCCTCCAGAGCCAGCACGGCTCGCTCGCACACCGCGACGGTCTGGCCAATGTCGAGCCGTCCCAGTTCCTTGGCAACTTGCCAACCGAACTTGATGTCTTCCCACTGAGCGGAAGACGGACGCCGTCGAGTGAGGAATCCGTGTTTCACGAGCAACTCCGGGCAGTAGTCCAAGGCCGAATCGAACGTCAACCCATCCCGCTCGAACTCGCGAATGACCGCCAAACTGAACGTGTCGTCTTTCTTGTCGTGACGCAGGTACTTCAAGCAGAGGTGAATCATTCGCCAGTCGGGCAAGTAGCGGAAGAACCGGAGCGGTTGGAACCAGAGCCGCTTCTCGACCTTCCCAAGCATGACAATCCGTCGTACGCCGGCTCGCTTGAACGACCGAATGGCTCGCCCGACCTTGGCAATCGGAACCCACTCGAAGCTGTCGGACAACTCGGGCAAACGCTCGCTGGCCAGCCCGACAATTCCGACACAGTGAACTCGGTGGCCGCGAGCGCGTGCTGCCTCGACAAAGGCTTCGGGCAGCCGACCGGCGCCGGCCAGAAGTCCAACGGCTGCTCCGGACGTCCCCTCCACGGACAGAGCGCCGGGCCGAGGCGGCTCGCTACTACCGTTCTGCGAACCAGCCGACGCTGCAGCAGCTTGCTGTGAGTCGTCCCTGCTGAACTGGTCTGGCATCCGTGCCCGTTCCTTTGACCGAGTTGTGACGACAGAGCTTCTCGAGCCTCGAGCGGCGTTCGAGCTTTGCGTTGTCCGGCGGCTTGGAGTCGGCTCAAATGGACTGGCCGCAGGAGCCGCACTTCCACGACCGCGTTGCCGCCCGTGCTCACCGCGGCCGGCCCGACGACGTCACGACGGTCTGTCGCGGTCGTCCCTTTCCAGCAGCGAACGCAGTCGCTCCACCTCCTTCTCCAGCCGCTCCAACGCCTTTTTCATTTCCGGCAGCTTCGGTTCGCAAATGGCAATTTGAATTTGCTCTTCCCGCGGTCGAGCTGGAATGCCGACGTACATGCCGCCGGCTGGAATGTCTCGGTGCACGCCGGCCTTGGCCAGCAACGTCGCCCGTTCGCCAATGTGCAGGTGGTCGGCCACGCCAACCTGTCCGGCGCAGCGAACGTAATCGCCCGTGGTCACCGACCCGGCCAGCCCGACTTGCGAGGCGAACGCGTTGTGCGCGCCGATTTCGCAATTGTGACCAATCATGACTTGGTTGTCGATTTTCGTTCCCTCACCAATGACCGTCGGGCCAATCATGCCGCGGTCAATGGTCGTGCACGCACCAATTTCGACGTCGTCCTCGATTCGGACCGAGCCGAGCTGGGGGATCTTGTGGTAGCGTCCGTTCTCGAACCGGTAGCCGAAGCCGTCTGCACCCAACACCGCGTTGGCGTGAATGATGACTCGGTCGCCCACTTCCAAGTCGCCGTACAGAACCGCGTTCGGGTAGATTTTCACGTCGTCCCCCAGACGGCACCCCGGTCCAATGTAGACGCCCGGGTAAATGTCGCAGCGGTCGCCAATGATGACCTCGTCGTCAATGTACGCCCCGGGGTAAATGTTGGTGTCTTCGCCGATTTCGACGTTGCGACCAATCCAGGCTTGAGGTGAAACGCCCACGCGGGGTCGGGGCCGCTGCGGACGGAATTTCCGGAGAATTTGAATGAACGCGAGCTGAGCGTCGTTGACGAGAATCAAAGCCGGCGGCTGCGGCTGTTGGTCCTTCACGTGTTCGAACTCGCGGCTGACCAGCACGGCACCGGCCTGAGTCTCTTTCAGAGAACGAAGCCGACGGCGTTCGGCCACGAACGTCACGTCGTGCGGTCCGGCCTTGTCAATGGGCTGCGCACCGTGAATGGTCAGTGTTCGGTCACCCCAGACGACGCCTCCAACCTCTTTCGCCAAGTCCTCGACCGTAAACTCCATGGTCGCTCCCTTCTCCGACTCCCGCAGTTCAAACCCGCTCCGCGGGTTTGACTCGTGCTACGAGCTGGTCTGCGGACCGCCCGTCCGGTCCGGCGTGCCAGACGGCCTTGTCCGTCCACGGCCAACCGGACGAACCCGCCGCCGACGGAGAACCCAGCCGGCGCCGTCACGGCCCCACTCCACCGCCAGCAACGGGACTTCGGCCTGTCCGCTGCCCTCTGGCCGCGCCACCTCTGGCTTTCCCACCAAGCAGCCCAAGCTGCGGACGTCTTTTACAACATCGTTGACGGAAAGGGCAAGGTCGGTTTGTGCCAACGACTTGCGCGGGCGCACGACGGCTTTTGCGCCCCGGACGAACAGGCCCCAGGGCTGGTGAGCGAAACACCGTTCGTGTTCCCACGGGAAAAAGGCGACCGAACGGTGCATCAGCGACGGTTGTGCGCGTCCCGGGTCCCGAGCCGGTCGACGGCCACGACGAAACGTGGCCTTCCCAATTCCCAGACACCCTCGCTTACTTTGCCGGCTCCTTCACCGGCTCGAGCAGCAAGTAGTCCAGCCCGAACATGTACCGCTTCAGCGCCCGTTCGTTGCAGCCCACCAGCTCGACCGTCAATCGGTTCGGCCCGGCTTTCAGCGTTGCCACGCCCAGGTCGACCCGGTCGTGAGCGACCCGCGGCCAGTAGCGGTCGAAGGTCTTGGGCGAGGAGTCGTTCACCTGCAGCCGGACAATGGCGTAGTCCCGAGCCTTCGTCAGCTCGGCCCACACGCGGTAGCGTCCCGCCTTCTTGACCGGAAATTCCAACACGAGCCGGTCGCCGACCTGGCCCTGCACCCACCAAAGCTGCTGGTCGTTGCTCCAGGCAAAGTCGGAAACCTCTTGTGTCCTCACCTGGCCGCCCGTCTTTTCGACCACCTTCAAGCTCTCGCCCTCAAGAGCTCCCGGCACCTGCAAGACGTCCACGACGTCGCTGCGTTTGCGAGCGACCGGCAGAGCGGCCGTCTTCGGGTCGGGCTGGACGTTGGACCGCGCACCGGGCCGAGCGTACCAGTAGGTGGTCGGAGCGTAGTTCACTTTGGTCGGCCGCCAGTGCCACAGTTCCATGTCGAACTTCAGCGACTTGCGGAACGGAATGGCGTCCAGTGCGCGGAACCGGCTGTTGACGGTCAGTCCGACGGTCAGGTTGCCGCCGCCGGTGGGCTGAGCGTGGAAGGCCGAGGTGAAGTACTCCGGCCGACACCACGCGTACCCGTAGTAGTCCTCGGTGCCAGTTCCGAAGTGCGACGGAAATCGCTCGCCGTCGACGTAAATCTTCTCGTCGCCCTCGCCGAACCAAGCGTTCGTCCCGTTGAAGACGCTCAGCGTGTCGCCGACGTAGACGCCCTGTCCCTCAATGGTCACGTAGTTGACGTCGAAAGCTCCGATTTTGTCGACGCACTTCGGGTCGCGCGTGCTGACCTTGGTCAACTGCTTCCACGTGGCATGGAAGTGCATGGAGCGGTCGTCCCACTGCCACGGTCCGACCAAGACCTGGCCGTCGACAGAAACCGGTTGCTGGGACAAGTTCTTGAGCTTGAGCGTGCAGGACCGGGCAAATGGCATGACCCAGAAGCACTCCATTCGGCCGTCTGAACCAACGCGAGTGTACCACGTCGTGACCGGGTGAACTTCGTAGTCGATGCCGAAGAACGCTCCCACCGGACACCACACAGCCTGCTCCCCGTCGAAGGAAAGGACCAGCACGCAAGAGCGAAGGGCTTGCGGCAGGTCGTCGGCGGCCAGCTTCAGCGTCAACTGACGAATGGCCGCCGGACCGGTCAGTTGCACCGACATTTCGCCGCCCGGCTCTAGCCGCCGGCTCAACTTCTTCGCCGCGTGTTCGGGCAACGCTTCCCACCCCGACTGCGTCAGACGCCGCTGAACCCGCTCAATCAGTGGACGCAGTCGCCGCACCGTTTCCATGCGGAACGACTCCACTTCGGTCCCCGGCTCGTAAGTGCGGTAGTTGATTTGGTAGTAGAGCGCTTCCCCACGTCGAGCTCCAATGTCGATGAGCACGTTGGTGCTGTAAGTGATTTTGCAGTGTTTCGCGTACGGAATCGGGAAGTACAGGTTGTGCCCTCGCCGCTCGTACGGCGTCTTGGGCGAAACGCCTTCCGAGAGAGGAGGACCGGCCAGCAAGCCGCCGTCCAGCACGGACGCAATGGGCGCTTCAATGGTCGGCTTGCTGTCGCCGTCGAGGTAGACGCGGAGCGTTCCGTTGGAAAACGGGCCGCGGCGCGGTCCGTGCCACGTCGCCCAAAACCGGACCACCGCTCCGGGACCGTCGGCGTCCATCAGGACGAACTCCTTCCGCCCCTCCACCTCCTCCACTCGCAGGAACTGACTGCGGTCCCAGTTGGCGAACCAGCCCGGCTTGCCCGGCGCGACCGAGTTGCGGTCGTAGCTGCTGAACTGCCGACAAAAGTAGAACGGTGACGGCACGCTCGCCAAGCGGTCTCGGTCGAGCATTTCCTTTAGCAGCGACTCGACCGTCACGGGCTGAGCCGCAAGCGAAACCGACGTGACGCACAAACCAGCAAAGACGCAAAGTCCTGTCCACATGGCTGTCCCCTTCCAGCACGTTTGCCCTTCTCCCCGACAGGTCGCCGGACGTGGTCGCTGGCGGCCGACGCGTCCGCTCCGACCGACTGCAGTCACGCGTCGCTCCACTGGCGACTCGGGTGCGCCAAGCCGCGTCTGGTTTCGCTTTCGCCGCCGCGGCGACCACAGGACTCAAACACTACACCGACGCGCCACCCAAGCTTGCCAGAAACGGCCGCGGAACTCAATCTATTCGAGCGGCCCGGTGGCGGAAGCTTCAGTCGGTCGGGTCCGTCCCCGAGGTGGCCAGCCCGTTTGGGAGTCTGCAGCATGAAAGACCCTTCCTCGGACGAAGTCGCAAGCGGCCGGCGGTTCGCGTTTGGAAAGAACTGGCAGCGGTTTCTGAAGGTGGTGAATGAGGAGCGGGTCCGAGCGGCCGAGCAGTCGCTGTTGTCCATGCTGCCGCTGGACAGTCTCAGCGGCAAGCGGTTCCTCGACGTGGGCTGCGGCAGCGGTCTGTTCAGCCTGGCCGCTCGACGGCTTGGAGCCTCCGTCGTTTCCTTCGACTACGACCCGCAGTCGGTCGCGTGTGCGCGAGAGCTCAAGCGACGCTACTTTCCCGAAGACAGCAACTGGAGAGTCGAGCAAGGGTCGGTGCTCGACCGAGACTACGTGCAGTCGCTCGGCCAGTTCGACGTCGTTTACGCGTGGGGCGTTCTGCACCACACGGGGGACTTGTGGCGAGCCATGGAGTACGCTGCGTTGCCAGTGGCCGACGGCGGTTTCCTCTACGTGGCCGTTTACAACGACCAGGGCGCCGTCTCGAGGTTCTGGCGTCGTGTGAAGCGGTTTTACTGCTCCGGGCCGGCCGGCCGCGTCCTGGTCACGACGGCTTTCGTGCCCCTGTTCGCCGTCGCGACGGCCGCAGTCGGACTGCTCCGACACGGCAACCCGCTGGCCGTGTTTGCCGAACACAAGCGGCGGCGAGGCATGTCGGTCGTTCGAGACTGGGTCGACTGGCTGGGCGGTTACCCGTTCGAAGTGGCCAAGCCGGAGCAAGTGTTGGACTTTTACTTGCCACGCGGCTTTGTCCTGGTGAAACTGAAGACGACCAACCGGCTCGGGTGCAACGAGTTCGTGTTCCAGAAGCGGTCGGAGCTGTTCGGGGCCGGCAGCGAAGGCGGTCTGCGTCGAGCGGACGGAGCTGAAGACCGGTGCGGGAGCTCACAGAAGCCGTCCGCCTGACCGCGACCACCGCGCCTCTACTCGCCCAGCACCGGCTCGACCAGAAGCGGAGGTTGGTGCAAGTAGCGAGTGGCTCGGCGCTTGGCGTCAAGGTCGTCGTACACGCGCTGAACCTGCTCGGCCGTCAGCCCCACCACCGGGGCCACCTCTTCCGGCGGGACGTCGTGGTTCTTGGCGTAAAGGCACAGGTCGAGCACGTCGAACGGGACGGTAAAGAAAAACTCTTCCTGCGACTGCTCCAGCGAGTAGGTGTCGGTGGTCGGCGGCCGAAGGCGAACCACTTCCGGCACGTCCAGTTCCTCGGCCAGCTGGTAGACCTGGGTCTTGTAAAGGTGAGCAATTGGCTTCAGGTCGGCCGCTCCGTCGCCGTTCTTGACGAAAAACCCCTGGTCGTACTCCAGCCGGTTGGGCGTGCCGGCCACGGCGTAGTTGAGCCGGTCGGCGTGGTAGTACTCCAGCATTTTCCGGCAACGCTGCTTGAAGTTCGTGGCCGCGACGACCGTCTGGTAGGCGGCGAACGGCAGACGGGCTTTCAATTGACGTCCGTCGGGCGTTTGGACGACGACGGAAAACAGCCGGAAACCGCGTGACTGCAGCAGGCCCGGCAGCACAATCTTGAACCGACACTCCGGCGTGTACTCGGGAATGACCGACCGAATGGCCTCGTCGCGCCGCCGGTAGCAACCGGCCGCCTCCAACAACGGAGTCACGTCCTCCAGAACGGCTTCGATTCCCAAGTGGTCGGCCACCAGCTGCCCCAGGGCCAGGCTGTCGGGGCTGGAGTCTTTTTCGGGCATGAGCAGGCCGACGACGCGCTGCCGGCCGAGGGCTTGCACGCACAGCGCGGCCGTGACGCTGCTGTCAATGCCGCCCGAAAGCCCCAACACCACGCCTTGCCGCCGCAGCCGCTTGCGAACGACGTCCCGAATCCACGCGACAATTCGGTCGACCTCGGCCCGAGCGTCCAGTTTCAAAACGTCGCGGCTGAAGCGGGTGGTGGCCGGTCCCGGGCCGTGGGGCCGGCCGACCCGTTCGCGGGTCGAAGCGCTGGCCGTCGTCTCGTTCACTCCGCAACCTCCGCCAATTGCTTCTTGTCGACTTTGCCGTTCGGAGACTTCGGCAGCGACGGCACGACCTGGACCTTGCGCGGAACCATGAAGTCCTCCAAGTGACGACGGCAATGAGCCAGGATTTGGCGTTCGTCCAGCGACGCCCCGTCCGACAGCGTCACGAACGCGAACACGGCCTGACCAAGAACCGGGTCCGGCACTCCAATGACGGCCGCCTCCGACACCCCTTCCAGCCGACACAGCACCTCCTCCACCTCCTTGGGACTGACCTTCTCGCCGCGACTCTTAATCATGTCGTCCTTGCGGCCGACGAAGTACAAGAACCCCTCGTCGTCCATGCGGAACAGGTCGCCCGTGTAGAGCACCACTTCGTTCGGCAGCGGTCCCGGCTTCAGCCGCTCGGCCGTCAGCTCCGGCGCTTCCCAGTAGCCTTTCATGACGTTCGGTCCGCGGACGACCAATTCGCCGACTTGCCCGGGAGGCACCGGCTGGCCTTGTTCGTCCACAATGAAGACTTCCGTGTTGGGCATCGGAATGCCCACCGAGTCCGGGCGACGGTCGATTTCTTCCGGCGGCAAGTACGACACCCGCTTGCATTCCGTCAGACCGTACATGGAAAAGATTCGCACGTGCGGCAACAGCTTTCGCAGACGCCGAATGTGCTCGGTCGGCAGAGCCGCTCCCGTGTTCGTCACGTAACGCAAGCTGCTCAGGTCGTACCGACTCAAGTCCATTTCCAGCAGAATGGCCAGAATCGTCGGAACGATTGGGAAGCCCGTCACCCGCTCGGCCACCAGCTTCTGCAGCACGGCGTGCGGGTACGTGAAGGACGGTTCCAGCACGACCGTCCCGCCAAACTGGAAGGCCATGAGCACTTGGTAGAGCCCGTAGTCGAAGGAGAGCGGCAGAACGTTCAGAATGACGTCGTCGGGCCGGTTCTGCAGGTACGTCGTAATGGACGTGGAGGCCGAAACCATGTTCAAGTGCGTCAGCATGACTCCTTTCGGTTGGCCCGTCGAACCGGACGTGTAAATCAACGCGGCCAGGTCAATGTTAATGCGGCGTTTCTTGGGCGGAGCCTCGTAGTTGAGGAAGCGGTCGAGCAGTCGAGACCACGACAGGACTCGCGGCCAGCCGTTCCCGTCGTCCTTGCGTCCCACGACCACCAGCCGCTCCAAGAAGCCCAGCCGGTCCGACGCCTTGTGCAAGCTGCGCACCGACCGCTCCGGCACGAACGCCACTTTCGCCCGCGAGTTGTTCAGAATGTAGACCAGCTTGTCGAGCTTGGTCGTCGGGTTGATGGGCAGGAACACGCCTCCTGCTTTCAGCGTGGCGAAAATGGCCACGACCGTCTCGGACGTGTTGCCCAAGTACACGGCCACTCGGTCGCCACGCTCCAGACCTTCGGCGATGAGAGCGTGAGCCAGCCGGTTGGCCGTCGCGTCCAGTTCGCCGTACGTCCAGCGGCGGTCTCCACACACCAGAGCGACTTTGTCCGGGTGCTTTGCCGCGCTGTTTTCCAGAAAGGTTTCGAGCAACACGGGTCAAACCTCCGCCCCACGCAGCTTCGACTCCAGAAACGCCACGACACGCGAAATCGAGTCCAGGTTTTCCGGCACCAGCTCGTCGTCGGCAATTTCAATGCCGAACCGCTGTTCCAAAAACGTGACCAGCTCCAGGACGCCTGTCGAGTCAATGTAGCCCCGCTCCAAGAACGACGCGTCGTCGGTCAGTTCCTCGTCCGGTTCCCCGAACAAGAAGTTGTCAATGACGAACTGACGAATTTCCTCTCTGGCCGTTTCCATTGCATGCTCCCTTTGTCGAACCGAGCTTCCGTCCCGTCTGTGTTTGCCGGCGCGGGCCCGGCTTCTCGACCGGGCCGCGGCCGCTTGACTTTTCGGCGCACGAC
>CAYSAG010000005.1:0-14789 GCA_964428935.1 uncultured Planctomycetaceae bacterium | reverse complement strand
GCGCGGGCCCGGCTTCTCGACCGGGCCGCGGCCGCTTGACTTTTCGGCGCACGACCCTTGCTCAAACTTAGGTCGCCCTCTGGCGCGGCGGCTCGTCGAACCGCCGGCCGGTCGGAGCTGTCCGAGCAGCGAGGGAGGAGTCGACCGACAGAAGCGACTCGACCAGCAGAACGGCCTGTTCCGGTTGGACGGTCTGTAAGCACGACGCCCACCGCAGCCCACTTGTCGGCTCGCACGTCGCGGCACGGACACCCGCGACGCGGCCGGAGCCGGTTCGAAGGGAGTTCAACTGTCCCACACCGTCGCGCACTGGCGGTCGGCCGACTCCGGCTCCACCACGGCCTGCCGAACCAACTGCTCGTGCAGCAACTGCGTGGACAGGACCGCGACCAGAGCCATGTTGTCGCGAGCTCCGACAATTCGGCCGGCCCGCGCCTTCTCGACCAGTCGCTGCACGGGCCTCGGGTCGAAGACGCCGACCTCGCGCAGCTTCTCTTCCGACAGCAGCGCCTCCACGTACTCGAACCGAGCTGCACCGGCAGCCGGGTCGAAAAAGCTTTCGGCGTCCGGAGCTCGGTACGGCTGCTTCGGCCGACGCAGCACGCTGGCCGGCAGAAACTCTCGAGCCACCCGCTTCAACAGGTACTTCTCTTCCAGGCCGTGCATTTTGAGCCGTGGGTGCAGTCGAGCGGCGAACTCGACGACCCGGTGGTCCAAGAACGGGAACCGTCCTTCGATCGAGTGAGCCATGGCCATTCGGTCCCCCTGGGACGACAGAATGTAGCCCGGAAGAAGGCCGACGGTTTCGAGGTACTGAGCCTGACACAAAGGCGGCCAACGGCTGAAGTCCGCCGGCAACCGCTCGCGCAGTTCCTCCAAGCAGTCGTACCCGGCCAGTCGACGGCGAAGCTCAGGGTTCAAGAACCGTTTCAATTGCCCGGTCAGTCGCCACCGGGGCAAGTGCGAAAAGAACGGGTCGTCGGCGTCCTCGGGCCGCGCGTGGAAGAACGCCTTCAAGTACGGAAGCGGCTGGTTTTGCAAGGCCTTCAAGTAGGGGTAGAGAACTCGCAACAGCTCGGCTCGACGTCGCGAGTCGGGCCGACGCACCCAAAACCGCCGAATCTTGGCTTCTTTGAACAAGTCGTACCCGCCCAAAACCTCGTCCGCTCCCTCGCCGGTCACCACCACCTTCAGGCCGCGCTGCCGAACCAGCCGCGACAGCAGGAACAGAGGAGCCGGCGCCGTGCGCACGACGGGCCGTTCCGCGTGTCGGACCACGTCGGGGAACACTCGCCCAATGTCCGAGTGGCGACAAACAAGTCGGTGGTGACGCGTTTTGAGGTGACCAACCACTTCGTCCTGGAAGCGACTCTCGTCGAACGCCGGGTCGGTGAAGCAGACCGAAAAGGTTTCAAGGTGCCCGTCGGTGAAACGACGCACCAGGGCAGCCGTCAGCGACGAATCCAGCCCGCCGCTCAAGTACGCTCCCACCGGCACGTCCGACCGCAACCGCAGCCGCGTGGCGTCGACCAGGAGCGTCAGCAGACGCTCGGCCGCTTCGTCCGCGTCGCCCCACTCCGGTTCCGGGTCGAATTCAAGCTGCCAGTACGGCCAACAGCGGACAACGTCGGCGGCGACGGTCAAACAGTGGCCGGGCGGCAACTCGTCGATTCCCGAAAAGACCGTGCGGGGAGCCAACGGGGCCCAGAAAGTGAGCGTCTGGTCCAACCCGACCGGGTCCAAGGCTCGGGGCACCTCCGGACACGCAAACAGCGCCTTGACCTCCGAGGCGAAGTAAACCGTTTGCCCGACCCGGCACCAGTAGAGCGGTCGAATGCCCAGGCGGTCCCTGGAAAGGAACAGGCGACGGCGACGGGCGTCCCAGACGGCCAACGCCCACTGACCGTTCAACCGCTCCACGAACCGCTCGCCCCACTCCAAGTACAAACGCAACACGACTTCCGTGTCGGAGCGGGTCCGAAAGCGGTGCCCTCGGCGCTGCAACTCCTGCCGCAGCTCGACGAAGTTGAAAACCTCGCCGTTGTAGACCAGCGTCACCGAGCCGTCGTCGCTGGACATGGGCTGCCGCCCGCCGCTCAGGTCAATGACGCTCAGCCGACGGTGCCCCAGGCCCACCGGCCCGTTCACCGACACGCCACCCTCGTCCGGACCGCGGTGGACCAGCGTGCCAACCATGCGCTCAACCCGGCTCCGTTCCGCCGGCCGACCGTCTAAATGAAAAAACCCGGCAATTCCGCACATGGACCTCCCCGGTTTCCAGCACTCCGCCGTTGTTGGCGGCTCGACCGCGCGAGCGTCTCGGGCGGACCAAGCCGCACCGTCTGCGCGACAAGCCCGGCAACTCTAGGTCACAGCGGCCAGCGGTCAACTGCCACTTCCGACCGGCACGGCGCGTCGCTTGTGTCACCGACCCGTTCGGGGTATTACTCGAACTTGTGGCCCGTGCGCCCAGCGCGACAGGCGGTAGTCCGAGCGGAAAACAGGGCGACCTGTCGGGACGACCCGGCCGCGCCTGGTCAAGCGCCGGAAGGCGAGCAGCGGTCGCCGCACGAGGACCGACCGGAAGGCGAAGCGGCCACCCAAACAAGACTGACGCCACTTGGTGAAGGGAGCGAGACAATGCGAAGGGTAGGTTTCCCCGCGCTGCAAACCGTGCTGGCGGTTTGTCTGTTGTTGACGACGACACCACGAACTGGGAGGGGTGAGGCAGTGCCGTTCGGAAAGACTTCAGATGGAACCCCCGTGAAGTTGTACACGCTGAAGAACGCCAACGGCTTGGTCGTGAAACTGATGACCCGCGGCGCGACCGTCGTCCAACTGTGGGTGCCCGACAAACACGGCCAACTGGCCGACGTGGTGCTGGGCTTCGACGACGTGGCTGGCTACGAGTCGAAAGACAACCAGTACTTCGGTGCCGTCGTCGGACGAGTGGCCAACCGCATTGCCGGCGGCCGGTTCGTTCTGGACGGAAAGGTCTACCAACTGGCCAAGAACGACGGTCCCAACCACCTGCACGGCGGCGTCAAGCGCAGCCTGGACAAGGTCGTTTGGGACGCGAAAGAAGTGAAGACCGACCACGGTCCGGGGGTGCAATTCGTCTACGTCAGCCCGGACGGCGAGGAAGGCTACCCAGGGACGCTGCGAGTCACCGTCACCTACACGCTAAACGACAAGAACGAGCTGCGAATCGAGTACCAAGCGACCACCGACAAACCCACGCCGGTGAACCTGAGCAACCACAGCTACTTCAACCTGGCGGGCCACGGAGCGGAAACCGTCCTCGACCACGTCCTGACCATCAACGCCGACCACTACACGCCGACCGACGACACGCTGATTCCCACCGGCGAAATTGCTCCGGTCGCCGGCACGCCGCTCGACTTCCGCCAACCGCACCGAATCGGCGAACGAATCGAAAGCCTGATTCACACGGCCGCGCTGGGCTACGACCACAACTTCTGCCTGAACAACAAAACGGGCCGCGTCCAGTTCGCCGCGCGGCTGAAAGACCCCAAGTCCGGAAGAGTGCTGACCGTCTACACCGACCAGCCGGGACTGCAGTTCTACTCCGGCAACTTCCTGTTTGGCCAGAAGGGCAAGCAGGGCAAGGTGTACCGCAAACGGAGCGCCGTCTGCCTAGAGACTCAGCACTACCCAGACTCCGTCAACCACCCAAACTTCCCGTCGGTCATCCTTCGGCCGGGTCAGGTGTACCGGCACACGTGCATTTTCGCGTTTTCAGCGGAGTAGTGCTGGCGAAGGGGAGTCAGCGCACGAACGCTCCGTGAGCAAGAGGGGCAGGACTGTCGCTGGGGAAACGGCGAAAGAGCGGCCCGGACGAAGCGGCAAACGCCCGGACCGACTTTCGGAAAAAGACTCGGACGCGCGGCTCCTCCACCAGCACAGCCAGCGAAGACGGCGGCGGGCGTCGAGCGAAACGGGCCCCGCGGAGCCTTTCGCCTGGGCACGGCCCAACCGGCGACTACGAGCCGGAAGCGCCGGTTTCGCAGGCGTCCGTCTGCGGCTGGTCGTCAGACTGGCCCGGCTGCGGCTCCGAGCCCGTTTCGTCGGCGGACGGCTTCTGACCGCGGTTGCGTTCGAGCAGTTCTGCGCGGAGAATGGTGACGTTCTTCGGAGCTTCGATGCCGAGCCGTACGCGGCCCCGCCGAGCTTTCAGAACGGTAATGGTAATTCCGTAGGTTGGCAGGACGACCTTTTCCTGACTTTTCCGCGTAATGACCAGCATGGCTCTGTCCTTCCCTGAGAATGGCCTTGGTTGAGCAGATCGGTCCGTCGATCTACTCCCCAGTCGCTTTGCAAGCAGCGTGCCAGCCGCTTTTCGGCCCCAGCCGGACGGACGCGTTCCGGTGTCCGCCCGGGCGGCGTCTGCTGGCCCGTACGGCGACACGCTTGCCGCCCTCTCCAAGCTCAAACACTGGGCCGGTCGAAGGTTACGGCCGCCGTCGCCTACCGCTCTGTGGCCCAATTCACAAAGTGGAACGTTTCTCGGCAAATTTGGCCGATTCGGCTAGCACGCGTCTGACAAACACGTTCTAACCGTCAAACTCCGCTTACACTTACGCCAATTCCCGCTTTTCCGCTGGGAGGCTGGGACAGAAGTTTGCAAATTCGACACCCGCGCGTCAGAATGCGGGCCGCGTGACGTAAATTTTGCCCAATCTCCTTTGCCGCTCAGCGGCTTTTTTCTTTTCCCAACTAGCCCAAATGCGAATAGGTCTGATCAGCGATTCCCACGGCCGGCTCGAGCCGGTGCGGGCGGCGCTTGCGCTGTTTGCCGAGCGACAGGTCGACCGAATCGTTCATTGTGGAGACATCGATGTTCCGCAAGTGGTCGAGCAATTCCAGGGCTGGCCGGTCGACTTTGTCTTTGGGAACATGGACTTCCACCGGGACTTGCTGGCTGAGGCGATTGACCGGGTTGGTGGAGGCTGTCACGGCGAGTTCGGAGCCGCAGAGTGGGCCGGTCGGCAAGTCGCCTTTCTGCACGGACACGACCCGGTGACTCTGCACGAGGCACTGTACAGCGGGGAGTGGGACGTGGTCTTTCGTGGCCACACTCACCAGCCGGAAGTTCAGCACGTCGGCTCGACCCTCGTCGTCAACCCGGGAGCCCTCTACCAGGCCAGGACGCTGACCGTCGCCGTGGTGGACCTGCAAAGCCTGGACGTCGAGCACCTGCCGGTCGACTGAAGGTCCTCCAACCCGTTCCGACCCCGCCTTCATCTGGCCGTCGCGCGGCCGCCCCGCCGCGCAAGCTCGGGTTGACACCGGCTGACCGTTCGAAGTATGACTCGCCCTGCCGAAACGGACACTTCCACCTCAACCTTTCCCGACTTCTCTCCGTCTTTCCAAAGACCTCCCGTTCGTTTTTCCGAACCGTTCGCTGGTCGCAGCTCGCACACGGCGCTGCGCGTAGCGGCTGGTTGGGCCCGGCGAGCCGACGGCGTTTCGTCACCGTAGCCGGCCGTTGCTCGTCGACTTTTCCGGCCGCGCGCCTGGGCCGCCCCGGGTGCGTTGCCGCGACCGACCGGCTGCCGAATGAGGACGTCACGGCGAAGGACTGCCGTCGAGCAGCCGGCCCGAACAACGAACGAGTTCTGAACCGGGCGGCAAGGAACCGTCCATGCCCGACTCGCCAGACAAACCCAAAGACCCGAAAAAGCAACCAGGCCAGCAGCAGCCGCCCGCTCCGGCGGCCGAGCGACGGTCTTGGTACAAACTGGCCGTGGTTCTTGCGCTGGGGCTCGGTTTGGTCGGAGTGGGCGCGTGGCTGGCTTTGCGCAGGCCGAGCGTTCCGCCCAAGGAACGTCTGCAACAAGCCTTGCAACTGGTCAAGGAGACCAACTCGCCGTCGGCTTGGGAACGAGCAGCGAAGATTGCCACCGAGCTGAAAGAAATTGACTACCGCGACCCGGACTTCGCCGGGGCGTTGGAGTTCATTCTGGGCATTGCGTCGTTTCGCCGGGCGGAGAGGGCGGAGGGGGAGACGGAGTCGCGTGAGTCGCTTTACGAACAAGCCGTGCGGTACTTGCGGGAAGCGGAGCGGCAGGCTTTGCACGAGTCGTGGCGTCCCCAGTGGGCCTACGCGCTGGGGGTCAGCCTGTTGCGACTTGGGTCGGCCGTGGAGGCTCGGCCCTTGCTGGAAGAGGCCGTCGAGACCTACCCGGAAGGACGCACCGAAGCGGCCATGCTGCTGGCGGGCATTTACTTGGACTCGAACGAGCGGTCGGAGTTGGAGCGGGCGTTGCAGTTGAACGACGGCGTCCTGCGAGACGGCCACTTGTCCGCTCAGCAGAAGGACCGTGCCTACTTGCAACGGGCGCAGATTCTTCAACTGCTCGGACGAGAAGACGAGGCCCGTCAGGCCTTGGCCCAGGTCTCGCAAGAGAAGAACCGTCGGTACGGCTCGACCCTAATCCAAGCCCAGACGCTCATGGCCGAGGGCAAGTACGCCGAAGCCCTGCAGCAGCTCGAGCCGCTGGCGACGGCCACCATGTTGGACGAGCAGTACGTGCGGGAGGCTCTTTTCCGAATGGCCGTCTGTTCGGAAAAGCTGGCCCAGCAGGCCACCGACGTCGAGACTCGCAAACGCTACATTGACGCGGCCATTGACTTCTACGAGCGGACGGCCCAGCGTTTTCCCAACTCGCACGAGTGTCTCGCCGCACGGCTGCGGGTGGCGGAGCTGTTCCGCACGTACGAGCCGATTCCGCGCACGGAAGAGGCACTGGAAATGTACCGCCGCGCGTTGCGGTCGGTCCGCAGCCCCGACGAGTACCGCAACCGGTGGGTGACGCTGGAGGCGTTTCGTCAAGCCGTGCTGCGGGCGTGGAACGACTGGGTCGAGAGCCACGCCTACAACGAGGCCATTGCGTTGGCTCGAGCCATGCCGCCGTTGTTCCCGCGCGAGCAGGCTCAGGAGCTGGAAGCGCGAGCCTACCAGCACTGGGCCGAGTACGCCGAGGAGCAGCTCCAGCAGGCTCCGGCCGACCAGCGTGCCGCCTTGCGCCGGGAAGTGCGTCGGCGGTGGCGAGCCGCCGGTCGAGCCTTCGCTCAGCTCGCCCAGTCGCTGCGTGTCACCTCCCGCTACCCCGAACTGGTCTGGACCAGCGCCGAGCAATTCTACCGCGGACACGACTACCCGTCGGCCATTCGGCAGTACGAACGGCTGATTGCCATGCGTTACCGGCCGTACGTTCCGGCGGCCATGGTTCGCAAGGCCGAGTGTCTGATGAACCTGGAGCGGTTCGACGCGGCCCTGCAGTACTTCCACCGGGCCATGGACGAATTCCCGACCGACCCAGCCGCCTTTTGGGCTCAGTACCTGGTCGGACAGTGTCTGTTGGAGCAGGGAAGACTGGACGACGCCGAGCAGGCGTGGCGTCAGGTCTTGTCTTCGGACACGCTGGAGCCGACGGCGGAGGAATGGCGGCTGTCATTGCTCTCCTTGGCCCGCCTGCTCTACCGGCGTGCCACCCTCGTCATGAAGCCGGACCAAACAGCCGCGGGCCAGCAAGCCGCTTCCCCGTCGACGCAGGACCCGCGTCTGCCCGTGCTGGACGAGGCCATTGCCCGGCTGGACGAGTACCTGCAACGGTACCCGAAGTCGAAGGAGCGGGTGGAGGCGGCCTACTTGCTGGCAGAAGCCTTGACGGCCAGCGCCGCCATTCTGCGCTCGCAGCGTCAGCTCGCCGAGACCGAAAACGCCCGCTACGAACTCGACCAACAAATCAACCGACGGCTCTCCGCCGCCCTGTCGCACTTCCGCAACCTCACCTCCACCCTGACGACCCTGCGTGTGTCCAACCAGCTCGACGCCTTCCCAGCCCGCATTCTCCGCGACTCCTACTTCGAAACAGCGCGCATTCTCGTCCTGCTGGGACGCTACGAAGAGGCCATTACCGCCTACCGACAAGCCACCTACAAGTACCCGAACGACCCGGCCATTCTGCTGGCCTACGTTCAAATGGCTCATTGCTACGACCAGCTCGGCCAGCCGGCCGAGGCCCTGAGCCTGCTCGAGCAAGCCCGAGTCATTTTGCGAGACCTTCCGTCCGAAGTCTTCCAGTCTCCAGCGACCAACCTCAGTGCCAAAGACTGGACCGACTGGATCGACTGGTCGGAAAAAATCCACCACTTCGTGCAAACTCGACTGGCCGCCGACAGCCAGCCGACCTCGTCGCCAGCGACGACGCCGGCCACGGCGGCCTCAAATTCCAACCCAGCCGGCTCGGTCGACGCCGCAGCACCGCTCGGTCGCGGACAACCCTCGACGGCTCAACGCTAAAGCCGCGCCGGCCGCGGACCAGCCTGCCGGCCCAGCCGAGCCGCACTCCACAACCCACTGGTTCCAACGCACGTCCTGCAGTCACACAACCTGGTTGCAACAAATCGCAAACAACCCGGACTGATTGGAAAAGGACCGCCTCCATGTCGCGCAGTCCGACAAACTTCCTGGCAGTCTTCTCGACGCGACGTGAGTACTGTCGAGCCTTGTTGGCCATGGCTCGCCGGCAGGTCGAGCTGGTCGAGGACGGCGACTACGCCGGGCTGCTCGAACTGCTCGCCCGAAAACAACGGCTGCTCGGACGACTCGACCAGCTCAGCCAGTCCCACCCGGACCTGTGGCAGCAGTGGCGCGAGTGGCGAGACCGGCTGGCCGAGTCCGAGCGTGAGGCGTGCGAGCGGGCACTGCAGGAGTCGGAGGAGCTGTTGGCCGAGGCGCTGGCCGAGGAACGTACCGGTGCCGACCTGCTGGCTGCCCGCCGCGACGAAACCCAACGACAACTGGAAGCCGTCACGCAGGGGCTCCGAGCCAGCCAAGCCTACCGCCCGGACCTCGGCGCCTCCTCCCACCGTCACCTGGACGTCAATCAGTAGGACCTACCCGCCCACCCGCTCGCTTTTCTTGTCTTTACATTTGTTCCGATATTGAACGTCACCATGAGTGACTCGTGGCCCTCACAAACCGAAGTCGCCGCACCGGCCGAGTCGTCACGGCCGCCGTCGACTGCAGTCTCGCCAACGGCCGCTCGCGGCGTGGTCCTTTACTGGAGCGACGCGGGCGAGACACCCGTTGCGTCCGACCTGCGGCAGCTCGGCTACTCCGTCCTTCACCTCTCCGCTCCCACCGAACAACCAGACTCGCTGCCGAACGGCCTCCAGCAGCCCACCGCCTACGTGCTCGACCTGTGTGACACCCGCCACTCCCTTCCAGCCGGCACCGACTGCGCGGACTTGGTCCTTCGGCTGGCCGAACGGCTGTCGCAACACAACCCACCGACACAACTGATTGTCTTCGCCTCGCCGCCCAGCCTGTTGGCCGGTCTAGCTCAAGCCGCCGACCAGGCTCGAGCCGACCGAGCCCTTCTGGGCATTTTCGAACGCCCGCGCACGGCGGTGAGCTTGGCCTCGTACTTGCGTTTGGCCAGTCAACGGCTGGTGGCGGCCGAGCCGGTCCAGCGAGACACCGACGGCGTCGGCTGCCTGTTCTTCGACTCGTTCGGCAACGGACCGCAGGCCCAACGGCTGTGGACCGAATTGCTCTCGGCTGCCGCCTCCGACGGCCACGTGCTCGTTCTGGGCGAACCCGGCACGGGCAAGAAACTGCTGGCTCGACTCCTTCACCAGCTCAGCCCACGAACCCGAGGTCCTTTCGCTCGAATCGACTGTCGAGAAGTCTCGAGTCCCCGAGTCGAGCAGCAACTGTTCGGTTCGTCCGGTCAGGAGCCGAGCGAGCCGGGGTCGGCGTGGCTGGAGCGGCTGGCCGACGGCACGCTAGTCTTGGCTCACGTCGACTGCCTGACGCTGCCTCTGCAGCGGCGGCTGCGCCGGTACTTGCAAACCTGCGGGCGGCTGGCAGGCGGGAAACCCGGCGGAGCGCCGCGAATTGTCGCCACGTCGAGTGAGCCGCTGCACGAGCGGGCGACTCAACGCCGCTTCGACCCAGCCCTGCTGCGTCTGCTGGCCAAGAAGGAGCTGCTCGTTCCGCCACTGCGCCAGCGCCGCGAAGACGTACTGCTACTGGCCGAGCGGTTCCTGCGTCGGTGGAGTTTGGTCGCGGGCGAGCCGGCCAAACAGCTCACGGCCGACGCTCGGCAACTGCTGCTGACGTACTCCTGGCCGGAGAACGTCCGCGAGCTGTTCCACGTGTTGGAAAACGCCTGCTCGACCGAACCCGGCCCGATCTTGACCGCCGCGTCACTGCAACCGTGGTTGAACGCACCACCGACCGGCTCGCCGGGTCGGGGAAACAGCGTCGCGGTTCCAACAGCCGCTCCGTGGGCCTTGTCGCTCGAAGAAATGGAACGCCGACTGATTGAAGCGACCTTCACCCGCTGCGGCGGCAACCGCGAGCGCACGGCGCGAGCGTTGCAGATTGGTGTGCGAACCCTGTCGAACAAACTGCGGGAGTACGGCTACCCACCTCACGGCGGACCAGGCTCCAACCGGCGGGCCGCGTGAGCCTGACCGCCGTCGGAGCAACACACCGTCCAGTCGAAAACGGGAGAGTCAGCGATGCTGGGACCCATCTGGAACAGCACCAGCCTTCCGCTGCTCGAGAAGCTGGCCGCCTTCGGCGAGCGACGCCACGAAGTGCTGGCCGGCAACGTCGCCAACATTGACACGCCCGGCTACCGAATGCGAGACCTGCCGGTGGCCGACTTCCAGAAAGCCCTGTCCCAGGCTGTGGCTCAGTTCGAAAAGACCGGCCTGGCTGCGCCGCCGTCGGCCAGCCAGCACAGCGTGCGAAGTCCCGAGGAGCGGCTCGACGACCTTTTCCCGCCCGAACTGTTTCGGCCTCGCGAAGCCGACCCCAGCAACCTGACTTTCCACGACAAAAACAACCGTAGCATTGAGTACCAAATCATGGAGTTGACCAAGAACCTGCTGACGCAGCAGTTTGCGTTGCGAGTCCTGCGAGCCCAATTCGACCAGTTGCAGGCGGTCATTGCCGAACGGCCGTAGTCGAGCGAAGGGGCAGCAACTTTGACGCCCCGAGGTCCTTTCCCAGTGGAAGGCGGTCGTTGAAAAAGGTGGTCCAACAAAGAAACGAGCCGAAGCCGGAAAGCCGTTCCCGTGAATTGGTCCGTTTCAGTCCAGGAGCCCCGGAGCCATGTTGAGAACAATTGACATTAGCACCAGCGCCTTAATCGCTCAGCGTCAGCGGCTCAACACCATTGCCGGAAACATTGCCAACCTGAACACCACTCGCGACGCCGACGGCAACCCCGTGCCGTTTCGACGCCGCCTGGTCGTCTTCTCAGCCGACACCGAGAACTTCGACCCGGAAACCGGCGGCGTCGGTGTCGACTACCGCATTGAAATCGACAACAAGACGCCCTTCCGACGCGTCTACGACCCGGGCCACCAAGACGCAGACGAAGACGGCTACGTCACCTACCCCAACATCGACTTGGTCACCGAATTCGTCAACGCGTTGGAAGCCACTCGGGCCTACCAGGCCAACGTGGCGGCCATTGAAATGACCAAACAAATGGCCGAGCTTTCCCTGCAAATCATTGCCTGACTCACGTCCTTCCCAACACGCCTTTTCCGTCTGTTAGCACGCACGGTCTGACGCAAGGACCCCAGCCATGACGCAACCAATCAGCGGCATTCCGAACTTTCCGCAATGGACGAACTCGCCCGGCGCGCCGAAGACGGCTCCTTCGACCTCGTCCGCAGCGACCGGTTTCCAAGACCTGTTGCTGAAGGCGGTCGACGACGTCTCGGCCATGCAACACCAGGCGGAAGTCGCAGCGCTGCGGAGCGTCACCGACGGAGACGTCACCCAGGTCGAGGCACTGGCGGCGCTGAAAAAGGCCGACTTGGCCTTGCGACTGATGCTGCAAATCCGCAACAAGCTTCTGCAGGCCTACCAGGAAATCCAGCAAATGCGAATGTAGCCGTCGTGGCCGGTCTCCTTCGGGCGCCAGCCCGCCAAGCGCTTGAACCAGTCCACCCCCCGACGTCCCAAGGCTCCGCTGTTGCCAACCGAACGAGGCCCCTTCGATGGAATCGATTCGACGGGTCGCACAGCAGTTCCTGGAACTCTACCGGTCCATGTCTCCCAGCCAGCGGGCGACGCTAGTCATCATTCCGCTGCTGGTCCTGGGAGGACTGGCGCTGGTCATGTTCTCGGGAACCAGCCAGTCCTACGTGGCGTTGTGCTGGGGCAAGACGTTCACGACCGAGGAGCTAATCAATGCCGAACAGACTTTGATTGAAGCCGGGCTGACGGACTTCTACCGCGAGGGACAACGAATCATGGTCCCGGCCAAAGAAGCCGACCGCTACAACGCCGCCCTGGTCGCCGACGGCTCCCTTCCGTCCAACTCCATTTCCGAATGGGAAAAACAATTCGAGAAGGCCAACTCGTTCACCAGCCGCCGTCAGCTGGAAGAACTAAAAGAAATTGCGTTGCGGAACGAAATGCGGCGTGTGCTGCGGGCCGTCCCGGACATCGAAGACGCCACCGTCATTTGGGCTCGCACCGAAGACCGCTCCCCCTTCCGTCGCCAACCCCGCGTCACGGCCACGGTGACCGTTCGGCCCAAGAGCGGCCGGCAGCTGTCGGTCACTTTGATTGAGTCCTTGCGCAACGCCGTCGCGAACATGATTCCCGACCTGCGTCCGGAGGACGTCACCATTTTCGACCAGTCCACCGGCATTGCTCACACCGCTCCCCGCGAAGGCGACCCCTTCGACAGTCGTCTGCTGACGAAAATCAAGCAGTTCGAACAGGCGGAGTACGAGAAAATTTCGCACGCCCTCTCGACCATCGACAACGTGCTGGTGACGGTGAGCGTGGACGTCGACAACCTGCAGAAGCACGTGGAGCGGTCGCGGACCGTCGAAAAGCCGGTCGAAGTGCGGTCCAGCACCGAGCGTCGAGATGCTCAGGTGACCCGGCCCGCCACCGGAGCCGAGGTGGGCGTCAACTCCAACGTCCCACGGAACCTCAACCTGACCACCCAGTCCGGGCCCACCGAAACGCGGACGGAAACGAAAACGGAATCCGTGAGCGTGCCGTCGGCCATTACTGACACCGAAAAGGTCTACCTGGCCGCCATGCCCAAGGCCGTGCGCGTCACCGTGTCCATTCCGGACGACTACTACCGTGCCATTGCTCAAAAGGAGGGTCTGACCGAAGGCACGACGGACCAGGAAAAAGCAGCGTACAAGAAGGCATTGGAGGAAATCGAGCAGCGGGAGCTGGCGCGGGTGGAGTCGATTGTGCGAACCCTGCTGCCCGCCGACACGCCTCCAAACGCCGTCACCGTGCGGACGTACGTCCGACTGCCTGACAAAACGCCCGAACCGCAAACGCCCTGGTACGTCCCCGTCGTCCAGTTCCTGACCAACTACGGCAGCGCTTTGGGCGTTGGCCTGCTGGCCTTGTGGGCGCTGTGGCTGCTCAACAAGAGCCTGTCGCGCGTTCCGGCCGAAGCCGCAGCTCCCAGCCCGGAAGCGGTGCTGGCGAGAATGGCCGAGCGTGAACAGCAGCAGGAGGAACAACAACCGGCTCAGCCCGCGGCCGTTTCCAAACGCGAGCTCCTGCAGTCCACGGTCCGCGACAACCCCGAAGTGGCTGCAGCCGTGTTGAGCAAGTGGATTCGCGCCGCGGCGAAGTAGCTGCGGCCGTCGCGGCGTCCAACCCGACGCCGCTCCCTCCCTTCACAAACCGGCACGACGACCCGAGCCCCGCCACTGCGGCTCCGACGGTCGGCACACACCAGCCTGACTCAGCGACGAACTTCAAACCTGCCACTCAGACAGCACCAGGCCAAAGCCATGGACCCAATCCAAAAGGCAGCCGTTTTGGTCTTGAGTTTGGACAAGCCATTGGCCACCGAAGTCATTTCGCAACTGTCGCGCGAAGAAGCCGAAGCGCTGACGGTCGAAATGGCGAAAATGGAAGAGGTGACGGAAGAGCAGGTGGAGGCGGTCATTGACGAGTTCCTGGAAGCCGCGCGGAAACAAGTGCCGATTGAACGAGGCGGCATTGACTACGCCCTTGAACTGCTCGAACAGTCGCTTGGACGCGAGCGAGCCAGCGAAATCATCAACAACGTTCGTCGAAGCCTCAGCTCCGTTCCCTTCGGTTTTCTCCAGCAGGCCGGCGCCGACAACCTGCTGACGTTCATTAGCGAGGAGCACCCGCAGACCATTGCTCTGATTCTGGCTCACCTGCCGCCGGCCATGGCCGCCGAGGTGCTCAGCGGCCTGCCGTCGACCAAGCAGCTCGAAGTCGTTCGGCGAATTGCGACAATGGAACAGACCAACCCCGAAGTCGTGCAGGACGTCGAGCAGACGTTGAAGGAACGAATGCGGTCGGCCATTGGTCAGCGGAGCGAGGTGACGGGCGGCGTCCAACTGGTCGCCCAAATCCTCAACGTCACCGACCGTGCGACGAACAAAGGCATTCTGGAGAACTTGGAGCAGGAAGACGCAGAGCTGGCCGAAGAAATTCAGCGTCTGATGTTCGTCTTCGAAGACCTGCTCAAACTCGACGACCGCTCCATCCAACGTTTGCTCAAAGAGGTCGACACCAGCCAATGGGCCTTGGCCCTCAAGGGCGCTTCCGAGGAAATCAAGCAAAAGATCTTCAGCAACCTGTCGCAGCGGGCAGCCGAGCTGCTCAAAGAAGAAATGGAGTACCTGGGACCCGTCAAGGTCAGCGACGTCGAAGCCGTGCAGCAGCAAATTGTCGACATGGTTCGGCGTCTGGAGGACGCAGGCGA
>CAYSAG010000004.1:28329-42880 GCA_964428935.1 uncultured Planctomycetaceae bacterium | reverse complement strand
GACGCAAGAACGGACCGTCTCATGCTCGTCCCCTTTCAGCCTCCACAAAACAGAAAGGTTTTGCTCGGAAAAGACCCCCTCGACTTGCCGCAGGCTCTCGGTTGGCCAGACACATTCCGCAGATGTCGGCCGGCATTCTTGTCGAGCGGCGCGGGGTCTTGGAGCGGCACAGGCGTGCGCCAGACAACCGGGCCGGTCGACCGCGACGAGCGACCGCTCGTGAGAGCCCGCTGTGGCGTCCGTAAAGTTCACGCAAACCGCCTACATTGCTCAAGTCTACTACAGCGCCGACGGGCTTGCACGTGCCGTCCGCTGCTCGGGCGGCGAGTTTCTTCAAACAGCGGTCGGGATGGCAGCGGGAGTCATTCTCGGAAGGCGCGACCTCACCGGCCCCCCGGCGGTCTCGGTCGAACGGCAGCACCTTGCGGCCGGAACACGGCGGAGCGTATTACGGTCCGGCGTTCGTCGGCTCACTCAACGAAGACCACGATGCAGGTAATGTTGTCGGTCGAGCCGCCTTGCTCAGCTGCTCTTACGATGGCTCGGGCTGCCTGCTCGGGATCGGAATGTTGTTGCAGAAGAGTTCGAAGTTGTTCGTTTTTCAGCCCGTCGGTCACTCCATCGGAGCACAGGAGAAAGCGGTCACCGGGTTGCGGCGAAATCTCGACCGGTGTGGTGCCTTTTCCGCCTTCCTTCGTTCCGAGATAGCGGTAGAGCACGTTGCGGTAACGGTGGTTTACGGCCTGTTCCTCAGTAATGGTTTTGGCGTCGACCAGAGCCTGAGTGAGGGAATGGTCCTTGGTGAGCTGTTTCAGTTGGTCGCCGCGCAGCAGGTAGACACGGCTGTCGCCGACCCCGCCGACGAAGCAGCGGTTGCCGCACCGAATGAGAAAGGCAATCGTGGTGCCCATGTTTCGGCAGTCGGGGTCGAGCTGGCTGAGGGCCATGATTTCTGAGTTGGCGTAGGCGACGGCGTCGTCGATGACTTTGACGGGGTCGGGCGTGCGTCCGCCGACGAAGTCGAGGGCGGCATTCAGTTTCTGCGGGATCAGTTCAACGGCCATTTCGCTTGCCCGCTCCCCAGCCGACTGGCCGCCCATTCCGTCTGCTACCAGGAAGTAGTAACCCTCCGGATGCACAAAATAGGCATCTTCGTTGTTCTCACGGTAATTCCCCGTGATCGACTCGGCACCCCACCGAAAAGCGACCATCGTTCAATCCGTGCTTTCGTTAGAAGCCGTTTCCAGCTCCGCCGCTCCGTTCCCCGAGCTGGTTGTCTTCAGCCCACGACAGTGCGAACCAAGTCTTGGACACCGATTGGCACGTGTGAGACAAACACCTCGCCGGCCTCGAAACCCGACACAACGCCGAACACTTTCGCGAGGCCTTCGATCATCCGAAACACCCGCTCTTTCTCGGGCGGAAACTGCGTTCTGTAAGTCCGAACCGACTCCAATTTTATCGGCAGCGTCTCCGAAATATCCACGACAAAGTAAGGCGACGACCGCACAACCTGCAAAGCCGACGGTCCGAGCGGGTACCAAAGTTGACGGGTGACCGCGTGAGGGGGCAGTCCATCGAAATGCTCGTCCCACTTCGAGAGCCGTGAGTAGAACACGGCCGCGTCGGTAATGCGAACGGCCTGCTCGTGGTCGGGCGAGGCCATCGGTGTCTTGGCCGCCAAGCCCAGCACCACCGTCGGGCGGTAGCGTCGAAAGACCTTCGCCAGCTCGACCCGCGCCTCGAAACAGTCGAACAGCCGCCGGTTCGAGAAGCTCAGCGTCTCCCGAACGTGAACGCCGAGCTTTTGGGCCGCCTGTCGAGCTTCCTCCAGACGCACCTCCGGGCCCGGGCTGCCCGGAGTCGGCTCGCCGTCGGTCAGGTCGACAATCCCCACCCGGTAGCCCTGCCGGACCAACTTCGCCAGCGTGCCGCCGCAACCAATCTCGACGTCGTCCGGGTGGGCACCGACGGCAATCACGTCCAGCGGCTCCGGAAGCTCGGGCACCTTTGTCATCTGGCCGGAATCTCCTCGTTTCTCGTTTCGTCGTTTCGGTTGTCTTTGGACGGTCGGGTCGCTTCTTGCCTTGGCGAGGTGGTTTGCGCGGCCGCCACACTTACCTGCTCGGCACGGCCGGCCGTTCAACACGCCGCGACGCAGGGCACCGCTCACTCGACACCGCCAGTCGCTCAGCCCGGCTGGTCGGCCCGACAGACGGGTGGCCGCGCCGACGGTCGGTCGTTGCAGCTTGGCCTGCTCTGGTTTCGGCAGCCTTGCAACGTGAAAGAACAGGCGGAAGCTGCAGGAGCCTCCCCAGACGTCCGCCTCCCGCCTGTCACCTTCCGTCACGCGTTTTTCTCACCCTCGGTCAGCTTCGGACTCGCGCTCGGCTTCGAGTCCTCGCAGAGCGGGACGTCGCGGACCGAGCCGGACCAGCCGCCTCAGCGGCAGGGGAGGCGTCGAGCGGCTTGGTCGGCGGTGGACCCCTCACTCGGCTTTCAGCGCGTAGTCGGAAGGCTTCAGACCCTTGCGGTACTTATTGACCCCGAAGTAGCCCGGGTCGAATGGTCCGACGAGGTCGACCTTCGTGCCTTCTGCGGGGATCTTGTCTTCCAGACCGACGCACCAGTAGACGGCGTTCACCAGAAGACGTCGCAGCGCTGCGTTCTTCAGGTCGATGGCGGCTCCCATGGTGGACGTGAAAACCCGCCCGGGCCGTCCGCCGGGAACTTGGTACGTTTTCGTCCAAGCCACCGGCATCATGGGGTTGTTCTTGTCAATGATTTTGCCTGTACGACGGTCTTTGCTCGGACCGACCGGAGGCGAGTCGGGCGTCATGCCCGCCAGAACCTGCCCCAACACAATCGGCTGGCTGTCACCGGGCAACGGAAGCCGCACTCGATAGACGTCTGTCGGACACCAAATGTCGCCGTCTTTGATGCCTCGCACGATCGGGTGGTTCTTCGCACCGGAAGCAATGATTCCGCGTGTGCTCTCGTGCCCGTGGCGCCCGTGGTGAGCAATCCAGGTTTCTCCCAGGACGAGCCGACCGAACCCGTCTTGCCACTCCTTCTTCTCGCCCTTGTAGCGGAAGCTGTAGTGAGCCCACTTGCTGTCGCGCGGAATGCGGAAGGCGTGCGTGGCCGTGCGAATGCCGAGCACGGGGCGGCCGGACCTCAGGTAGTTGTCGATTTCCCGCATCTGCTCGTCGGGCAGGTTGCGAAAACGCGTGAAAATGATCATCAGGTCGGCGGTCCGAAGGGCTTCCAAGCCCGGAATGTTGTCGAGGACGTTGGGGTTGATTTCGCCGGTCTGCGGGTCGACTGCGAACAGGACGGTGCATTTGAAGCCGTGGTGCTTGGCCAAGATCTTTCCCAATTGCGGCAAGGCTTCCTCCGACCGGTACTCCTCGTCGCCCGAAACCAGAACAATGTGCTTTCCGCTTCCGGGGCCGGCGAAGCCGTCGTAGACGACCCACGGCTTGTCGTCCGCTCGAGCCGTTCCTGCCAGCACGCAGCCGAGCGCCAGCGCGGCTAGGCCGCACCACAAACTGCACGTGCGCTGTCTCTTCATGGTGGCCCTCCTCGTTCTTCTCGCCTCGTTCGTTTTCGTAAACGCAGTGGCTGCCCGGGCACGCTTCACCCGTCCGGCGTTCCTCCGTACCCGGCTTCCACGCTTCCGATGTCTCCCGTTGGAGTTGCTTGGTCCGCCCGACACGCCGACGAATCCACCAACGTGCCGAGTCAGGTTCGTTTGCGTCTACCTTCCGGTTCTTCGGCAGGCTTCGCTCGGCCGCCGAGAACGCTCAAATCCACTTTGGGCCTTCCGACTGCTTGCTCACAAAACCCATTCGCATCAGCAACACTTCCAACGGCGTCAATCGCAAAGACAACTCGATTCCGATCAGGAACCGGCTTGGTCCGATGGGAGTGGAATGGCGGACGATTCCCCGGGTTTTCTTCTGGAATCGCTGAATTTCGTTCGTCAGTTCCAAATCGACCCACTCACCGACCACCAGTGGCTCGGTGAGCACCAAGCCGATGCCTGCCGCCGAAATGTCTCGAAGCTCGGCGGGAAGTCCGACACGCATGACGTCTGACTGACGGAAGACGGTGACGGACGCCTTGGTCGGGTACCGGACCAGCTTCCGCCGCTCGCGTTCGGGCCGTTGTCTCGGTTCTTTCTCGCCGGACATGCCGTGCCCTCGCCGGTCGTGCTTCGCCGTTCCTCGGTCGGACCGTCCGTCTGGGTAGGCCGAGCCGCCGCACCGCCCGTGGCCGCTCCGCGACAGGCCTCTCGCGTCGAACCTCGCCTCGGCAGCAGGGCCCCCGTCGAGACGGCGACTTCGGCCCGAACGACGAACGCGGCCGTGCGCGTCGAGCCGCTCCGCTGCTACAAAATGAACTTGCTCAGGTCCTCGTCCTGCATGATCGGTTGCAGCTTCTGTCGGACGTACTCGGCGTCGATCACCACTTTCTTGCCTTTCATGTCTGGTGCGTCGAAGCTGACGTCTTCCAACAGCCGTTCCATCATGGTGTAGAGGCGTCGGGCGCCGATGTTCTGCGTCGTCTGGTTCACCTGGTAGGCGGCGTCGGCAATGGCTTCCAGTCCGTCTTGCGTGAACTCCAGCTCCACTCCTTCGGTGGCCAGCAGAGCTTGGTACTGTTTCGTGAGCGAGCTGGCTGGTTCGGTCAGGATGCGAAGCAGGTCTTCGCGCGTCAAGTCGCTCAGTTCCACCCGAATCGGGAACCGACCTTGGAGTTCGGGCATGAGGTCGGCGGGACGGGAGCGGTGAAACGCGCCGGCTGCAATGAACAGAATGTGGTCCGTCTTGATCGGCCCGTAACGGGTCTGGACGGTCGTGCCCTCGACGATGGGAAGCAGGTCGCGCTGGACGCCCTGCCGGCTGACGTCCACGCCGCGGGTTCCTTCTTCGGGCGAGCAGATCTTGTCGATTTCGTCGATGAACAGAATGCCGGCCTCTTCAGCCAGCCGCAGCCCTTCCTCGGCGATGGCGTCTTTGTCCATCAGAGCTTCGATTTCTTGTTCGAGAAGGGCTTGCCGAGCCTCGCGGACGGTCATTTTCCGCGTGACGGTCTGGCGCGGCATGATCCGCTCCAACATGCTCTGGAAGTCGATGTCCATCTGCTCCATGCCCATGGACGAGAAAATTTGAATGGGCGTCTGTCGTTGTTCCAGCGTGACTTCGACTTCGCGGTCTTCCAGTTTGCCGTCGCGAAGCATCCGGCGAAACTTTTCGCGCACCCGTTCGTAGCTGGCGGCCTGGTCCTGGTCGCGGCTCACCTCGGCCGGCCAGTTCGGGACGACGTCGGCCTGAGGCGGCGGCACCAGCAAGTCCAACAGCCGCTCCTCGACTCGCTCCTGAGCCTTCGATTCCACTTCCCGCCGTTTTCGGTTTCGCACCAGATTGATGGCCGCGTCGACCAAGTCGCGGACCATGCTTTCCACGTCGCGGCCGTAGTAGCCGACCTCGGTGTACTTGCTCGCCTCCACCTTCACAAACGGTGCGTCGATCAGAGCGGCCAGGCGTCGAGTAATCTCCGTTTTGCCGACACCGGTCGGCCCAATCATGATGATGTTTTTGGGAGTGACCTCGCGGCGCATTTGGTCGGGCAACTGGCGCCAGCGCCAGCGGTTTCGCAAGGCAATCGCGACGGCCCGCTTGGCGTCTTCCTGGCCGACAATGTGCTTGTCCAGCTCCTCGACAATCTGTCGCGGGGTCAGCTCTCGCACGGGAGCTCCTCCACCTGAATCTGGTCGTTCGTGTAGATGTCGATTTCCGCGGCGATTTTCAAAGCCGTGCGGACGATTTCGGCGGCCGGCAGGTCGGTGTGACGGAGCAGCGCTCGAGCGGCCGCGACGGCGTACGGACCACCCGACCCGATGCCAATGATGCCGTCGTCCGGCTGGACGACGTCTCCCTGGCCAGTCAGCAGCAGGCTGTGCTCGGCGTCCGTCACGACCATCATGGCCTCCAGGCGACGCAGGACGCGGTCGGTTCGCCAGTCCCGAGCCAGCTCGGTGGCCGCCCGCGGAATGTTGCCGGGAAAGTCTTTCAGCTTCGCCTCGAAGCGTTCCAGCAAGGCAAAAGCGTCCGCCGTGGAGCCGGCAAAACCGACCAGCACCCGACCGTCGCCCAACCGGCGAATCTTACTGGTGTTGGGCTTCAAGACGACCGTGCCGTGAGTGACTTGGCCGTCGCCGCCCAGCGCCACGCGTCCGTCTCGGCGCACGCACAGAATGGTTGTGGAGCGTGTCTGGACCATTGAGCTGGCTCCTTGGTTTTCGCCGCTGCCGGACGCCGACGGCGTTTGTCCTCCGACGTCGAGCTTTTTCAGACCGCGGCCGGCGTCCAAAACGTCAACGGCCGGCAGCCTGCGCGCCGGCCTGGAAGGCACAGTTTAGTGGGGCCGGCCGGGGAAGCCAATGAACGCGACTCGGCTGCCGCCGACCGTTTTCGCCAGTCTCTCAGACACGCTCGACTTGGGCTGCAACGTTGCCCGTGCCGGTGTCAGCGACGACGCACGTGCAGCACCGCGCCCGGGCGAAAAGGAGCCTGGAAGTGAGTCTGGCCGGAAACGACCCGCCGGTCGGGCTCCTGCCGCGCTTGGCCCGTGACCGGGTGAATCCACCGAACGCGGTAGGTTCCCGGGCGCACCGTCAGCTCGACCGTGGAACCTTCCGTGAAGACGACAAACTGGCCGTCGTCGCTCGCCAAACAGTAGCGGCTGGACGCGACGTCTGGACGCGGCGTCATTTTTTCCAGCGGCAGCTGGTCGGCCAGACGGCGTGCCACGCCCATGGCCTTGCGAATCGGCTCGGCGTCCTCCACCGGCCACGGCCGCCAGCCGATTCGGTAGTCGGTGTACGGGTCCATGAAAAGGAAGCCGTTTCCGCGGCAGAAATTTTTCCACACCCAACTTGGGTCGTGTCCCCACGGGTCGCAGTGGTCGTTGTCGACCAGCACCACCTTCCGGCCGTCGTTGGGCGGCGGGTCGTTGAGCCAGCGTCGTCCCGGCGGAGACACCCAGTCGGCGGGGCTGGCGAACAGGGCTTTCTCGCGAATCGGAGCGCCGGTCATGCCCACCGGGTGGACGGCCCCTTTCGCCGACTCGTACCTCCTCAGGAACCGAATCATGTGGTACTGCCACGCCACCGAGTCGGTGCGGCACTCGTTGCCGATTTCCCACAGCACGTTGTCGAGGTCATTGAGCGTGTCGACGACCTTTCGCACGTAGGCCTCTTGCAGCCGAGTCACTTCCGGCACCTTCAACGTGTGGACCTCGTGACCGGTGTCGTCGCCGCTCGGGTTTCCGTCCATGCCGTTGACGTTGTTGGCTGGGTGGAACGGGTGGCCGTGCCACGCATTGCCCATGTGTTTTCGGCCGCGGCGATTGTCCAAGCTGAAGCCTTGAAAAAGCATGACGCTGACGTAAAGCCCGCGCTGCCTGGCCTGCTCGACCCGACGTCGCAGCCGACGGAAGTACTCGGGGTTGAACCGAGTCAGGTCGAACTTCGGCTTGCCGTCCAAGGCCAGTCCGGGGCCGGTTCGCTGGTACGGCAGGGGCTTGTACCGGACGGGCACGTCGTCGGGAACGAACTGCATCCACTGAGCGTGCTCCCACGTCCACAAACGAATGAAGTTGTGGCCGTGTTGTTGAAGGAAGTCGAGGTAGCCTTCGTAGTCGAAATTTGGCGTCAGCCTTTCCAGACCGCGTTCCTGAAAGTTCGCCCAGGTGTGTGAGCCGGTCAGGAAGAGGGCGCGACCCTGTGGCGTGACGAAGTACCGTGGGTTTTGCGGGTGGACCTTCAGCGGTCCCATGGGTTGCGCGGCGTGGAGGGTGGGCGGGAAGAGGAGCAGCCACGTCGAGGTCGTCAACAACAACCGCGACGCTCGAACGGCCGCGGCACGGGGGCGATTCGTTCTCATGGTCGTTCTCCGGTCCAGAGCAGGTGGTCGTCGACGCTTTGGCGGGACAGGAAGGCCGAGCCGTCAAGGGGCGGGGAACGGTCGGCGGTGGGCGCTTCGGGTGGGACGAAAACCCGCCGGCCGTCGACGTTCCCAACGACGCTCCCGCTTGCCACAGCCGCCGGTCTCGGGGGCCTGCTTCGGACGGCCGTTCCGCGCCGGTGGGAACTGGCCGCAGAAGGCCGCTGGTGCAGGCGCAGAGAGACCGAAGCGTCGTCTTCGGACGTCGGCACGCTCGGCCTTTTCCCTCACGCTCGGGCTGGTCCACGCAGCCCCTTTCGCCGAGCTCCGGACCGGTTTCGGCCAAGCCTGGGGGCGTCAAGCCTCGAAGTCGATTCGAGTTCCTCGTTCGCCCAGCGCGTCGGGGGCTCGCTGGGACCGCTGCGGCCCCTCGGGTTCGCTCGTTTCGGCCGGGTTGCGTTCCGGTTCGTACGGCAGACGGCCGTCGGCGTCGCGGTCTCGGGAAAGCACCGTTTCGGCTACGTCGTCCAGGTCCCGAGCCGAAATGACCCGCTGGTCGATTTGGAAGTTCCGCTGCGAAGCTTCGTGTGTCGCCCGGTCCGCCTGCGAAGGAGACTGCTGCGTTCCAGCAACCGACCCGGCTAGATTAACCGGTCCCAAGGGCCCAGGTCCAATGGTACTCATGGCTTCGCTCCTTTTCGTGCGTGGAGCCTTGTGACGCCCGAGGCGTCAACAGCACGACCGAGAGCGTTTTCAGCCTGCCTCGCCCGCCGTTTCTTGCCGGCAACTTTCCGTTCGAGCTCGTCCGCAGTCTCTCACAATCCTGACAGCCTTGCTCCACACCGACTGCTCCGTAATCCTTTCTCGGCGCCGCAAGCCAAAAAACTTGGCGAAAATTTTCCGAATGAGCGGGTTTTGCCGAATTTTCGGGCACTTGCTTCGGCTCGCGGCGAGCCGCCCGAACGACGCACGCCGCACCAGAAGGACGCCGGTCCGGGCACGCCGCGTGCAGCGAGCCCGGTCGTTCGGTGACACCGGCGTGAACGGACGTCGCCCACCCTAGCAACCGCAAGAATTCTGGAAGGAGCCGACGAATGCCAGCCGTCTTTCACTACCCGCACGTAGTAACGGAAGAGGAAATCGACGCACTGGGCCATGTCAACAACTTGTGCTACCTTCGTTGGGTGGTCGAGGCGGCGGTTGCCCACTCGACGGCACAAGGCTGGCCGCCGGAACGGTACGTGGCGCAGGGAGCCGGCTGGGTCGCTCGAAGCCATTTCATTCGCTACCTTCAGCCCGCGTTCGTCGGGGACCGGGTGGTTGTGCAAACGTGGGTCAGCCACTTCAAGAAGGTGACGTCGCTCCGGAAGTACCGCATTGTGCGGCCGGCCGACCAAGCCGTGCTGGCCGTCGCGGAAACGGACTGGGCTTTCGTCAGCCTTCGGGAGCAGAAGCCTCGGCGCATTCCGGCCGAGGTGGCTCAGTCGTTCGTCGTTGTGCCGCCGGACCGGGAGCCGGACGGCGAGGTGGTTTGGCCGGACGACGCCGAGAAGGACGGGGCGGTGTGAACGGCGAGCCGTCGAGCGACAGTGGCGGTCCGGTGGGGAGCGTGCTCCGGCGTTGGAGCGACCGTCGGTTCGGAGCCGACCGCTGGTTCGGACCCGACCGTCTGTCCGGAAGCGGCCGTCGGTTCGGAACGGGCCGTCGGTGTTGAAGCGGCCGCCCGGGCTGCTGCGAACCGGACCGGCCGGGGGCTGCCGGAGCGGCGCTGGTCGGGCAGTGGAGCCTCGGGCCTCAGCAGGAAGGCCGTTGCCATGTGTGGACGTTTTACGCTGCGAGCTTCGTCGGCGGAGCTGCAGAAGTTCTTTCAATTGACTCACCAGCCTCCGTGGACGCCCCGCTACAACATTGCTCCCACGCAGCCGGTCTTGGGGGTCCGCCGCACGTCGGCGGGACGGGAACCTGGCTTGTTGCAGTGGGGGCTGGTCCCGTCGTGGGCCGACGACCCGTCGGTCGGCTCGCGAATGATTAACGCGCGAGCGGAAACGCTGGCCACGCGGCCGGCCTTTCGCGGGCCGTTTCGCCGGCGTCGGTGTTTGGTCCTGGCCGACGGGTTCTACGAGTGGAAAAAGCAGGACGGAAAGGACAAACAGCCGTACTTCGTTCGCCGCAAGGACGACCGTCCGTTTGCGTTCGCGGGTCTGTGGGACCACTGGACCGGAGCGGACGGGAGCGAACTGGAGTCGTGTGTCATTGTCACGACCGAGCCGAACGAGCTGTTGAAAGGCATTCACGACCGAATGCCGGTCATTCTGGCGGAGTGGGCCTACGACGAGTGGCTCGACCCGGACAACGCCGACGTGGCCCGGCTGCAGCGACTGCTGGTTCCGTACCCGGCCGAGCTGTTGGAAGCGTTTCCGGTGTCGAAGCTGGTCAACAACCCGCGGAACGACTCGCCGCGTTGCGTCGAGCCCTTGGACGCGGGGCCGTCCGGTCCACCCACGCTGGACTTTTCCTGACGGCGTCGGTCCGGCAGCGGCTCGAACGGCCGCGGGACGGCGGCTCGGCCGCACTACGGCTCCGACAGCAAAGCCGCGAAGCCTTCGACGTCCGTCAGGTCGTCGAGGAAGACGTCGGGCCCGGCCGCCCGAACCAACTCGTTCGGCAGAATGCCCGTCCCGACGGCCACCGCTCGGGCGCCAATGGCTCGAGCGCACTGAATGTCGGCCGGCGTGTCTCCGACCACCCACACCCGCTCGACCGTCACCGCGTCGCCGAAGCGCCGCTGCACTTCGGCCCACGCCTCGCGAGCCACGTCGTCGCGGTCCAAGTGGCGGTCGCCAAAACCGCCGAAGGGGAAGTAGTCGGCCAGCCCGTAGTGTTGCAGTTTCAGCCGAGCCCCTTCGCGGAAGTTGCCGGTGAGCAGTCCGACGGAGACGTGAGGCAACTGGTGCAAGCGCTGCAACAGTTCGGGCACCCCGGGCAGGACCAGACCGCGCCGCTGAGACAACGTCTTTTCGAGCTGCCGGAAGTAGGCGCGAGTGAACTTCGACAGAGCCGCGTCGTCCGTGGGCAGGTCGAACCGGCGAAGCATGTCCACGACAATGGCTCGGTCGGTGCGACCGGCCGTCGGAACCGACTGCCCGTCCAGCCGCACACCAAACGCCTGTTCCAACGCGGCTTCCATGGCCGCCAAGCCGGCGCCGCCGGTGTTGAGCAGTGTGCCGTCAATGTCGAACAAGCAAACGTGGTGGGGAGTCATGGACCCGTTTCAAGCCGGTACGTGCTTGGTTTTCGGTGAAGGCCCAGCAACGCGTTACGCGGTTGGCGGCGGGCCTGAGCCTCGCGCTGAGCCGCTGACAACGTCAGTTGATTTTAGCCGCTGAATCAACCAACATTCAGTGCCTTCTCGCCAGACCGGGGCAACGTCGTGGCGGCTCAAGTTACCAGCAAACCGAATGAGTGGCAAATCGAACCAGGCAATTCGGGTCGCCGTCATTGGGTGTGGTCGTCGCGGGCGGCTTCACGCCGAACGGTTGTGCGCGGACGAGCGGGTCGCGGTGGTGGCGTTGAGCGACGTGGAGGCCGGGCCGGTCGAGTCCCTGCGCCAAGAGCTGCAGCTCGACGTCCCCGTCTTCGACGACGCCAAAGAGCTGCTGAAGCAAGTGGCTTTGGACGCCGTGGTCGTCGCTTCGCCCACCCGCTACCACTACGAGCACGCTTTGCTGGCTTTGCAGCGCGGGCTGCACGTACTGTGCGAGCCGCCGGTGACGCCGTTGTCGTTGCAGGTGTCACGTTTGGTCCGCGAGGCTCAACAACGGCAACGCGTGTTCGTGGTCGCGAACGACCGTCGCTGGTGGCCGGTGTACCGACAAATGCGCGAGCAGGTGCAGTCGGGGCGTCTGGGAGCGGTGCGGGCCGTTACCGGCCACTGCTCGGCTCCGTGGCAGCAAGCAGCGGCTGGAACGTGGCGAGCCAACCCGAAGGCGAACCCGGGCGGCTACTTGACCGACGTCGGCACCCTCCAGGTCGACGCCTTGATTTACGTCACCGGCCTGCCGTTGACCGAGGTGCTGGCCGAGGTGGAGTACTGCGGCAGTCAGGTCGAAATCAACGCACGCGTCACGGCTCAAATGGGCAACGCCGTGCCCGCACGCCTGACCTTTCAGGGGAACTCCGACCGGGAGGCCGAGAACTTTTTCCTGCACTGCGAGCGGGGAGTGGCCGTGCTGCACGAGGGCCGACTGCGAATCACCGTCGACAACAAGCTGCAGCAGGTCGAAGCGGGGCGGACGGCCGAAGACGACGACGACAACCCAACCCGTTCTTTCGTCGACGTCATTTGCTGCCAGGGCGACAACCCGGCCCCGGCCGAAACCGCGCTGGCTCCCTGCCGGTTCGTCGAAGCCGTGCTGAAGTCGTCCGAGACCGGCGAGCTGGTGAAGCTGGAGACGTCGTGAGTCGGGCGGGCGTGCCCGAACCGAGCCGCTCTGTCCAAACCCACCTCACCCCACGGCCGGTCGAACCCAGCGACGTGTCACCCCCAATCTCTGGCCCGGCTGCACCGAGTTCGGTGAGCGGAACCGGAAGGCGAGTCCGGCGCGACCGTCAGCTCAGCCACCGAGCGGCGTCTTTGGCAAAATAGGTCAGAATCATGTCGGCGCCGGCCCGCTTGATGGCCGTCAGCACTTCCAGCGCGACCTGCCGTTCATCGACCCAGCCGTTCGCCGCCGCGGCCTTGACCATGGAGTACTCGCCGCTGACGTTGTACGCCGCCAGCGGCACGTCGGGGTGAGCGTCCTTGACGCGGCGAATGACGTCCAAGTACGCCAGAGCCGGCTTGACCATGAGAATGTCGGCCCCTTCGGCCAAGTCCAGAGCCACCTCGCGCAGAGCCTCCGCACCGTTGGCCGGGTCCATTTGGTAGGTCCGACGGTCTCCGAACTGGGGAGCGCTCTCGGCGGCGTCTCGGAACGGGCCGTAAAAGGCCGACGCGTACTTGGCCGCGTAGCTGAGAATGGGAACGTGCGAAAAACCGGCTTGGTCCAGCCCGGTCCGCAGCGCGCGGACCATTCCGTCCATCATGCCGCTGGGAGCAATGACGTCGGCGCCAGCCCGAGCCAGACTGACCGCTTGCCGAACCAACAGCTCCAGCGTGGCGTCGTTGTCCACGTCCACGTGCCCGTACCGCTCGTTGACCACCCCGCAGTGCCCGTGGTCGGTGTACTCGCAAAAGCAAAGGTCGACGACGACGAGCAGGTCGGAACGGCGGTCTTTAATGGCTCGAACGGCTTGTTGCACGACGCCGTTGTCGTCCCAGGCGGCGCTGCCGGTCGAGTCCTTCGTTTCTGGAATGCCGAACAGAATGACGGCCGGAATTCCCAGCGAGGCGACTTCGTCCACCTCGGCCGGCAACAGGTCGACGCTGAGTTGAGCGTGGCCGGGCATGGAACCAATCGGCACCCGCTCGCCACGCCCCGGCCGCACAAACAGCGGCAAAATGAAGTCGTGGGGCGTCAAGACCGTCTCGCGGACCAAGTCGCGCATTCGAGCGTGAAGTCGGAGGCGTCGCATTCGGACAGCCGGAAACCCGCCCAGCGGCAGAGCTGCGTCTGTCCAAACCGTTTCACGCTCCGACCCAACTTGCCCAGCGTCACCGCTCATTTTTCTCTCCCCTGTTCCGGACGTTCTCTTCGCCTTCGACGTTCTTCCCAGCCCGACGTTTGGGCTCCCGCCGCGGTCCCGGTCGGTGCAAACCGTTGCTCCCGCCGCGGCCTCGGTCGCTGCGGGTGGCTGCTCCCGGCGCCGCGACGCGGCTCGCTCGCTTCGGTGCCTCCGAAGCCTCCAGCCCCGGCCGTCGACCCTTCCGACGCCCGTCACTGCCCCTTGACCAGTCGACTGATTTCCTTGAACTCCGGTGCCTCTGCCGTCTCGCACCACTCGAACAGAATCGACTCGGTCGTCGTCACCGTCGCTCCGGCAGCGGCCAACCGGTCCAGAGCGAACTTCCAGTCGACCTTCTTGCGGCTGGCGACGGCGTCGGCGGGCACGTAGACGCGGTAGCCGAGCGACATTAAGTCCAGAACCGTCTGCAGGACGCACACGTGCGCTTCAATGCCGGCCACCACCACCTGGTGCCGCTCCGCCTGCGAAGCCGGTCCCCAGCCCAGGCACTCGCTGCAACTGAACCGCAACTTTTCCGTTCGCTCCGGCAGTAATTCGGCCAGCGGCGACGGGGTGGGCCCGAGCCCCTTCGGGTACTGCTCGGTCGCAAACACCGGCACCTGCAGCAGCCTGGCCGCCTGGACCAGCTTGCGACAGTTCTCCACGAGCAGCTCGGCCACGGGAATGTGAGCCAGCAGTTTTTCTTGCACGTCCACAACCAGCAGCGAGCTGCTGCGTCGGTCGACCAGCTCAATGCTTCGGACCGGGCCGGTGGGCGTGGTTGCCATGCCTTCGGACTCCCTCTTTCGACTGCGTCGCCGGTGCAGCTGGATTCCTCCACTTCGTCCGTTTGTGCGAGCCGTCGGCTGCCGGGCGGGTGGCCGTTTGCAGGACGGACGCCGTTTGCAGGACGGACGCCGTTTGCAGGACGGACG
>CAYSAG010000004.1:19217-28229 GCA_964428935.1 uncultured Planctomycetaceae bacterium | reverse complement strand
GCCGTTTGCAGGACGGACGCCGTTTGCAGGACGGACGCCGTTTGCAGGACGGACGGTCTCGGCCGTCAAACATCTTGGCAGCTCGACAGCCCGGACGGTAGTCAACGCCGTCCCGGCCGACCCGGCGGACGCGGCAACGGCCGTCGCGGAACCGTCCGTCGGGGCAGCGGCCGGTTTTGTCGAGTTGGTGGCGGTGGAGTTTTCGAATCCTTTCGACTATTGTGTTGCACGCGTTTCGGCGCGGTCGCTCCAGGTCAACGTCTGACGGTCTCCCTCAGCTTCGGCACAGCGGTCGTGCCAGGTTGTTTCCGCTGACTGTTTGCGCTGACTTGCAAGAAGACATGAGCGAAGAAACTCGGCCCACCGAAAACCAGGAACCGAAGCCGCAAGAGCAGACCAGTCCCGAAGCGGCTGGTGCGTCCAGTCCGCCTGGGCAAGGGGACTTGCCGGCTGCCGAAGGGGCGTCGCGCCAGACGGCTGAGCAGTGCGCTGAGCCGGCTGCTGACGTCGGCCGGACGGAGTCGGCTGGTCAGGCAGAGTCGGTTGGTCCAACGGAGCCGACCGGTCAAGTGGACTCTGCCGCTCCCCGACTTCGGCCACGCCTACGGCTGAACCCGAAAATTACGGACCCCAGCGCTTTGAAGCCCGTGCCGTCCTTGGGCCCGTCCGCTGGTGTGCGGTCGGCGGGGAAACGGCGGTCGGCGCGTGGAGGCCAGCAGCGACCGACGGCCGGCGACCGACTGGCGGCAACAGCGGCGTCGCCGAACGTCGACCAGCAGTCTGCGCCGCAGCCACCCACGGCCGCGGAGCCGCCGGTCCAGCAATCGGCGACGGAGCAGCCGGCGGCCGCGCCGAGCTCGACGGGCGAACCGAGGCCTCCGCAGCAACCGCGCGAGCCTCAGCCGGACGCGTCGGCCTCGCCCCCGGCGGAAACGGGCGTCGAAAAGGTCCAAGGGGAGCAGCGGGAAGCTGCGTCCGGGCGGGCCGAGCCGGTGTCGGCCGAGCAGCGGGGAGCGGTGTCGGCGAGTGAGCCGAGCGTGGGCGAGTCGGCCTGTGTGTCGGAGCAGCAGGCCGTGGCAGAGCAGGTGCAGCCGGTGGAGGAAGGGGCGGAGCCGGCCCAGCCGACCGTCGGGGCCGAACCCGCGGCCGCGCCGGCCGGTGCCGAGGCGACGCAGGCGGTGCCGTCCGCGGACGAGCCGCCTGCCGGCCCGGAGCGGACGGACGGGCAGGAGCAAGCAGCTGCCGCCTCTGCAGCCGCGGCAGAGCCGTCCGAAGTCGAGCTGCCACCGAAAGACATTGAGCTGGACGCCGAGCTGGAGGCGGAAATTGAAGCCGCGTTGGCGGACGGACTGGGCGAGGTCGTGCCGACCGTCAGCAGCGAAACCGCAGAGAGGCCGGTTTCAATTGACGACGTGCCCGACCAGGGTGCTCGGCTGAAGGGACGCATTCAGTCCATTCACGGCGAGGACGTGTTTGTCGACTTGGGCTACCGGTCGCCCGGCGTGGTTTCGATTCGCCAGTTCCCGTCAGACAAGCCTCCGGTTGTCGGCCGCGAGGTGGAAGTGGTCGTCGCGCGGTTCGACCCGACCGACGGGTTGATTGTTTGCAATCTGCCGACCGGCGTCCAGCGGCTCGCCAGCGACTGGGACGCGGTCGAGGTCGGCCAGACGGTCGAGTGCCTGGTCAGCGCCGTCATTAAGGGCGGGCTGGAGGTGCGAGTGGGGAACTTGCGGGCCTTCATGCCGGCCAGCCAGGTCGACCTGGGGTACGTGGCGGACTTGGAGCCGTTCGTCGGTCAAAAGCTGAAAGCGAAAATCATTGAGGCTGACCCGCGGCGGCGAAACATGGTCGTCAGTCGGCGCGAGCTGCTGGCCGAGGAACGACGGCAGGCCGAGGCGGAGTTCTGGAAGACGGTCGAAGAGGGCCAGGTGTTGACGGGCCGCGTGAAGAAGCTCATGGAGTACGGGGCGTTCGTCGACTTGGGGCCCGTCGACGGCTTCCTGCACGTGGGTCAAATCAGTTGGACGCGAATCAACCACCCCGCCGAGGTGCTCTCGGAAGGCCAAGAGGTGGAGGTGAAGGTGATTTCGGTCGAGCCCGAGTCGAAACGAGTCGGGTTGAGCCTGAAACAACTGACCGACAACCCGTGGGCTACCGCGGCCGAACGCTACCAAAAGGGAAAGGTCTACCCCGGGCGGGTCACACGCATTGCCGACTTCGGTGCGTTCGTCGAACTGGAGCCGGGCGTCGAAGGGTTGGTTCACATTAGCGAGCTGACTTACCGGCGCGTCAACCGAGTGACGGACGTGGTGCAGGAGGGCCAAGAGGTCGACGTGCAGGTGCTGAACGTCGACACGGTCCACCGGCGAATCAGTCTGTCCATGAAGGCCATTGAAGAGAAGCCGCCGGAAATGAAGTCCTTGGCCGAAGCTCAGAAGGAGGCGGAGGAGGCTCGACGAGGCGAGCCGGCTCGGCCGAAACGCAAGCGCCCGCTGAAGGGCGGGCTGGACTCGGGCTCGGGCCCGCTCTTCGGTGACCCGCGTCTTTTCGGCGGGTGAGCGCACCGGGGACGGCGCGGACGCAGCATGCCTGTGGCCTTGGGCTGCGTGCCGGAGGCGGTTGACGTGCTCTCTGGTGCCGACCGTCTTTTTCTGGTCCGGCGGCAAGAGCAGCGGCGCTGTCTTTTCGAGCGGCTTTTCCGGCACGTCGCGCAAGGCGGCCGCTCGTCGTCAACCGGAAGGCGTGCTGTGAGCGAACCGGGAAGTCTGTTGCAGCCAGGTGTGGGGAGGCAAGCCGTGATTCGGGCTCGAGTGGTTGGAGCGGGAGGCTTTGGCGGAGCGAACATCATTGAGTTGCTGACGGCCCACCCGGAAGCCGAGGTGGTTTCGTTGGTGGACGTTCAAGGGGTCGGCCGGCCAATCAGCGACCGGCACACGCACCTGAAGGGTTTTTGCGACTTGCCCGTTCAGTCGCCCGACGAGGTCTCGCCCGAAGACGACGTCGACGTGGTTTTCTTCGCCACACCGGACCGCGTCGGCATGCTCCACGCCGGCGCCTACGTGCGGGCGGGGGTGCGAGTCATCGACTACAGCGGAGACTTCCGGTTCAACGACCCGAAGCAGTACGCCGAGTACGCTCGGCGAATTGGCAAGCCGACCGAGCACGCCGCGCCGGAGCTGCTGGAGCAGTCGGCTTACGGACTGGCCGAACTGCACCGGGAAGAAATTCGGCGAGCCCACGTGGTCGGCAACCCCGGGTGCTTTGCCGTCTCGTCGATTCTGGGAGCGGCTCCGGCCGTGCGCGAACGGCTGGTCGACCCGACGACGCTCATTTTCGACGCCAAGACCGGCGTCTCCGGCGCCGGCATCAAACCGGCCCAAACCTTCCACTACCCGTTGCGCTACGAAAACATGAACGCTTACAAAATCGCCGCCCACCAGCACAACTTCGAGATTGAACGAGAGCTGTCTTTGCTGGCGGGGACGCCGTTGAACGTGACCTTGACCACTCAGGTCGTGCCGCTCTGCCGCGGAATCATGACCACCGTCTACGCTCAATTGGCCGACTCGCAAACGACGGCCGAGCAGGTTTACGAAGCCTACTGCGAGTTCTACAAGGAGGCGGCGTTCGTTCGCGTGGAGCCGCCCGGTGTGCCCACGTCGAACAACGACGTCCGCGGTTCGAACCTGTGCGTGTTGTCCGTCAACGTCGACCCCCGAACCGAACGGCTCATTGTCGTCTCGCACATCGACAACCTGATGAAAGGCCAAGCCGGTTCGGCCTTGCAGAACATGAACGTGCTGTTCGACCTGGACGAAACGCTGGGGCTGAAGCGGGTCCCGTTTTACCCGTGAGGTCGGGGCGAAACCCCGAGACCACGGAGCCGTGCGGCCGCTGTTTGTCTTCCCCGCTTGAACGTTTGGCGTGTTCACTGTTACTTTAGAACCGACCAGTGGTGCCGGGGCGGTCGGGCGGAGAAGCTGCGGGCGCGCGCAGGGGCTTCGAGGCGGCCGGCTTGGAGCGAACCGTGGCGGCTTGCCGGAGCGGCCTGAAGACGCCGTCCCGGCGGCTGGGCCGGTGACCGGCGGCACTGGCCGCCGTGAGTTGGCTCGGCTGCCGAGCCGTCGAACCCGCTCGGTACACGACCAGTCCGGCCGAACCGGCGCCGGTGGCCGACTGCAGAACACACAAGGCCCACCACCTCGCGTGAACTTCGCAAGACGGCCTCTTGGCTCTCCAGTCCTGCGGTGCGTTGTCTTTTGCGCCGCGGTGGAGTCGGCAAGAGTTTGTCCGGGAAGAGGGAGGCCGTCGAGCGTGCCCGGTCACGGGTCGTCGCATTTCAAGAAGGAGGCCACGGACATGACAGAGCGTCTTCCCAACGCACAGTGTCCCAACCGTCGGCGTTTTTTGCGGCAAGTTTGTGGTGGAACGGCTGCGGCTGCGGTGGCCGGACGGCTTCTGTCTTCCGCCTCGCCTGCTCCTGCGGCGCCGTCCGGACAGCCCCGCCGGCCCGCCCAGCCTCTTCCGCAAATCAAACTCGGCCCGCACTCAATCAGTCGCTTGGTTGCGGGCTGGAACCCGATTGGCGGTTTCTCACACTCGACCCGCAACCTGAGGCTCCACATGCTGGAGTACTTCACGGTGGAGCGAGTGATTTCCTTTTTGCAGCATTGTGAAGAGGTGGGCATTACGGCGTGGCAGTTCGACCACACGGACAAGGCCATTCAGGCGATTCGGACCTTGCGCGAGCAGGGCACGCAAATGAAGTTCATTTGCCTGCACGCCGAGCGGAAAGGGCACGACGCTCCCATCGAACAGGTCATTAAGGACACCGCTCCGATTGCCATTGTCCACCACGGCGGCGTGACCGACCGGTTGTTCCGCGAAGGCAAGGCGCAGAAAGTCCACGACTTCGTCAAGAAGGTTCACGACCACGGCGTCCTGGCCGGTGTGTCCGCTCACAACCCGGACAACATTAAACGAATTGCCGACGAAGGCTGGGAAAACGACCTGTTCATGACGTGCTTCTACTACGTGACCCGGCCGCGGGAGGAACAGCTTCAGTTGCTGGGGAAGGTGACGGTGGGCGAGCCGTTTTTCCAGTCGGACCCAGACGACATGACCGCTGTCGTCCGACAAGTGGACAAGCCTTGTCTGGGCTTCAAAATCCTGGCGGCCGGACGCTTGTGCTGGAACCCGGGCTCGGTCCAGCGAGCGTTCCGCTACGCCTTCAGCCACATTAAGCCCACCGACGGGGTCATTGTGGGAATGTACCCGCGCTTCAGCGACGAGCCGGCCATGAACGCCGAGCTGACGCGACGGTTCGGCGCGGTCACGACGTGAAACGGTTCGGCTCGCCGGTTGGACGTTCCACGGCCGACGACCCGTCGACAGCCTCTGCACGGTCGGCGGCGACTTTGGCCGAGCCGACCTTGTGGGCGACCAGTCGACGGGTCGGTTCCGTGTGGTCTTCAGAACCAGAAGGAGCCGGTCGAATGAGACGACTGAGAACGGTGCGTGTCGACGGTGGGTTCGGTGCCGGTGGCCGCCCGACTGCGCGGCCCGACGGGTCTTGCGCGGCGAGCCGGTCGGTCGGACGCCGAGCGGCTGTCGCGGTGTGGGCGGCGGTTGTGGTTTTTGCCGGGCTTTGTGCGGCGACGGTCGGACGAGCCGCTCCGCCAGCCAGCTCCACGGACGCGGCGGCTGCCAGTGTCGCGACCACCGGTTCGGCGGCCGAGCGGGCTCAGGAACTGCTCCAGCTGGCCGGCGTGCGAAGCGGTGTGGCGGTGGTCGTGGCCGAGCAGGACGCCGGCTTGGCCGTCGAGCTGGCTCGTCGGTGGACCGGCCCGTTGCACGTGCTGCTCTCTGTGCAAGCCGACGTCTTGGCGGTCCGGCGACGGTTGGTGCGGGACGGTTTGAGCGGCCAGGTGACGGTCGAGCCTTGGGCCGGTGGGCGTTTGCCGTTTGTGGACAACCTGGTCGCACTGCTGGTGTGGGAACGGTCGGAGGCCGTGCAGCCGCGTGAGGCTCAACGCGTGCTCCGGCCCAACGGCGTCTGGCTCGCTCGGACCGACGACGACGGCTGGCGCAAGGAGGCGAAGCCGTGGCCAGCCGAGCTGGACCAGTGGAGCCACTACTTGCACGACCCGTCGAACAACGCGGTGGCGAAGGACGAGCGGGTTGGCCCGCCGCGGCACATGCAATGGCTGGCCACTCCGCTGTGGAGCCGTTACCACCACACACTGGCCAGCGTCAGCGGAGTGGTCTCGGCGGGCGGACGGCTGTTTTACATTGTGGACGAAGCTCCGTCGGCCTTGATTCAGCTGCCGCCGCGTTGGTTCCTGGTGGCCCGTGACGCTTTCAGCGGTGTCGAGCTGTGGCGGCGACGCATTCCGACCTGGGCCTACCACCTCAGAAAGTTCCGGTCGGGGCCGGTGCAGTTGCCGCGGCTGTTGGTCGCCGACGCCCGTCGGGTGTTTGTTGCTCTCGGCGTGGACGCACCCGTCACCGCGCTGGACGCCGCCACCGGGCAACCGCTCCGAACGTACGACACGACCCAGGGCACCGAGGAAATTGTCGTCGACGGCAACGTGCTGCTGGTCGTGGTGGGTCGGCCGGTGACGGAACAGGCGGCTGCCGACCCGGCGCGTCGCGGAAAGGCTCCCTTCCCGAACAAGAAGACGGTGGTGGCGGTGGACGTGACGACGGGGAGGGAGCTGTGGCGGTGGAGCGACCCGGAGGCTTCCGTCGTTCCCGTGACGCTAGCCGCTTCGGACGGTCGGGTCTGCTTCGGGGCCGGCACGGACGTGGTCTGCCTGGACGAGCAGTCGGGCCGCCAGCTGTGGCGACGGACCACGTCGGACGTCTTGGTCGGTCGGGCGCGGCCGGGCGGCAAGCGGCGCGGCCGACGCGGCTCGTCGCCACAAGCACCGAACATTCCTCTGGGCGGGTTCTACCGCTGGCGCGACGTCGGCTGGGCCGTGGCGACACTGGTCGTTTCCGACGGCGTGGTCCTGTACGCCGACGGCCGACGCCTCACGGCTTTAGAACTCGACACCGGCCGCGAGCTGTGGAAGACCGAGTGCCGTCCCGGCTTCCGTTCGCCCGCCGACGTGCTGGTGGTCAACGGACAGGTCTGGGTGGGACCGGAATTCGACGTCGCCCGAGACCTGCGCACGGGCAGGGTCGTGCGTTCGACGGCGGAACAGTGGCGGCAGCTCCGCACGGCCGGACACCACCACCGCTGCTACCGCGAAAAGGCAACGACGCGCTTCCTGCTGAGCGGCTACCGCGGCGTAGAACTGTTCGACCTGCGGGACCAAGCGTTCTCACGCAACAACTGGGTGCGCGGGCTGTGCCAGTACGGAGTCATGCCGTGCAACGGCCTGCTGTACGCTCCGCCTCACGCCTGCGGCTGTTTCATGGAAGCCAAGATTCGTGGGTTCTGGGCCCTGGCTTCGTCGCGGAGTGACGAGGCGGCGGAGCCGGGCGAGGAGCAGGCCGGCTCGGGCCGCGCGGCTCGGCTGGTTCGCGGTCCGGCCTGGTCGGACGTTGCTCGGCAGTCGAAAGCGTCGACTCAGTCCGACGCCGAGCAGTGGCCGACCTTGCGGCACGACCCGTTGCGAAGCGGCTCGACCGAAATGAACCTTCCGGCTCGTTTGGCCCAGCGTTGGACGGCGTTGGTGGGCGGTCGGTTGTCTGCCCCGGTGGTGGCTGACGGACTGCTGCTGACGGCTTCGGTCGACTCGCACCGCGTCGTCGCCTTGGACGCTCGCACGGGCGAGCAGCGGTGGGAGTTTGTAGCCGGCGGCCGGGTCGACTCGCCCCCGACCGTTTACGACGGACTGGCCCTGTTCGGTTCGGCCGACGGCTCCGTCTACTGCCTGCGTTTGCAGGACGGGCAGCTCGTCTGGCGCTTCCGCGCCGCTCCGCAAGACCGACGCACCGTGGCCGTCGACCAACTGGAGTCGGTCTGGCCGGTCCGGGGCAGCGTGCTCGTCCTGGACGGCGTGGCCTACGTGGCGGCCGGCCGCAGCTCGTACCTGGACGGCGGAATTTGGGTCTACGGCTTGGACCCGAGGACCGGTCGGGTCCTCTACCAAACTCGCCTGCGCGACCAGTCGCCCGGACTGATTCCTCCGCCCGCCGAAGACCGTTACGCCGAGAAAATCGACCAGAACAAGACCGACTACAAGACGTTCCTCGCCCCAGACCGCTCCGACGCGTTTTCCATGAAAGGAGCCACCAACGACGTTCTGGTCAGCGACGGCTTCTCGGTCTACCTGAGAACGGTCCGTTTCGACCGGCAACTGCGCGTGCAGTCGACGCGCGGCCGGCACTTGTTCTCGACCAGCGACTTGCTGGACGACGCCGAGAACCACCGGTCGCACTGGGTGCTGGGGACGGGCGACTTCAGCCGTCTGCCCGTGGCCTACTCGTGGATTGCCAACCGACCGAGCGGTCGCGGAGGCTGTTACCTGGCTCGACCGGCCGGACTCATGCTGTGCTTCGACCAACAGACGGTCTGGGGCGTGCGGCGGGTTTACAACAAGGCCGGCTACACGTTGTTTGCCGAGACGAACCGTCCGTTCTCGCCGGACGAACAGCCCGAGCGGGACTTTCAAATGGCTCGCCGAGGGCGACGGCCACCGTTCTGGTCGTGGTCGGTCGACCTGCCGCTGCACCCCCGAGCCATGCTGCGAGCGGGTGAGGTGCTGGTGCTGGCCGGAACGCCGTTGCCGTCCGACCCGAAGGCTGACCCGGAAGAGCTGGCGGCTTGCTTCGAGGGCAAGCGGGGCGGCCGACTGCTGGTGGCCTCGGCCAAAGACGGTCGGCCGTTGAACGAACAAGAGCTGACCGCTCCACCCGTCTGGGACGGTCTGGCCGCCGCCTACGGACAGCTCTTCTTGACAACGACGGACGGCCAGGTGGTGTGTCTGGCGGGCGAAGGGCCGTAGTCGAGGTTCGGACACGCCTTGTGCCCGCCCAAAAGCAGGGGCGGGCCTCCGTGCC
>CAYSAG010000004.1:0-19117 GCA_964428935.1 uncultured Planctomycetaceae bacterium | reverse complement strand
TGCCCGGAAGGCACGTGGGGGCAGGCCTTGTGCTCGCCCAAAGGGACGTAGGGGCGGGCCTCCGTGCCTGCCCGGAAGGCACGTGGGGGCAGGCCTTGTGCTCGCCCAAAGGGACGTAGGGGCAGGCCTCGTGCCTGCCCGCAGGCAGCCCGAAGACAAGCCGGCAAACCAGCAGGCAGAAAACGAACACACAAGAAGTGAGGACCCGGACAATGGCAGTGTTTTCCATTCCGAAAACCGTACGACGTCCTTGCGCTGTCCTGGCCCAAGCGGCCGCGCGGACGGTGTCTTTGCGGCGCTGGCCGCGGTCTCTACGGCACTCGCCGCGTCGAGCGACGCCGTCGGCCGGGTTGCTGACGTGGCTGGCCGCTGCAGGGCTGGTCGTAGCGAGCTGGTCGGGATTGGCGGCGAACGCGGCCGAGCCGGCCGACGCGGTTCTGCAACAGTTGCAGCAAGCCGGTGTCTCGGGCGGGCTGTTGGTCGAGGTGGGCTGCGACAGCGCAAAGGCCACTGCCGCTCTGGCCGCTGACGGTCGGTTCGTGGTGCAGTCGCTCGAGCCGAACGCCGAGCGGGTCCAGCAGGCCCGAAAGGAGCTGCGGTCTGCGGGCGTCTACGGCCCGGTGTCGGTTTGTCGCTGGTCGGGCCAGCGGCTTCCTTTTGCCGAGAACCTGGTCAACGCGGTGGTGGTTCGGAAGCCGGAGCTGGTGTCGCGAGACGAGCTGCTGCGTGTGCTGACGCCCGGCGGAGTTGCGTTGCTGTGGCAGCAGGGAAAGTGGACGGCGGTCCGCAAGGAGCGGCCGTCGGACGTGGACGAGTGGAGCCACTTCCTGCACGGGCCGGACAACAACGCGGTGGCTCACGACGAGCGTGTGGGACCGCCCCGGCGTCTTCAGTGGTTGGCCGAACCCCGACACGCTCGCAGCCACGAGCACTTGGCCACAGTCAGCACGGTCGTCACTTCCGGCGGCCGAGTGTTTCTGATTGTGGACGAGGGGCCGACGGAGTCGGTGCTGCTTCCGTCGAAGTGGTCGCTGGTCGCCCGCGACGCCTACAACGGCCTGCTCTTGTGGAAGCGACCGATTAGCCGGTGGGAGTCGCAGCTTCGCGGGTTCCGCACCGGACCGCCTCAGGTGAAGCGCCGCTTGGTGGCCGACGGTGACTTCGTTTACGTGACGCTGGGCTACGGCGAGCCGGTGTCGCAACTGGACGCCGCCACGGGCAAGACGCTTCAGGTCTACGCGGGCACGGAGAACACCGAAGAAATTCTGCTGAAAGACGGCGTGTTGTACCTGGTCGTTGGAGACCCGAAAGACCTGCCGTCGCCGGAGGAAGTGGCGTACCGGCCGAAGCAGAGACGCGGGGCGGCCGCGCGGCGAGGTGAGCCTCGGCGGCCGTCGCAGAAGTCGGTCCTCGCGCTGCGGGCCGACACGGGGCAGCGCTTGTGGCAGTTGCGCGGTCCGGAAACAGTGGAGCTGTTGCCGCTGACTCTGGCGGTCGGCGACGGGCGTGTGTTCTTCCACAACGCGGAGGGGTTGGTGTGCGTCGACGCCAGTAGCGGCCGGGTTTTGTGGAAAGTGTCTCGGCCGGTGGCTCGCGTTCGTCCGGCCTGGTCCGTGCCGACCGTGGTGGTGCACCAGGAGGTGGTGCTGGTGGCCGACCGCAAGGTCCAAGGCAAGGCGGACCGTTCTCCGGCCATTCAGTGGGTCATTAGCATTGCCGGCGGGGGAGCTCCGGCCGAACTGACGGCCTACTCGGCCGAAACCGGTCAGGTTTTGTGGAGTTGTCCGTGCGCCGAGGGCTACAACGCGCCGGTCGACGTGTTGGTGGCCGACGGACTGGTGTGGGTCGGCACCAGCCGCTCCCGCCGCGGTCCCGACTACACCGAAGGCCGCGACCCGCACACCGGCGAGGTGAAACGGCGACTCGACACCGCACGCGCTTACTCCAACCCCGGCATGGCTCACCACCGCTGCTACCGCGACAAGGCGACCGACCGGTTCATTTTCAGCGGTCGAGCGGGAACGGAGCTGATTGGGCTGCGCCGGAGCGACATTCACCGCAACCAGTGGCTGCGAGGCACGTGTCAGTACGGCGTTTTGCCGGCCAACGGTTTGCTGTACGCGCCGCCCGACTCGTGCGCCTGTTTCATTGAAGCCCGCATTTCGGGGTTGAAGGCGTTTGCGTCGGCGTCGCCGGAGCAGTTGCGGCTGGACGACCAGGTGCGACAAGCGAAGTTGGAACGCGGGCCGGCGTGGACGGACGCAGTGGAAGGCTCCTCCGGCGACGACTCGGCCGGGCAACCACGCGAGTCCGACTGGCCGACCTTCCGTCACGACGCGTTCCGAAGCGGTTCGACGTCCGAGCCGGTTGGGCCGAGTGTGCGGCCGGCGTGGAGCCGGAAGCTGGGCGGGCGACTGAGTGCTCCCACCGTGGCCGACGGCAAAGTGTTCGTCGCCGCCGTGGACGAGCACACGGTCTACGCGTTGGACGAGAACACGGGTCGGACGGTGTGGACTTTCACGGCCGACGCCCGAGTCGACTCGCCCCCAACCCTCTACAAGGGCAGGGCCTACTTCGGCTCGGCCGACGGCTGGGTTTACTGCGTGCGAGCGTCGGACGGACAGTTGATGTGGCGCTACCGAGCCGCTCCGGCGGAGCGACGGGTGGTCGTCTTCGGCCAGCTGGAGTCGGCGTGGCCTGTCCACGGCAGCGTGCTCATTGTCAACGACACGCTTTACTGCGTGGCCGGTCGCAGCTCAATGATTGACGGCGGCTTGTTCCTGCACCGAATCGACCCGCTGACCGGCAAGCAGTTGTCCGTGACGCCCGTCCGCGACTTCGACCCGGCCACGGGCGAACAAATCGACCAAATCGTTGGCTTCGGAATCGAAGCCGCGCTGAACGACGTCCTTTCCAGCGACGGACAGTCGGTGTTCCTCATTAAGCACCGGTTCGACCTGGAAGGAAAAGAACTGGACCGCACCGTGCCGCACCTGTTCTGCCCGACGGGCTTCCTGGACGGCAGTTGGTGGCACCGCAGCTACTGGGTGTTCGGCACCAACTTCATTTCCGGTTGGGGCGGCTGGTGGCGAGCCGGGAACGTCGTTCCAGCCGGCCGAATTCTGGCGTTGGACGAGCAGACGCTGTTCGGCTACGGACGCAACTTCTACCCGTCGGGCAACGCCGGTCAGTGGAACAGCGGCGAGTACTACCGGCTGTTCGCCACGCCCAAGGAAGAAGCGGTTCGGCTGGCCGAGCAGGCTCGAGAACTGCTCTCTCGCAGGGCGCGACGACAAAAAGGTAGCAAGCGGCCCAAGCAGCGCGTGCCCGGCAACCACTCGCTGGTCCAGCCCCAGTGGGAGGTGCGTCCGCCGTACCAGGCCAAGGCGTTGGTGGTCGCAGGCGACGTGCTGTTCCTGGCCGGACCACCCGCCGACGCCTTTCGGTCGCTGCCGTCATGGCAGGGCAAGCGGGGAGTGCGTCTGCTGGCCTACTCGAAACAGGACGGTCAGCTGCTGTCGCAACAAGACTTGCCGGCGCTGCCCGTGTTCGACGGCTTCGCCGCAGCCAACGGACGGCTGTTCCTGAGCCTGCAGAACGGCGAGCTGCTGTGCCTGAAGCCGTGACGGGTCGGTGAAAAAGCAACGTCCTGGAGGGGAACGCGGAGCGCAGCCCTCCAGGGCGTTTTTTTGCGCGGACGGGTCGGTCGGTGCGTCCGGGCGCTCGGCCGCTCGGGCCGCTTCGTCCTCCTCAACCCGACTCGGGCAGGAACGTAGGCATGACCACGCCGCGCGGCGGCTGAGCTTCACCGTAGACCTGAGCCACGTGCAGCTCGCAGTTCCGCGCTCCCCACGAGTACAACCGCTGCACCAGGTTCTTGCACGTGACGGGAACGAGAAACACAGGCGAGCGCCCGCGGTGCTGGTTCAGCTCGGCGTGAATCAACGCCGCCGCCTGGTCTTCGGTTCGGGCCACTCCCGGTCCGAGCATGTTGCACGCTTCGGCCCCACACGAAACCAGAAAGCCGTCCACCCCGCCCCGGGGCGACTCGACGACCGACACGTGCCACAAGCCGTCTTCGTTTTGAATGAAGTAGCGGTAGTCGTTGACGCGGGTAATGCCCGAGACCTCTTTTTCAATGGCGGCCATGGCTTCCACGTCGTCCAGCGTGGCCTCACGGACGGAAATGCCCGCGGGCGGCTCCACGTCCAGCCCCGACTCCGGCACCTTCAGGTACATGTCTTGAAAGGTGCAGAAGGGAACGAAACCGGCCCGCGTGTAGAGCGAGTACGAGTCCAGGTTGAAACAACTGGAGACCAGCCGCACCGGCTTGCCCTGCGACTCGGCCAGCTCAATGATTCGCTGCAAAATCGCCCGAGCGACTCCGCGGCCGAAGTGGTCCGGGTGGGCGTTCATGATTCCCAACGACACGTGCGTCTCGCGCGGGTGAACGAAACACGAGCCAATGATTTGGCCGGTCTGGTCGTCCACCGCGACAATGCACTGTCCGGGGTCGAGCTTTTCGTAGACGTCGAAAAAGACTACGGGCGACAGCTCGTCTCCTTTAAAAATCTTGTCTCGACCAATCGATTGGTAGTAACGGTTGGTCGAGTGGTAAATCAGGCGAGCCAGTTCTTCGCGGTCTTCCGGTTTGGTGTTGCGCAAGTGAAAACCACTCATTCGTTCCGCTCCCTCTGCTGAAACCACCTTGTGTCACCCACAGCGAAACTCGGCAAGCTCTTTTCCGACAACCGGCCTTGCTCGTCAGTCAATTCGGCTGGCCAAGGTGCCGACCGGCCGAGTCGAAAGCCGCCCGTGTGTCCTTCGGCCGGCGCAGCCCCGTGCCGCGCGACTACGGCGGCACCCAAGGCGTCTTTTCTCCGAACCACGTTTCCGTGTCGCGGTACTCCAAGTACTCCACCACCACGCCGTGCTGGTGGACGAACACCACGCGGGCAAACGGACCAGGCTCAAACGGTCCGTAAATGACTTCTTGCCCCTCCATGGCCCGCTCGAGGTCGTTGACCCGGTACGCAATGTGCGGCATGTTCCACAGTTTCCACTCGGGCGTGCCCGGCTCCAAGTCGGGCTTGTTCCGAAACCGCAGGTACTCGATTCGTTGAGGGTGTTTGCGCGGGTTGGTGACCCAACACTCGCTTTGCGGGACCCAGAACTCCTGCGGCTGCGGCTCGTCCGTAGGAATGCCAATGTGGTCGAACTGCAGTTCCAGAGCCATGTTCCGACCCTCTCGCCGTGAGGCAAACTCGTGCTCGCGTGCTGGAGCGTCGAGCGAGAACCGAACGACAGTCTTGCGGACGTCCCAACGTGGAGCAAGCATCCTGCTTGCTCCACAACCGAGAAGAACATGACGAGTTGCGGCTTTCAAATCACGCGCGCATTTTGACGCACGAAGACTCTACCCGCCACCGACGTTTCGTTGCCAGTCCGGCGACGGGGACGGTCGGTTGGACGACCCGAGACGCTCGGTCGGCGCGGCGGCCGAAACCGTTGGCGGGTCGACCGACAAGAAGTCACCCGAACCGGCAAGAGGCTGGCCGTGCCCGGACAGTGCGGCGCAAGTCGACAGACCGCCGCTTGCTACTGCGACGAGCCGGTCAGAGTGTGTCGGCCGGTGGTCAGCAGACGCGGCTTGGAGCGTCCGCCGTGCCACAAGTCGTACTTCGGGTCCGCGTAAGTGTCGAAGAACCGGTGCAGCCGCTTGCGCAGTTGCTCTTGAACCGGAAGGCTGTCCGGCTGGCCGTAAAGATTGACCCACTCGTACGGGTCGGTCTGCACGTTGTACAGCTCGTGCGGTCCGTCCGGAAACCGCTCCACGTACTTCCACTCCGCCGTTCGAATGGCCCGAACGTTCTCGAACTCGTAGAAGACCACGTTGTCCCACGCGAGCGACCGGCCTCGCAACACGGCCGAGAAATCCCGGCCGGGCGAACGAGGGTGCGTCGGCCGACGGTCCTGCAGTCCCAGGTAGCCCAGCAGCGTGGGCATCAGGTCGTAGGTGCTCGTCAGAATGTCGCTGGTGACGCCGGCCGGAACGACACCTGGCTGGCGAAAAATCAGCGGGACTTGAATTTGGCAGTCGAAAGCGGTGAGCGGGCGCGTGTGGTCGCCCATGCCCCAGACGCCGTGCTGCCCGCCGCTCCACCCCTGGTCCGCCGTGAAAACCACCAGCGTGCGTCGCGTCAAGCCGGACCGTTCCAGCGCCTCCACCACGCGGCCGACACCGTCGTCCACTCCGCTCACCTCAGCCGCCACCCGCCGAATGCTGCGGACGTTGTTCAGGAACTGCTTGGTGCTGTGCAGCCACGGGTGCATTTGGCTGCGCGGAAACGACGGCAGCCACTTGTCGGCGTAGTAGGCAGCGTGTCGGTTGCGAGCCGGTCGGAGCAGGCTGGGGCCGAGCGCGTACGGGCCGTTGTACGCCAACAAGAGGAAGAACCGGCGGTTCCGATTCCGTTCAATGAACTGCACCGCTCGGTCCGTCCAGAAGTCGGTCAAGTAACGCGGTTCGGTGCGGACCCGTCCGTTTTCAATGACCTGGGCTCCGTAAAACGTCGAGGTCGCCCCGTGCGGCATGGTCACCCACTCTTCAAACCCTTCCTGCGGGTGCAGGTTGTCGCCCAAGTGCCACTTGCCGACCAGGCCGCAACGGTAGCCGGCTTCGGCCAAGATTTCCGACAACGTGCGAAACTCGGCCACCGTCGAGTAGGCGTGCGGACCCATTTGAGCCTCGTTGGCCCGAAGGTAGCAGTGAACGCCGTGCTGGCTCGGCAGCAGACCGGTCAGCAGGCTGGCCCGCGTCGGCGAACAGACCGCGTTGCAACTGAAGGCTCGCGTGAACCGAATGCCTTCCGACGCCAGACGGTCGACGTTGGGCGTGCGAATGTCGGGGTTGCCGTAGCAGCCTAACGTCCAAGCGCCCTGGTTGTCAGTCAAAATGAGCACCACGTTGGGTGGACCGTCGTCGGCGACCACAAACGGTTGTCGTCCCGCCATGCCGACGGTCAGCACGACCAAACACAGCAGCAGCCTGGGAAGACAAAGGCGGACGTCTGGCGGCGCGGGCGAGCGAACCTGGCTTCTCATGGTTGCATTCTCCCGTTGCGAGCTTTCCGAGGCGGCCGGCACGCGACGGCTAGTCGGGCAAGTGCAACGCGTCGGCGTGTGTTCGCGACGCAGCCACAAGACGGCGGCTCCGGACAGAGGCAGCGTTCTCCGGTTCCGCGCGCGGCGCTCTCGGAGACATCGGTTTCATTCGGGCTGCGGCGTCGACTGCTCCGCCTCAGGCTCCTCCTCTGGCACAAAGACCGTAATGGCGTTTGTGAACAGCATGGAATTCGGCACGAACAGACGTCGACCGTCGGCCTGAAGGGTCGTGTAGCGCAGGTCGACCGATTCGACACGTCCCTCGAACGCACCGACCTTGATTCGGTCGCCCAGCTTGAACGGCCGGTAGACCAGAAGCAGCAAGCCGGCCAGCAGGTTCGAAATGATGTCTTTCAGAGCGAAGCCCAAGGCAAAGCCGGTCAGTCCCAAGCCGGCCACCAGTGCTTTCACGTCGACGCCGGCGGTGCCCAGCCCGCAAATGGCACCCACAATGAAGAACGTCACGTGCAGAACGCGGCCGAAGATTCGCACGTGTCGGGGGTCGAGGTGGCGGAAGCGAGCGGCTTTGCGGACGGCATTTTGAGCGACGTACCCGAAAAACCAAAAGCCGGCGAACACGGCCAAAGCGAACAGAAACCGCCCGGCCAGACTAGCCGCCACGGCGACGACAACGAGCACCAGAACGAGCAGCACAATGGTCGACGGCCCCATGGGTCCTCCTCCGTCTGCTTGCTTTCCGCGTGAGCGTAGTCCTTGCCGAGCTCGGCCCGTTTCTGGCTCAACGCTGCCGGCCGCTCCCGCCGACTCGTTCCGCACTGCACCAGCGGAACAAACCAAGGACCGACGGGCCCACGGCCCTGTTCCCCTCAGCTGGACCGGCTGTTCGAAGTCGTTGCCCGGGTCGATCTCCGCGCGGCTTCTTGCGAGAACAGTCCGTTTGTGACTCAGGAAAGCCGCGACTGCCGCCCGTTGAAAGCTTGCAACGGCCTGGGCGAACCAACGACTCCACTCGACGCCCGTTGGTCGACGCCCGAACCGTGGCGTAGAAGGATTCTACCAGGAGCGAATTCGAACAGGCAAACACCGGCCCGGCGACGGCAGTGGGCACGCCACGAGCACCGAGCCGGTGAAAGGCACGTCCGCGGACCGGCGGCGCAGTTGGACCGGCCGTGTCGCCAGGCTCGGAGCGCGGCCCCCGGGCCGCTTGGTCACTCGCCCGCTCGTTGGCAAACGCAAGCGGCTTCGAGCAAAACCTCACGCGACGACGTCGAGCTGCGTGGCTGGGCCGCCACGGGGCTCTGCCCCACCGGCCGGGTTGACCTGAACGCCTCTGGAGGGTGCGACAGCAAGGGCCTGAAGGCGATTTCTGCGGACGGTCGGCCGGGGGCTTGCGCTGCGAGCCGTTTGGACTGAGGAGACTTCAACGGGTTTCGGTGCGAGTGCTTTGTCAAATCGAAGATCTGGGATATCGTTTGTGGCGAGCATGATGGAGTCTGCACGCCGGGCTGGACTGATCGGTGACGACGGCCGACCGAGTTCAGTCCCTTCTCCCCCGACGGGTGCCTGAAGGGCGGATGAGGCGCCATTCGCTTGTGGGAACCAAGCGTGTGGGGGCTTGCGCGGGCATGTCCTCACCCGGCTCGCTTCGCTCGCCACCCTTCTCCCGCGAGCGGGAGAGTGGTGGGTCGCCCGCGCGGTACGCGGCGGTTGCGACCGGCAGTCCGTGAGGGGCCAACCTGGCCGGTGAAATCGGGGCAACGTGGACAGGTTCGACAGAAGGGGGTGTTTCCCGCCAGGCCGTGGGGAGACCGAAAGGCCGGCGAGCGGGGCTGGACGCACTCGTTGGGTTGCGCGCTCGACCAACCGGCGAGCGAACGCCAGCACCTGCCGTTGCTGCTCCGGAGACAGCTTCGGCCAAAGGCGGGCCAGCTCCTCAAGCAACGAATTCGCCGCCACCCAGCCCGCGGTGGCGTCGCTCTCTTCGCAGCGTCGCCCCTCCGACTGGACCGCAGCGCCTACTGCAGCGCCCCGTTCGAGTGGTCGGTGTAAGTCCTTGTCAGAGTTGGTGCTTACGTTGCCCCGTTCGAATTCCCTCCGCTCCTGTTTCTTTTTTTGTGACGCGGCCGTCAGTCCACTTTTCCGCATCCGCACCAGAGACAGCGGGCCCCCGCTCGGTTGGCCATTCGACCGGCTTGCTCGCGTTCCAGCGTTCTGCCGGCGTCGAGCCGCCGTCATCCGGAACCGACTGCTCTCTTGTTGTTTCTTACCATTCCCGCACTCGGCGACATGTTGCGGCAACCACGGTGAGGCGGTCGACTTGGTGTGCGAGGCGACCGCCGAGCGGAGGCTGCGCTCGACAGGCTGCGCGTCTCGGAGCCGCTTCGGCGGGGGGGCTCGGGTCGGTGAGGTCCTTCCATTTGTCAGCCATTGGTTCGACTCGGTTCGACGGTCGGCCTGTTCGGCCGGGCCGGTCGGGCGCGGTCCGTCCAGGCTGACGCCGTTCGGCTGCTCGCCGGCGCCTGTCACAGTAACGGCGACCGGTCGCGCCAGCGTTGCACTCCGGCGAGACATGGCTTTCATTTTTCGCCACGTACTGCCACAATTCGGCCACCCGGTCTGGAGCGGGGCGGAAAGAGAAGGTCGGCCCGGGGCGGTCTTCGCAACTTCCAGTCCATTGCACACTTGCGAAATTTGTTCGCGTTGTTTCCCCGAGCCCTGTTGCGGCGGCGTGCGGGCGACTGTGTGCGTGGGGCGTCGTTGGGGCGAGTCACGGTGTGGGCGGACGGAGCCCGCCGCTCGGCACACGAACCGCTCACCGCTCCGCGGCGCCGAGGCGGTTGGTGCGAGCAGGTGAGAAGGCGACTGGCGGCCGAACATGTCCAACTGGGTCTTGCTGCTGATTCTGGGTTACGGACTGTCGCTCAGCTTGGTCCCGGTGGCGCTGCTGCTTAAGAAGCAGCCGGTTGCGACCGTGGCGTGGCTGCTGACCATTGTCATGCTGCCGTACGTCGGCGCGTTGTTGTTCGTGGTGTTCGGAATCAACCGGGTGGAGCGGCGGATGCAGCAGCGTCAGGCCACAATCGACGCCCTGGCTCCGCAGTTGAAGGACCTGTCGCGTTTGGTCGAGACGCCCGGCGGGCCGCTCAGCCCTCTGCAAGACGAACTCATGCGAGTCTGCAACCGCTTGGCCGACACAGATTGTACGCTGGGTAACGACGTGGAGCTGCTGACCGACACCCACCGGACGCTCGGTCTGATTGAGCAGTCCATTCTGTCCGCTCGGCACTCGCTACACCTGGAGTACTACATTTGGCGGCCGGACCGCACGGGCACTCGCCTTCGCGACCTGTTGATTCGTAAGGCCCGGGAGGGCGTGCAGGTGCGGTTTCTTTACGACGGCATTGGCTCACGCTACTTGGGACGTCGGTTCCTGCAACCCATGCGGGAAGCGGGCATTCAGGTGGCCGTCTTCTCGCCCGGGCAGTCGTTTCGTGAGCGGTGGTCGGTCAACCTGAGGAACCACCGGAAGATTGTCATTGTGGACGGCCGGGTTGGGTTCACGGGGGGCATGAACGTCGGCGACGAGTACTTGGGGCGGAACCCGAACTACGGGTTTTGGCGAGACACTCACCTCAAGGTTCGCGGTCCCTGCGTGCTGCAGTTGCAGCGGGTTTTTGCGGAAGACTGGTACTACGCGACGGGCGAAGACCTGACGGCCGGTTCGATGAGCGACTACTTTCCGCCGCCCGACTCGGACGGCGACGTGTGCGCTCAGGTCGTGCCGGGAGCTCCCTACGGCGACGTGCGGGTCTTCGAGTCGCTCATGTTCGTCGCCATTAACGAAGCTCACCGGCAAGTAAACCTGGCTACGTCCTACTTTGTCCCGCCCGACTCGTTGCTCATGGCTCTGGTGACGGCGGCTTGTCGAGGTGTGCGGGTGCGAGTCATTGTCGGCGGGCCGCATGCCCGCTTCTGGACGCTCCTCGCCGCCCGCTCCTACTACGACACGCTGTTGCAGGCGGGGGTGGAAATCTACGAGTACCGAAAGGGCATTCTGCACTCGAAGACGTTGTCCGTAGACGGCCAGTGGTGCATGGTCGGCTCGCCCAATTTCGACTCCCGCAGCCTCATTCTCAACTTCGAAGTCGCCGTTGCCATGTACGACTCGAAGTTGACGCAGCAGCTGGACGAGGCGTTCGAGCGGGACGTTCGCGACGCCGTCCGAGTCGACGCAGACGCCTGGGGCCGCCGCCCTCGTTCCCACGTGCTCGGCGAGAACTTCTTCCGCCTGTTCGCCCCGCTGTTTTGACGCTGGGGCGCAGCCCGAAGACGGCAGCAGAAACAGGCAGGAACCGGTGCCGACCCGCTTGACAGTTCGGACGCAGCAAGCTCGACTTCGGCCAGCTACCCTCCAGGCATTGCTGCGACGACTGCCGAGACCGTCGCGCCGGCGGACGACGACGCCTCGTCCGCGACTCTGCGGGCGCCGCGGCGCCGCCCCAATGTCCGCAGCGGGCGGCGTCGTAGAATTTCGTGAACCGGCGAAGGGCCAGAGGCGGCGGCCCCGGGGCGCCGAAGCGGCCTTGAACCTCCGAAGCCGGGAAACGGAGCCGCGTCGGCGAAGTGACTCGGCGAAGTCGGCCGAACGAAAGCCCACGAAATTGGAATGGTCCGGCCGGGCCGGCTGACGGAACTGAGCCAGCCGGCGCAGACCGGCTCGGTGGGATCGAACTCCCTTTGGTCAGGACAAGCAGGCCAACGACGCGAAAGAAGAGAATTCCACGTGTCGGCTGAGTGCCGTGCGAGCGGACAATGAGAGTGCTCAGCTACAACATCCACAAGGGCATTGGCGGAGCGGACCGGCGGTACAACCTGCGGCGGGTCATTGACCTATTGGAGTGGTACAACCCCGACCTGATTTGTTTGCAGGAGGTGGACCGAGGTGTGCGCCGGTCGCATTACGACGACCAGCCGCGAATTTTGAAGGAGTACTTCAACGCCGTCGGTTGTGTGTACCAAATGAACGTCCACCTGAAACGCGGTGGGTACGGGAACGTGCTGCTGTCGCGCTGGCCGTTGTCGTCTCAGCACCGTCTTTCGTTGACCTTTCGCAACCGCAAACCGCGCGGCGCGGTGTTGGCGGTGGTTGAGACGCCGGAAGGGCCGTTGCACTTGGTCTGCGTGCACTTGGGGCTAGGCGAGCGGGAACGGTGGTGGCAAATGCGTCGGCTGCTTCGGCACCACTTGTTCCGCCAGGCCGCTCACCTGCCGACCCTCATTGTCGGTGACTTCAACGACTGGCGGAACCGGTTGAGCAAGGCCCACTTGGCCGAACAGCGTTTCATTCAGGTGACGTCGCCGCCGTCGCGGTTTCGCTCGTTTCCGGCGGTGCTTCCCGTCGGGAGCCTGGACAAGGCCTTCGTGCGCGGACCGATTCGCGTCGTGCACGCCCGCATTGGGCGCGGCCAGTTGGCTCGGCAAGCGTCCGACCACCTGCCGCTGGTCATTGACTTCCACTTGCACGACCGCCGGCCGGCCGAGCCGCTGGCGGGGTGAGCGTGGCGAGTTGCGGCGGCTTGTTCCATGTTTGCGGGCCAGCGACTGCCCCGGCTCGGGAAAAATGCTCCGAACGTCTCGGCTGTACACTTGCCCTTCGTTGACGGGTCGTCGAAACTTCCACCAGTCAGGGCCACCCGGCGCGGTTTCCGAGCGGTGCAAGAAACACGAACAGGACGCTGGGCACGTGTGCCGGAACCGGCGGGCTGGGGCGTCGTGAAGCGGGCGGTTCACGTCTTTTTTTTCTGGACGCGACTGGAATGACCGACCTGGAAATGAACACTTCACCGAACAGCGACGTTGGCGGAACTCCGCGAGGAGCGGCCGAAAGCTCCGCTCCCGGCTGGGAGGTGAACTGGGAAGAGGACCTCGAGGGCCGGCTGGCCTTCATGGACCTGTCGCCGGAGGACGCGGCCCGGCTGCGGGAGTGCAAGCAGCGAGTGGTTTCGAAGCTGGACGGGCTGCTCGAAACCGTTTTCGACCACTTGTTGCAGTTTGCTGAGCCGCAGCGGCTGCTCCAGGACAGCGACACGGTGCAGCGTCTGAAGGCCAGCATGCGGCAGCTGTTCGAACTGATGCTCGACGCGCACTGGGACCAGCCCTACGCCGAGCGGCGACGGGACGTGGGGCGGGTTCACGCCGAGCGGGGCGTGGAGCCGCGCTACTTTTTGGGAGCGTACAGCCGCGTCCTGGAAGAGCTGCTCAAGACGCTTCTGGCCGAGACGGAAGGGGGCGAGCGGTTCGCTTGGTTGATTTCGCTGGTCAAGGCCGCGTTCCTCGACATCGGTCTGACTCTGGACGAGTACTTCGCTCAGTCGACCCGCGACCTCCGCAAGGCCCTCCAAATGTACTGGGACGCCAACAACGAACTGAAGCAGTTCGCTCACCTCACCTCGCACGACCTCAAGACCCCGTTAGCCACCGTCGCCAACCTGTGCGACGAGGTGTTGGACGAATTCGGCGACCAGATTCCGTCCGAAGCTCGGCAACTCATCATTTCGGCTCGACGCACGGTCTTCCGAATGAGCTCGACGGTGGACGAGCTGCTGTCGACGTCCATTTCCAACGACACGGTGGGGCTGGAGGACGAAGTCTCGACGACCGAGGTCATTCAGGAAGCCATTGAACGGGCGAGGCCGGAGCTGGAGAAGAAGGACATTCAGCTGGTCGTGCCCGAGTCGTTTCCGAACGTGGTGGCCAACAAGGTGCAGTTGCGCGAAATTTTCTACAACTTGCTGTCCAACGCAGCCAAGTACATGGACAAGCCGATTGGCTACATTGAAATCAGCGTTCGAACGACGGATTCGGAGTGCATTATTTCGGTGCGTGACAACGGCCCCGGCATTCCGAAAGAGTACCACAAGCGGATTTTCGCACCGTTCCACCGCTTGTCCATGCACCGCGACAAGGCTGGCTCGGGCTTGGGCCTGTACTTCACGAAGTACTTGGTCGAACAACAAGGGGGACGAATTTGGGTCGAGTCGGAGGTGGGGCGTGGCAGCGTGTTTCACGTTGCACTGAAGCGGAAGCCGCAGACGTGCAGCTGAGACGACGCGGAAAACGCCCTTGCGGCAGGTCCTTGCAGGTGGCACCATTGAAAAGCGTGGACCGAGAAGTCGGCCCGCCGCCTCAAAGCCCCGCCCACATGTTTCGCCCGCCTCACAACACACGCACCGGCTCGAACTGGACTTACCACCGAATGGCCGAACTGACACGCCGAGAATTCTTGATTCGTCGTCCGACGCCAGCGCGTCCTGGAGCTGGCTCGAAAGGGCCGTCCGGAGCGCTTGGTCCGCCGCCGGAGGAGCCGCGGCGAATGAAGGGCTCGGTGGACGGGCCGGGCGCCAGCGACCAACGCTCGCCGGCCGCGGAACCGTCTGTGGGTGCCGACGCGGTGAGGGGCTTGCGCGACGCGGCTTGCACTTCGGCCAGTGGGGAGTCCGCGACGGTGCGACGACGCTGCGCACCGACGGCCGGACGGACCGTCCGACTGTCGACCCACGCCATGGCCAGCGAGTTTTCGGTCATTCTGAACCCGGACGGGGGCGAGCAGCTTCGCGTGGCTTCGGAAGCCCTGGACCTGGTCCACGTCCTGGAGGACCAAATGTCGGTCTTTCGGGAGTGGAGCGAGCTTTCGCGGTTGAACCGGACGGCGGCTCGGGAGCCGGTGGTTGTCGAGCCGAGTCTGTTCGACCTGCTGGTGCGGGCGGCCGAATTGGCCGAACGGACCGGTGGAGCCTTCGACCCCACGGCCGGGCCGCTGGTCGAACTGTGGCGGTGGTGTCGTCGGCAAGGACGAATTCCGACGCAAGAGGAAATCGACTGGGTGAAGGAGCGGGTCGGGCACTGGTTGGTGGAGTACGACCGAACCGCTCGGACCGTCCGGTTCACTCGAGAGGGCGTGCAGCTCAACCTGGGAGCCATTGGCAAGGGGTACGCGGTCGACCGTGTGGGCGAACACTTGGCGGCCGGAGGCGTGACGGACTGGCTCGTCCACGGCGGACACAGCAGCGTGTTGGCACGCGGGCGGCACAACGGACTGAGCGGCTGGCCGGTGGGACTGCGTCACCCTCTTTTCCCGCGAAAACGGCTGGGCACACTGCTGCTGCGCGACGCCGCGTTCTCGACCAGCGGCTCGGGGGTTCAATTCTTCCGCCACCAGGGACGCAAGTACGGCCACATTCTGGACCCGCGGACGGGTTGGCCGGCCGAGGGGTTGCTTTCCGTGACGGTCATTGCGACGACGGCCGCCGAGGCGGACGCGCTGTCGACGGCTCTGTACGTCGCCGGGCTCGAAAAAGCCCTGCAGATTTGGAATAATTCTCGGCAGGTTTCCGCTGTTTTGGTCCCCCCTCCGACCCGCAACCGACAGCTCCGCCCAATCGTGTGTGGCGTTCCCGAGGAGCTGTTGTTTTTTGCGGACGAGCAGGTGAGGCCGGTCCGCGCCGAGGAGTGGCTGGAAGGCGGGCGGACTTCAGAAGTCTAGACCGGCGCGGACAACGGTCGGGGGCAGCGCCTACAGGCGACAACAAGACGCCCGGAGGCAGCCCCGTCTGTCGTTTGGGCGTTCGTGACGACTTCCGTCCGCGTCGGAAGCGGTCAGGCACAGGAAGCCGCCCACAACGAAAACAGCGGTTGCAAAACAGTCACAACAGTGTTGCTTCGTGCTTGCGAGGAGAAGAATAGGTGACGAGCTGCGAGAAGAAGATCACCATTGGCGTTCTGGGCTGCTGCCTGCTGGTGCTTCTGCGCGTGGCCATTGGGTGGCAGTTCTTGTACGAGGGTCTGTGGAAACTTCACACCAAGTACACGCCGGAGGTTTGGACGGCAAAAGGCTACCTGGCAAACGCCCAGGGGCCGCTGCGTCCGTTCTTCCGGAGTCTGACCGGCGACCCGGACGACCTGTCGTGGCTGGACCCGGAAATTGTCATGGCCCGCTGGGACCGCTGGGCACAGGCGTTCGCCGACTACTACCAGCTGGACAAGGCCCAACGGCAACGGCTGGACCAAATGCTGAACGGGTCCAAGGCCTTTTACGCCGCTCTGGACGAACTGCCCAAGGGGGTGAAGTTCGAAGGGTCGCTGGCAAAAGTCATCCGCTACGACGCCAAGAACAAGCGGCTGGTCGTCGACGGCAAGCTGCACCTGACGCCGCGCGAACGGGACCGGCTGCTGGCCATGGTGACCATCAAGCCGAACCCGACCACGGAAGAGGAGAAGCGTCAGAACGAGATTGCTCGAAAGTTTCAGAAGGCTGTGCGAGACGTCTACGCTCGCTCCAGCCGGCCTGCGAACCACAGGCAAACGGGCATGTCGTTCAAGGAACGGCTGCTGGCCATGCTCAAAGGAGACCCGGAGAAGGCCGGCATTGTCCGTCCCGACCAAAAGGGCACGATCGATTACAAGCAGCTCGGCGACATTGACCTGTACCGTCACCAGGTCGCTCGCTACGAGAAGAAACTGGCAGAGGCGAAGGAGGCCTTTCAGTTCGAACACGCCAAGAAACTGCGCAGCGGCGTGCCGAAGAGCGTGCAGGAGCTCAAGAGCAACGTCGTGGCTCCGGTGAAAGCACTCGACGCCGAATTCAAAGAAGAGGCTTACAAGCTGCTGACGGCCGAGCAGTTCGCCCGCGGTCCGGTCACGGTCATGCAGTGGCCCATGGACTACATTGACGCGACGACCATGTGGTCGCTGACGGTCATCGGCGTGTTACTGATTGCGGGTCTGCTGACTCGACTGTCGGCACTGGCTGCAGCGGGCTGGCTGGTCATGTTCTACCTGGCCATGCCGCCGTGGCCGGGTGTCCCGCCCGCTCCGGGACCCGAACACGCCCTGTTCATCAACAAGAACTTGATTGAGGCCATTGCCATGCTGGCCATTGCCGCCTTGCCGACCGGACAGTGGTTCGGGCTGGACGCGGTCGTCGGGCCGCTGCTCCGCCGCTACTGCTGCTGTTGCCGACGGAAAAGGGAGGAGTCGGTCGAGCAGGGAGCTTCAAAGGCCGCAGGCCCGACAGGCGAGTCGGCCGAAAAAGGGGAGTCGACCGGCGAGGCGGAGCAGGGGAAGTCGATGTAGCACCGGAGCCTGTTGACCGCGCTGCCGGCCAGGCGGTCAACCCGAGTGCGACCCGGAAATTTCAAACATCCCGAATCGCTTGGCTGACAAAGGAAATTGGGGAGTTTTAGTGACATGCAATTGACACCGGAACAACGACAGATCGGCAAAGACAACTTCAACGAAGCCGTCGCCAGCGTCCGCAAGACCGACCCCAAGTTCCAGAAGGGGTTTGAGCTGTCTCGCCGAGCGTTCTTGAAAGGCACGGCGGGGGCAGTGGCGGGACTGGGGGCCGTCTACTTCGGCTACGGGCATCTGAAGGGCAACCCGGTGCGTGTGGGCTTCATTGGCACCGGTGACGAAGGGAACGTGTTGATTACGCAGCACCCGCCCGAGTACATGGACATTGTCGCGGTGGCCGACATTCGCCCGACCAACTTGCGGCGAGCCTTTTACGGCGACGGAAACGAGCACCGCGTTGGCCTCATCAAGAAACTCGGCCGCGAAAAGGCATCGAAAATCAAGCGGTACACGGACCACCGCGAGCTGCTGAAGGACCCGGACGTCGAGGCCGTGGTCATTGCCGTGCCGCTGATTCATCACGCACCGATCGCCATTGAGGCCATGAAGGCGGGCAAGCACGTTTTCACCGAGAAGTTGATGGCCCGCACCGTGCGGCAGTGCAAGGAAATGATCAAAGTCGCTCGGGAGACCAAGCGGCTCTTGGCGGTCGGGCATCAGCGGCACTACAGCGTGTTGTACGACAACGCCAACGAGCTGATTCGGCTGGGGCTGTTGGGCGACATCAAGTACATCCGGGCCTATTGGCACCGGAACAACAGCTTTCCACACCGCGACAGCTGGCGGAAGCCCGTCCCCAAAGAGGACGCCGCTGCGCTGGAAGGCAAACTGTCGCAGTACGACTACCAGTCGATGAACGAGCTGGTGAACTGGCGGCTTTACAACCGCACGGGTGCGGGGTTGATGGCCGAGCTGGGCAGTCACCAGTTGGATGCGTGCAGTATTTTCCTCGGCAAGCGGCACCCGTTGGCCGTCAACGGCTACAGCGGGAAGAACTTCTACGGCGTCAAGGGAGTGGGCTCGCTGGACAAACAGGAGGACGACCGCGAAATTGCCGACCACGTCTACGCCATTTTCGAGTTCCCGGGACCGCACTACGAAGAGGACCCCGACGACATCGTCATTGTGACCTACTCGTCGATTAACACGAACCGGTTCGAGGGCTACGGCGAGGTGGTCTACGGCAGCCGGGCCACACTCATGATGCGACAAGAGCAGGAGGCGTTGTTGTACAAGGAGGCCAGCGCCGACACCGGCCCGGGCGGGTTGGAGCAGCGGCTGCACGTCGTCTCCGGCAGCGACGGCGGTCCCGTGCTGACGGCCAGCGAAAGCTTGGCCCCGTCCACGCAAGCGGCCACCGCCGGCGCTCAGCTCGAAAAGGTCAGCCGTGGCTACACAGAAGAGCTGGAGCACTTCGCGTACTGCATTCGCGAAGGCTTGATCGACGCTTCGCCGGAAGAGGGCGGTGTGCGTTGCAACGGCGTGGTGGCCATGGGCGACGCCGTCATGGCCCTGACCGCTCGACTGGCACTGAAAAACCGAAAACGCGTCGTGTTCAAGCCCGAATGGTTCGACCCGGACAACCCGGCCGTCCCGGAAGAGGACCCCGAGGTGGTCGGCTGACGAGGCGCCGGTCGCTGGACCAAACCAGGGCCGCGCTGGTCGAACGTCTGCGGCGCCTGGAGCAAAGGAACTTCCAGCTGGGGTCAACCAACGCCGCCCGGACCCGGCAGTCGGAAGGACTGGAAAACCGCTGCCGAGCCGTGTGGCTGCGGTGTCAGCGTGTGGTCGGGCCGCGCCG
>CAYSAG010000003.1:0-47884 GCA_964428935.1 uncultured Planctomycetaceae bacterium | reverse complement strand
AAATCGACGCCAGCCGTCCGTTGCCCGAGGCTCCAATCGGCACCTCGTCGGACCTGCTACTGGGCGAAACGGTCATTGCAATTGGCAACGCCTACGGGTACGAAGACACGGTCACCATGGGCATCGTCAGTGCCCTGTCGCGAGACGTCGAAGTCAACGAAACGCAGAAGTACAAGAACCTCATTCAGACCGACGCCAGCATCAACCCGGGCAACAGCGGAGGTCCGCTGATCAACCTCGACGGCGAAGTCATTGGCATCAACGTGGCCATTCGCGCCGGCGCTCAACGAATCGGCTTCGCCATTCCCATCGACGACGCTCGTCGTGTGCTGGCCGACCTGATCAGCACCGAGCGGCTGTCGGGAACGTTCCACGGTCTGGAAGGCTACGACTTCAAGAGAGGACCGGTGCGTGAGCTGCGGGTGAAGTCGGTGGAGCCGGGCAGTCCGGCCGACGAGGCGGGAGTTCGGCCAGGAGACGTGGTCCTGGCCGTCGACGGTCAGACGGTGGTCGACCAGGCCGACTTCGAACGACGGCTGCTCGGGCTGGAACCGGGCCGGTCGGTCGAGCTGCTCGTTCGTCGCGGCGGCCAGCAAAAGCGACTCACGTTGACGCTGGCCGAGTACCGCGGAAAGCCGGTCACACAATTCGCCTCGAGCACGCGTGAACTGCCGCCCGACCCGCGAGCCGCGGAAGTGTGGCGAGTGATTGGAATCCGCGGGACTTCGGTTCCCGGCGACGACGACCAGCTCCGCCGCTACGGCTACCGAGGCGGCCTGCTGGTCACCGAGCTGCGCAGCGGATCGCCAGCCGAGACCAACGGCATTCGCGTCGGCGACATTCTGGTCGGCTTGCACGTCTGGGAGACCCTCAACCTGGACAACGTTCTCTACGTCCTGCACCACCCGCAACGCGAGACGTTCAACCCGGTCAAGTTCTACGTGGTGCGGAACGGCGAAGTCCTTTACGGGCACATGCAGTTGGAGCCGTAAAGGCGCGGGTCCAGGCCAGGGGGTGGGCGCCGGAGCCGGAAGAGTTCGCTTTCGAGTCGACCGGCTGATGACAGAGATCCACAGCTTGCCGTCGCTCCGTTAGCCGTGCACCCCGACAGACCGTCGAAAAAGGCGTCTCTCGGCGTGGAAGACTTGGACGCCACGCTGGCCCTGGAGGGCTGTCACGCCGGTTGCTCGAACGGAATCCGGGCTGTTTGGGTTTTCTCGGCGTGGGAGCCGCGGGACTCGTGCACCCGACGTCGGGTCCTCGGTGTCACGACTCCGACAGCTGCGAGACGATCGAAACCAGCTCCGCCAGGTCTTCAACGCCCACGGCGGTGATGGCCCGACCTTGCACCGTCCACGAGGCGGCCAAATAGCTGCCCGTGTCCACGATTTGCACCTCCTTGCCGTGACACCGACAAAGGATGCCCTCCCGGCCGAGGCATCCGCAGTGTGGTGACGCGTGCTCAAAGAAGACGACCACGCGTCCGCGTTCGTCCCGACAGACGGTTTCTACGCACGTGCAGCACGGCATCTTCACCAAGTAGACGGCTTGCACGCGGAGTCCGGCCGGCAGTTGCGCCGTCGCTGCGACGGGACGTCGGCCCTGCCAATGGACCTGTTCCAGCGAAATGGGCTTGGTCTCGTAGCGCTGCTGCAAGGCCAGCTGGGCGGCGTCAGGGCTGACGGCGAACGCCTGCAAGTACCATGTAAACGTCTCTTCGCGCAGGCGGTGGCTGTACCAGTACCCGGCACACGCCAGAAGGACCAAGACGGTTGCGGCGACCATGGCTCGGCGTCCGACCCGCCAGGTTCGGGCCAGCTGACTGGGGCGAGTTCGGTCGAGCCGCTCGCAAAGGTGTGACCAGAGCCGGTCGGGCGGCGTGGGGTCTGGCAGAGCCTTCAGCGCGTCCGACATTCGTCGAAGGCTGGCCAGCGAGCGGGAGCACCGGGCGCAGCTCGCCAAATGAGCCTCCACGGCCCGACGCTCGGCTTCGTCCAATTCGCCGTCGAAGTACTTCGACAGCGTCACGTTGCTGCACTTACCCGTCACGGCTCGTACCCCAAATCGGTCAACGCCTGTCTCAGCCGCTCCCTGGCTCGGTTCAGCCGGGAAGCCACCGTGCCGCCGGCAATGCCCAGCACCTCACCCAACTGCTGGTAGTCCAAACCTTCCACCTCACGGAGCAGCAAAATGGCTCGCAGGTCGGCCGGAAGCCGCTGCAAGGCCTTCGAGACGATCTCTTGCTGCTCGGCTGCCAGCTCGGGCGACCGTGTTGCTTCTGCTCGCTGCTGCGACCGGTCCCGAGCAGTCCGTCTCTTTTCGCGCCGCAAATGCTGCAGACACTCGTTGACCGTGAGTCGGTACAACCACGTGTCAAACGTTGAGTGGCCGTGAAATTGCTGGATTTTCTGAAATAGCCGCAAGAACACTTCCTGAGTGACGTCCTCAGCGTCCCGCTCCCCTACAATCCGAACGGCCAACCTGTAGACCCGATGGACGCACCGCTCGTACAGCAGACGCTGAGCTTCGCGGTCGTTCCGACGACAGGCTGCAATCAGATTGTCCAACCCTTCCGGCATCGGCAGCGGGCCTTGTGACTGTCGCCCGAAAGCTGCCTTCTTTTAGATGCTTTCGGGCCGTTCCTTCTTCCCAACAAACTCAAACCGGCGACGGCGGTGAAGAAGACAACGGCCGGTTGCAGCGGCGGTTGCGACGACCAGGGGGCGAGCCGTTCCGCCGGCCGGACTCGCACCCAGCAGCCCCAGCCGGCACCTTTGCAAGACGACGCCTTCGGACGTTCGGCAGAAGTCACCCACCGTTGTCACCCGTCGCAGACAAAACGTAGTTTGTCGAGCCGCCGGACTGCAAGGCCAAGGCGCGAAGGGGCTGCCGAGAGGACGTCGGGCGGCGTCCGTCCGCGTGCTCTGGAGCGTCGGCTTGCGGCTGCGAAGTCGTGCCGTTTTACGCTCACTCTTGGTCGCTGCCGCCTTGGCGCGGCTTTGAGCTGGAGCGGGCGGCGGCGAGGCGTCGTGCCGCGCGCTTGCCAGACGGGCTTTTCAACGACGTGTCGAAAGAACCGCGCCGCTCGACTCGCCCCAAGCGGCTTCACAGTGGAGCAATCTTCCAGCAACCAGGGCTTGAAGAGAGCACGAGACGTGTTTAAATTCTCTAGTGGCGAGACGGATCCGCGGCTCCGCCGCTGGACGGCGGCTGGAGCCCGCCCGCTGGATTCCAACGCGCAAGTGGCGGAATTGGCAGACGCGCTAGGTTGAGGGCCTAGTGGGCCTTTTGGCCCGTGCAGGTTCGAGTCCTGCCTTGCGCAGTGGGCGAACGAGCCCCGACGGAAGTCGGGGCTTTTTTCGTGCGCGGGCGGCTGGGACGCCGAACTCTGACGTGGAAGCCCGGTACTCGCCAGTGGCCCTCGCCACTCGGTCCGACTGAGGCCGTCTCGGCCGTCCAGCGGTCCGACTGAGCCGTTGTCCGGCACGCTGCCGGCCCGGGCTTCGCCGTGCTGAACGTCTTTGACTTTTTGCAGGACCGGGTTTATAACGGCAGTGGCCGGCCGAGGGCTGGCAGCCAGCGCGCTCGCTGGCGCAAGGCAGGCCAGCGGTTGCGCGGGCCGACCCGCTCCAGCGGTCAACCGGTTCCACGTCGATCAGAGACAGCTGTGCAGAAGGAGGTGCTGGCAGCGGGCGTCAGTTGCGGACCGGCTGCAGAGCCCAAGGGACGACCGCGGAGAAGAAGCCGCGGACGGGTTGGCGTGGGGAGGGTCAAGCCGGACGGCGAACCTTCGCGTCCACGTTTTCAAGTCACTTCACTCACGGCTCGTACTTCGCCATGGCCACCGCTGGCGGTTCGAAACGGCTGTCGCCGGCCAGTGTTTCGGCGGTCGACTTGTTGTGTGTCTCCAGCGGGCTGGGGCTGCTGCTCACCTTGCGTCAGTACGACCGAATCCCTGCGGCGTGGGTTGGCTGGCTGCAGGTGTTTCTTGGAGGTGTCGCGGTGGTGCTCATGAGCATTGGCTTGAAGCACATTACAGTGGCGGTGCGACCGGCCGAACGGCTGCGTCGGTTGAAGCCCGCCCGAGGTCAGCGGGTGGCCATTTCGCGGGAAGGCATTGTCTACCTGACCATGATGGGAGTCATGCTGGTCGGGTCGCTGATTGGCCGGTCCAACACGCTCATGTTGGTGTTTGCGTTGATGGCCGGCCCGTTCGTGGTCAACGGCTGGGTGACCTACTCCATGCTGAAACGCAACTCGGTTCGGCGGACGTGTCCGCGTCGGGCCATGGCTGGTCAGACGATTTCTGTTTGTGTGGACATTCAAAACCACAAGCGGTGGGTGGGGACGTGGCTGGCCACGGTGCACGACTCGGTGACGTCGGCGACGGAGCAGTTGACGGCGCGCACGCTGTTCACCCGCATTCCGCCTCGCTCGTCGCGACGCAGTTACTACCGGCTGCAGTTGAACCGACGGGGCCGCTACCGGTTGGGGCCGCTGCGTGTGTCGACGCGTTTTCCGTTGGGGTTGGTTGAGCGTTCTCGGCTGTTCGACGTCCGAGACGAGTTGATTGTCCATCCCCGAATTGGTCGGCTGACGGAACGCTGGCACCGGGACTTGCGGCTGGCTTCCGAATTCGTCCACCAGCCGCAGAGCCGGAAGGGGACGTTCGACGACGACTTCCACCGGATTCGCGAGTACTTTCCCGGCGACAACCCCAAACTGATTCACTGGCGGACTTCTGCTCGGCGAAACGAACTCATGGTGCAGGAGTACCACCAGAGTCGGCGGCAGCACTTGTCCTTGTTCTTGGACCTGTGGGTTCCGGCTGGGCCAACCCAGGACGACTTGGCCCGAGTCGAGTACGCGGTCAGCTTTGCGGCAACGGTGTGTGTCGAACACTTGCGGCACGGGCACGAGACGCGTCTTCAGCTTTGGGTTTGTGGTCAGGGCGCGGACGGGGCACCGGCCGAGGGCATTTCGAATCTTGAGGCCGCTCTCGACCTGCTGGCTCTGGCCCAGCCGACGTCCTCCAGCCCGATTGTGGAGACGGTCCGTCGAGCCGTGCCGGCTTTGCCTGAAAACGCACGACTGGTTTGGGTGACGACCCGACCGCCCTCGTCGCTCGCGGTGCGGGGCGACGTGCTGTCCGCGGTTCGGCGGGAGCTGAACCACCGGGCGGCGAAATTGACCGTCGTGCACGCAGACCCCGACCACTTGGCGCCGCTGTTTCTGTTGGACAACCCATGAAAGACCGGCTCAACAACGTCGAATGGGTGTTTCGAGCCAGTGTCTACACGCTCGTGTGTTACTCGAGCGTCATTCTGGCGATTTCGCAGTCGGAGTTTTTCCCGTCGCTGGTGACGCTCGTGGCTGCTCCACTCGCCTGGCACGTCGTCGACCGCGGTCGACTGTGGAGCCTTTCTCCGTTTTGGATTAACGCCCTTTCTCTTCTCGCGTTACTGGCTGCGGCTGTCGAGTTTCGCAGCGAGGTCATGGTGGACCGGCTGGTGGCCGGTGCCCACTTCCTGGTGTACTTGACCTGGATTGTCTTCTTCATGGAAAAGGAACGGCGGCAATTCTGGTGGCTGTGCGCGCTGGGCGTTCTGCAGGTCGCGGTGGGAGCCGTGTTGACGGACCGGGTCCATTTTGGACTGCTGGTGTTGGGGTACCTGTTCGTTGGCATTTGGACGCTGTCGCTTTTCTCCTTGTACGAGTCGCAGAAGCTGATTCGCGGCGCAGGGCGTTTGGAGCTGGCGGCCGCTCCGACGGTGGCGTTGACTCCGCGCGGGCCGGGCGGTCGGTCGACTGTGCCGTCGGACGCCTCGTCGTGGTTGCAGCAGTTGGTCCAGTTGGAAAGCCGGGCGTGGGGAGGCATTCAGGTCGAGCCGGGGCAGTCGTTTCTTGCCGGCCGGTTCCTGTGGGGCTCGGTTGTCATGGGTCTGTTGTCGCTGTTGGTGGCGGCCTTTTTCTTCGCTTTGATTCCCCGAATTTGGATTAGCTCGTTCAGCCTCAGCGACGACAGCGACGCTGGAACTCCGCTGACGGGCTTTACGTCGGAAGTCCGCTTGGGGGACATTGGCGAAATCTTGGAGAGCACGGAGCCGGTTCTGGAAGTCAAGCTGTACGACGAGGCGACCGGCGAGAAGCTGGACGTCGACGAGTACGCACGCAGTTTGGGGTACGACGAGCCGCTGTTTCGGGGCGTCGTGCTGGACGACTACCGCAACGGCAAATGGGTGGCGACCGAGGCGGAGCAGGTGGCCATGTCTTTGGCGCCGCGTCCCCCGCGCGGCCGCGACTTCGTCCGTCAGGAAATCACGCTGGCTCCGATTGGAACCCGAACGCTGTTCGCCATTTTTCCGGTCGTGGCAGCCTCGGTGAGGCAGAGCAATGCGCCGGTAGGAGTCACGCTGGTCGGGTCGTGCTTGCGGTTCGGAGCTGCGCAAGCTCCACGACGCCAGATTCGGTACGTGGTTTACTCCGAGCGACAATTGCGCGACGACCGATTGATTTACGAGGTTCGAGGCTTTCAGGCTTCGTTGCTGCGGCGTCGCCACTTTTTTCGGTACTTGCAGTTGCCTCGTGGCCTGGAACGGTTGGCCCAGTTGGCTCGGACCGTGGCGGCAGACGAGCTGCGTCGACCGAACGCTCAGCTGGCCGTGGCGAAGAAGCTGGAGGCGTACCTGCGCGACTCGGGCGAGTTCGCCTACTCGTTGGACCTGTCCGTGACCGACCCCACGATTGACCCGGTCGAGGACTTCTTGTTCAACCGGAAACGCGGCCACTGCGAGTACTTCGCTTCGTCGTTGGCTTTGATGCTTCGGGCGGTCGGCATTCCGTCGCGGTTGGTGAGCGGGTTCAAGGGCGGCTCGGTGAACACATTGACGGGTGCTTACGTCGTCGAGCAGCGGCACGCGCACGCCTGGGTGGAAGCCTACATTGACGGCAAGTGGGTGACGCTGGACCCTACGCCGTACGTGCGAGCGCTCAGCGTCCAAAGCCTCGACCCCGCTCTTCCAACCTGGAAAGACTTCGTCCAGTTCGTACGTTACTTCTGGTCGAACCAAATGATGGGGCTGTCGCTGCAGGACCAGTACCGGAAAATCTACGGGCCCTTGCGAGACACGGCGCTGGCCTTGTGGAGGCACTTCGAAGAACTGCTCCACAACGGACCGGGCCTCGAAGGCCAACGGCCGAACGTCTGGAGGCAACTGCTGAAGTGGGGTGTGCTCGGGTTGGGAGCGTTGGTGGTGCTGAGCGTGGTCGACTGGCTGCTGCGTCGCTACCTCAAGATCAACTCGTGGTTTCCGAACGTTTTGCTGCTGCTGGCCCGGTGGCTGAAGCGGTTGCCGGCGGAGGTCGGACTGACGCCTCGACCGACGGTCGAGTTTTACGAACGGTTTCAGCGACTGCTCGAGAGCTTCGACATTCAGCGAAGACCGTCGGACACGCCGCGGGAATTCGCCGTGCAGGCTCAGCAACGGCTGCACGACCGCCTTGCGCAGGTCTCGGTGGCCGAGGACTTCCCCAGCCGTCTGGTCGAGTGTTTTTACGCCGTCCGCTTCGGCGCTCGCCGACTGTCACGGGAAGAACTCCGTTGGCTCGAGTCGGAGCTGGACCGGCTGGAGGCCGCGCTGCGACGGCGAAACGGAGCGTGAGCCGAACCGCTCGGTTTTGCTTTCTGCTGCACCAGAGAAGGTCGGCGCGAGGCTTGCACGGAGCAAACGCGCGAAGTGCTCGCGCCGTCTGAGTGCAAGAAGGAGAACAGCGGGAAGACGGCGAGCTGGGAAGCAGCACCGCCAGCTCCAGCCACGCAGGCGGCCTGCGGTTCGGCGCATTCGTCCACGGCCAGTGCGACTCAGCCCGTTCCGCCCGACGACGGCGTGACCTTCATTTGGTCCTCGTGCTCTTTCAACCGTTGGACGGCCTCGCGCACGCGACGACTGAGCTCTTCGTGTTTCTCCAGCGCCGACCGGTACGTCGCGTAGGTTTCGAGCAGCAGGGCTTCGTTTTCCTCGACCGTGGCTCGGTGGAGCTCGTGCAGAGCGGGAGCCAAGCGGTCCCGGAGGTGCTCCAGCCACTCCGTCGACGCCTCGACCAACTCTTGAGCAATGTCGCGCAGTTCCTGCCGGTCCTGCAGCCGCTCCTGCAAGGTCAGCTCGCGGAACTGCATTCCGGCCACGTTTCTGGCCAGCGTCTGCTCGTCGACCAGCCGACCAAACGGACTGACTTGCGGGGAGGCTTGCAAAGCCTGCTGGGCTTTCTCCAGACCTCGTTTCGCTTTCTCGAAGTCAGGAGCCAGCTCGAGGGCCTTCTCGTAGTGCTCGATGGCCTTCCTGGGGTTGCCCATCTTGAGCAACACATTGGCGAGGTTTTGGTGAGCGTCGACGGAGTCTGGGTTGACCCGAATGGCCTCCTTGTAGGCGTTCATGGCCATTCCCAGCTGGTTCATTTTTCGGTAGGCCAACCCCAGGTTGTAATAGGCTTCGAACGACTTGGCGTCGCGCTGAACCGCCCGCTGCAACACTTCTGCGGCCTTTTGGAACTGGCCCATTTTCATGTAGGCCGCTCCCATGTTGATGTAAGGGTGTGCGTCGAGCGGCCGAATTTGCATCCAGCGTTGGAAGTGGTGGACGGCGTCCTCGAAGCGGCCGCACAAGAAACTGGCCAGACCGGCACCGCGGTGAGCGTCGACGGAGTCCGGGTCCTGCTCGAGCACCTGGCCAAACAGCTCGGCGGCTCTTTGGTAGTTCCGGCGGCGCAGTTCCGCCTCGGCTTCCTTCAACAGTTGGTCCACGTCGGCCTGTGAAGACATAATTCCGGTTCCCCCGCGCACGACGCCGCACCAGCGGTTCGCACCAGTCGCTGCCAGCCCGTCGTCAAGTCAAAGAAATCACACAGCCCCGCGTGTGCTGCTCGAACCGGACCTTACCCTCCCGCGCCAGCCAGCCGACGCCCTGCATGACCAGGTCGCGCGGAGCGTCGATGTCCCGTGCCAGCCGGCTCAGCGTCTTCGGCCCGTTCCGGTTCAAGTCGTGCCAAATGTAGCCGGCGACCGTGCCAATCGAATCCACGTCGTACCTGCAGCGCTCACGTTTGCCACTCATGGCGACTCCTTTCTGCCAACGATCCCCCGAAAAGCCACCTGTCGCGTCCCAGGCGATTATAAGCCCGCGGGAACAGGACAATCAAAAGAAAAGGGCAAATTGCCCAGTGAGGGCAGACCGGCACCAGAATCGGTCCGGATTCCCTCGAAGGGGCGAACGTGTGGGCACACGAGAACAGCCATTCAAAACTTGGCTGGCACCAAGCCACGGCCGCACGTCTCGGACCGCGAGTCGCTCCAACCAACCTTCAGGTCAACAGCACCAAGTTGTCTCGGTGAATGACCTCGGCGTACGGCACCTCGCCCAAAACGTCGGCAATTTCGGAGGACCGTCTGCCCTGAATGGCTCGAATGTCTCGAGCACAGTAGTTCGTCAAGCCGCGGGCGAACTCGCGGCCGTCGGGCCCCAAAACCGAAACGACGTCACCTTTAGCAAAGTCTCCTTCCACGTCCGTAATGCCGATGGCCAGCAGCGACCGGCCGTTCTCGACCAAGGCTTGACGCGCACCCGAGTCGACTCGCACCCGCCCCCGTGGCGGAGCACCGAAGCCGATCCACCGTTTCCACGCCGGGACGGCCTTCGAACCGGCCAGGAAAAGCGTTCCCACCTCTTCCCCCGCCAGAATCTCGTCCAAGACGTTCGGCCGTCGTCCGTTCGCAATGATAACGTTCTCACCGACCGCGGTGGCCATTCGCGCGGCTTCCAGCTTGGACTTCATGCCGCCAGTGCCCCGTGAGCTGGTTTCGTCGGCAGCCAAGTCCATCAGCGAGTCGTCCCACTGCCGAACCAGCGGAATCAGTCGGCTCCTCTTGTCGCCGGGCGGTCCGTCGTAGAGTCCGTCGACCGACGTCAGAATGACCAGCAACGGGTCGGTGAGCAGTGTGGTGACGAGCGCCGCCAGGCGGTCGTTGTCTCCAAAACGGATTTCGTCGGTGCTGACCGTGTCGTTTTCGTTGACAATCGGAACGGCTCGGTACGAGAAGAGCGTGTTGATTGTGTTGCGTACGTTCAGGTAACGAGCTCGGTCGTTGAAGTCGGCGGCGGTGAGCAACAGCTGGGCCGCGTGGTAGCCGTGCCGGCGCAGCGAGTCGTCGTACAGACGAATCAGGTAGGCCTGTCCGACGGCCGCGGCGGCCTGCAAGTGTGACAAGTCTCGCGGCCGCTGCGGCAAGTTCAGCAAATTCATTCCAGCACCAATGGCTCCGCTGGAAACAATGACCACCTTGCGGCCGGACTCGCGGACCCGGTGGACCTGCTCGGCGATTTGTCGGACGCGTCCCAGGTCCAGACGCCCGCTGTCGTCGGACAGGACATTGGTCCCGACCTTGACGACGAACGTCTGAGCGGTCTCGACGACTTCCCGCCGAACCAGGTCGACCATGATGCCTGTTTTTTCCATGAGTGCGTGCCGGAACCAGTCTCCGCTCAACTCGTTCCAGGCGGGGTGACAATTCGAGCCGAGGTCCACTGCAGCGCGCTGCTCAACACGTCTTTTTTCGAACGACTTCCCAGTATGTAGTCAAACCCGCAGCAAAAGAAAAGGGGCTCGGGCGGCCGGAAACGCCAAGGGACCGCAGACGCCGAGTTGGGCGTGCGTCGGCCGGACGAGGCCGACCGGCATCGCCGCGAACGCAGAACGTTCGGGAGGCAGAGGCCGAGGTGGTCCGGGCGGGCGAGCGCCGAGCTGGCCGGACCTGCTCGGGTCGCACGCGGGGACAGACTCGTCCGTCTGGCCGTACACTACCTTCGCGGTTCGTGTGCGGCGAACCGGCCCACAAACGCCGGGGCGGGTCGCGCTGTCTGAGCGGGAGGTCGGTTGAGCGGGCTAGGGCAGGGGGCTAGAATTCGGTCGAGGCCGTTCTGAAGAAGACGGCTTGCAGGACCACCCGGCTTGCGTTGCGACCGGTGTCGGCGTGGACGGTCTGAACCGCGAATCGTTGGAGCTTCTTTGACCGCCCCCGGGGACGCCCGACGCTTCTGGTCGATTCGCACCGCCTGAAGCACACGGGAGTTTCTAGGTGAGTCCATGAGCGGCAGCAGCGCACTTCAAGCTCACGTACTCGCGCTGAATCGCCTTTACGTGGCGGTGCAGATTGTGACTGCGCGTCGGGCCTTGTGTCTGCTGTGGAAAGGGCTGGCCGAAGTGGTCAGCGTGGAGAACGGCACCTACATTTCCTACGACTTCCAAAGCTGGCGAGAAATCAGCGAGCTGAAAGCGGCTCTGAACGAGAAGGGCAGCGAGGAGGACTGGATTAAGGCGGTCAATTTCGAAATCGAGGTGCCGCGGACCATTCGCCTATTGCAGTACGACCGCATTCCGAAGAACGTCATCAAGTTCAACCGACGGAACATTTTCCTGCGAGACGGCAACCGGTGCCAGTACTGCGGACGCCGGTTCGCGACGCAAGACCTGAGTCTGGACCACGTCATTCCGCGCAGCCAAGGCGGGCAGTCCACGTGGGAGAACGTCGTGTGTGCTTGCCTGCGCTGCAACGTCCGGAAGGGCGGCCGAACCCCGCAGCAGGCCGGAATGAAGTTGATTCGGCAGCCGAAAAAGCCGACGCGCAACCCGCTCGTCTCGGCCAAAATCCAGTCCAGAAAGTACGAGTCGTGGAAAAACTTCTTGGACGAAGCGTACTGGACCACCGAATTGCAGTAGACTGGATTGAGGGCGGGCGGCGAGCGACGGACGAGGGGACCGCCGGTCGGACGAAACGGAGCGGGCGGGCCAGCGCTGGACGGCGGGAGTCGGTTCCTTTCCCCGCAGCTTTTCTTCGTCTTCGAAACTCCGTCGCAACAGCCGGAGGACTCGACATGAGCAACTCGCTGAGTGGTGCGTCTCGGCCGCAAGCGAAACCAAAGGGGTTCACGCTGATCGAGCTGTTGGTGGTCATTGCCATCATTTCGCTGTTGGCGGCGCTGATTCTTCCGGCGGTGCAGCGGGCGCGCGAGGCGGCTCGACGCACCCAGTGCCTCAACAACATGAAACAAGTCGTGCTGGCCATGCACAACTACGTGGACGCCCACAAGTCCTTTCCTCCCGGGTACATTACCGACCCGGGCGGTGGAGTGACCTTGTTGGGGCCGGGCGCGCCGGACGTGCCTCAAACAATCGTCATTCCGCTCGGCCCGCCGCAGGGCGGAGTCGTTCAACAGGCGGTCATCAACGACTGGGCCATGTCGGACAACTGGAGCTGGGCGGCGTTCATTCTGCCGCAAATGGGGGAGGGGTCCCTGGTCATTGACTACCGCAAGAAGAAAACGCACCCGGACAACGACATTCTGCTCAAGACCGTCATTCCGTCGTACGTCTGCCCCAGCTCGTCGCTCCCCTCCGCTCGGCCAGGCGGTTACGGCTACTTGTTGTACCGAGGGTGCATGGGCACCAGTCCGCCTCGCGGAGTGACCGGTCAGCAGGGACAAGGGACGGCCGCGGTGACCAACGGCATGCTCTACGCCGACAGTGCGGTCAAGTTCCGCGACGTCACCGACGGCGAGACGTACACGCTGCTCATTGGCGAGTCGCTCATGGGACTCTGGGGCGACGGATTCAGCTGCTGCGCGCGGGTCGCCGACGACGACTACGACGACGTCCCCGACCGCGGAACCGACGGCCAAGTCCCGACCAAACAGCCGTCGGTCTTCGACACGTACTGGCGCGTCAATGTTCCGGGCGGCAACGGAGTCATTCACTACTTCGGCTTCGGAAGCTGGCACGCCGACGTGGTCAACATTGGGCTGGTCGACGGCTCGGTCCGCTCCGTCAGCAAGAACATGGACTTCACGGTCCTGAAGGCGCTGGCCACGCGCAACGGTCGTGAGCGAATCGAGGAGTTCTGACGCGAGGCCCTCTGCTTCCCGGCCACCCGACGCGCCGAGCCGTCGAACCTGCTACGCTCGCTCGAACGGAAAGGCCAGGACCTGGTCGACCCGAGCGGCTCCGACCAGTGCCTGCAGCAAACGGTCCAGCCCCAAGGCGACTCCCGAGCAGGGCGGAAGGCCCGCGCGGTGAGCTTCCAGAAAGCGGACCGGAAGGGGTGGCGTGGGCCGGCCAGCCGAAAGACGACGCGCTCGCTGCTCCTTCAGACGAGCCTCCACTTCGGCCGCGTCGACCAGTTCGTTGTAGCCGTTGCAAATCTCGAGCCCGAACAAGTAGAGCTCGAAGCGGTGAGCGACCGCTGGCGGACCGGCCGACACCGTTGCCAACAGGCTCTGACAGGCCGGGTAGTCGAAAAGGAACGTCGGCCGTTCCCGTCCCAAGTGCGGCTCCACCAGCTCGACCAACAGAACGTTCAACCAAGTGTCGACGTCGTCGCCCAGGTCGGGCGGCACGTGGACGCCGTGCCGCCGAGCCAGTTCGGCCAACTCGCTTGCGTCGCACCCCAGCACGCTCTGGCCGGCCCACCGCTGAAAGGCTTCGTCGTAGCAAAGCCGCTCGAACGGCTGCTCGAAGTACGCCCGACACTGCTCGCTGGTCCGCCCGAAGGAGGCCGCTTCGAACCACGGGCAAGCCGCCACGTCTAACACGACGGCGCGAACCAGCCGCTCCGTGAAGTCCATTTGCTCGACGTACGTGTCTCCCACCCGGTACCACTCGACCATTGTGAATTCCGGGTTGTGCTTGTCTCCGCGCTCGCCCGCGCGGAACGCCCGCGTGACCTGAAAGACCGCGTTGGCTCCAGCAGCCAGCAACCGTTTCATGCCCAGCTCGGGCGACGTCTGCAAGTACAGTTCCTCGCCTTCGGCCGTCGAAACGCGAAACGGTTCCAGGTGAGCGTCAATGATGCTTTCGTGGGACAGCACGGGCGTCTCGACTTCCCAGTAGCCGGACGCGTAAAAAAACGCTCGCACCGCCTTCAGCAGTTCCGACCGCAAACGCAACACGGCCAGCGACGCAGTCGGACCAAAGTCGCTCGGCGCCCTGCCTTTCTGCTCCGTTCCGCTCACGACCACACACCTCCCCGCCGTTTCGTCGACCGCTGGACGGCCGGCGTTCCCAACTCGGCACCTTGGGCGTGTTGCAGGACCAATGCCCGACGGCCGAGCCCGCGCCGGCACGGGAGAACGTCCACTCCGGACGTCGGGTCGGTCACACCGCGCTACCTCCACACGGGAAAGCCTCGACGCCGCCCACCAGCCCGGACGCGGTCGGTCGGCCTCTTTGCCCGTCGCCCAGTCAGGCCGCTCGACTTTGTGGCGTGGCTGGTCGAGTCGTCAAGGGCAGGACGACCGGCTCGGCGGAAGACTCGGGTTGAGGCTGGTCCGAGACGTCGTCCAGTCGGCTCACCTGCTCGGCCGTCACGACCCGTCGAGAGTAGACGTACTGCAGGAAGTCTGGAAAGGCCAGCCACGACTGTGGCTTTCGGTTCCAGACAGCCGCCACGGCGCGAAAGAAGTTCATTTCGTACTGCACAGCGGCCAGGTCGAGCGGCGTTTCGACCGGGTCCAAGTCGTCGGGCTGCCACGGACGCGGACACAGCCGGTAGACGGCGACCCGCTCGTCCCGCGCGTGCGAGGGGACTTCCTGAATGACCGCCAGCTCGCCGGAGCTGTCTAGCCGGGTCGGAAAGGCTCGACACGCGAGCGGTCGTACCGGGTAGACCAGACACCGTCCTTGCCCCAGCGGGTGCTGGGCGTCGGGCGGGGTTTCTTCAAGAAAGCAGCACCGCGTCGTGCCGGCAAACACCCGGCTCGGCACGTGCAGAAGAGCAATGACGAACGGCGTCGTCGGGTCGTCGGAGAAGTGGAAATGCGGAGCGGCTCCGCGAGCAATGGTGCCTTTCGGGTCGGCCCAACGGCAAACGAAGTCCCAGAACGACAACCCAGTGGCTCGTTGAATTCGAAAAATGTCAGCGCCGGTCACCGGAACCGCGAACGTCCGACAACACCCGGCGTGACACCCGTCGCAAATTCCCACAACCGCCTCCCGAAAGAGGTCCGTCCTCAGTCGTCGCCAGCACACGAACGGCCGGTCGGTCTCACAATCATTAATATCGAACCAACCGGCGCAACGGGTGCAGTCGATTCGTGCGGAATTCGGTTCGCGCGGCAGGCCGAGGGACCGAAGGCCTTTTCAGAGCGGAAGTCGAGCTCTTGCGACGAGACGAAGTCGAGCCGGAGCAAGACCACGCTTTGGACGCGGTCGAGTTCGTTCGCTCGTCACGCCGGCGCGTACTGTTCCGAGTGCCGACCACGCGGAGCCGAACCGCCGCACGTTGTGAGCCGCTGTCCGGCACAGACGCCCGAGCGTTCGGCCGGCGCGTCTCGCGAACGCGCGGGCGGCGAGCTCCGCCGCACACGGCCGGCGGTTTCGGGCACGCACCGCTTCACGCGGGAACGCTTGACGCGGGAACGCCCTGCGGACACTCGGTCCCGCTACTGCTCCGCCAACACTGCACGGAGGGCTCGCGCCAGCCGCTCCATTCCCAACTCAATGCCCTCCGGCGACTGGACGCCGAAGCTGAGTCGCAAGTGGTTCCGCTCCACACCCGCGTCGCCCGCCGGAAAGCACAGCTCACCCGGCACGTACAGCACCCCCTCGCGAACGGCTCGGCGAAACAGCTCCGAGTCGAACCCAGTTTGCACTTGTTTGGGCAGGGTCATCCACACGTACAGCCCGCCGTGAGGTCGGTACCACGAGACGCCGGGCAGTTCGCCGAAGAACCGTTGAGCGGCTGCGAGCATGGCGTCGCGTTTGCGGCGGTACGAGTCGCGCAGCAGCCGGACGTGCGGCTCGTACAACCCCTCCTCCAACACCGTTGCCATCAGGTGCTGGTTCAGGCTGGCCGAGCCGAAGTCTTCGTTGCCTTTCAGGTCGCAGACCGCCTCAAACACGTCCGACGGCAGCACGCCAAAGCCCACGCGCACACCGGGCGAAAAACTTTTTGAAAACGTGTGGGCCAGAATGACGTGCTCCCGGCTGCCGTCCATGTGCCACACGCTGGGCAGCTCCGGTCCGTCGTAGCGGAGCTCGCGGTAGGCCGCGTCTTCGAGCACGAAAATTCGGTGCTGGCGGGACCAACGTTGAACAATCTCCACCAGCTGCCGCCGCCGCTCCACGCTCAAACTGACCCCGGTCGGGTTCTCGTAGTAGCTCACCACGTACACCAGCTTGACGCGAGGAAGCTGGCCGGTTTGCTCCAGTTCGCTCAGCCGCCGCTCCAACGCGTCGGTTCGCATTCCGTGCTCGTCGGCGGCCACCGGTACTGCCCGAGCACCCGCTCCGGCCAACGTCCCCAGGAACACAAAGTACGTCGGCGCGGCCACCAAGCAAATGTCGCCTGGGTCCAACAGAGCGTCCGTCACCAAGGCGAGCAGCTGCTGCGACCCGGTGGTGAGCAGAATCTGGTCGGGACGCAGTCCGAGCTGGTCGGGCGTGCATTTTTCGAGTCGAGCCAAGTGGCGAAGCAGCTGCACCCGCAACCGCTCGGCTCCGTGCGTCGTGCCGTACTGCAACGCGGCCCGAGCCAGCTCGGAGCGAGCGAACAGTTTCTCGAAAGCCCGCCGAGTGGCCTCGACCGGCAAAGTGTCGTAGTCGACCAGTCCCGCCGCCAGCGACAGCACGTTTCGGTTCTCGACCCCCTGCTGCATGAGGTAGCTAATGGCCTGGTCGGCTGCGTAGCGTCGTCGCTGACTGAAAGTGGCGGCCGTCTCTGCAGTCGCCGTCGACGCTTCAGAAGTTGGCGTTGCCATGAGGTCCCCCTCACCTACTGCCGTCTTGCTTCTGGTGCCTCGTGCCGTTCCGCTCGTTTTCGAGCCGCGACTCTCGACCGAGCTTGCTCGCCGCGTCCACAAGAGTGGAACGCGGCCGAACCAACGCGCGGCCGACGTTTGGCCCGGTTTGGGGGCTCCAGCACCGACCGTCGCCGCTCTCCGTGTGCTGGTCGACCTTGGGGCCGGCGAAGCAAGAGGGGTCGCCGTTGCCTCAGGTCGACCCGGCCCCGGTGCCGACCCCGCGGACGCCCGTCACGCCAGCCGCAGCTTCTTGCGTGCGAATTGCAGACCGTCGACCAGCGCGTCGATGTCCTGCCGCGTGTTGTACATGGCCAGACTGGCCCGCACGGTCGCCGGCACCCCGAGGTGCTCGTGCAAAGGCATGGTGCAGTGGTGGCCGTGCCGCACGAAGACCCCTTTCAGGTTCAAGAGCTGCGCCAAGTCCTCCGGGTGCGCCCCCTCCAGCGAGAAGGCCACAATGGGCCCGCGGTGCTCGAAGGCCGGCCCGTGAACCTTCAGACCAGGCACCCGCGACAACCGTTCCAACGCGTACGCCAGCAGCTCCCGCTCATGCCGTTCAATCGCCTCCCACCCGACCGACCTCACGTAGTCAATGGCCGTGCCGAGAGCAATGGCCTGAGCAATGGGAATGGTGCCCGCCTCGAACTTGGCTGGCAAAGGCGCCCAGGTCGAGTGGTCCAAGTAGACCGCTTCAATCATGTGCCCGCCGCACAGGAACGGGTCCATGGCGTCCAACAATTCGGCCCGGCCCCACAAAATGCCCACGCCCGTCGGACCGAACAACTTGTGACCGGAAAAGACCAGGAAGTCGATCGGTGGGTCTTGGACGTTCGTCGGTTCGTGCGGCACGCTTTGGGCTCCGTCGACCAACACGAGGGCTCCGACCTGTCTGGCCCGTTCGACCAAAACGTCGATCGGGTTGAGCGTGCCCAGCACGTTGGACATGCGAGTGACCGCAACCAGCCGCGTTCGCGACGTCACCAGTTCGTCCAGCGACGCCAGGTCCAAGCGGCCGTCTTCGGTCAGCGGCACGTAGCGCAGACGCGCTCCACGCTCGGCCGTGATTCGCTGCCACGGCACCAGGTTCGCGTGGTGCTCCATGAGCGTAATGAGCACCTCGTCGCCCGGCCGCAAGAACTTCCGGCCCCAAGCATTGGCGACCAGGTTGATGGACATGGTCGCCCCAGACGTGAAAACGATTTCTTCGGCCGAGGGCGCGTTGAGAAACCGTTGCACTTTTTGGCGGACGCCTTCGCGGTGAGCTCCACCGTCCAGTTCTTCGTCCACCCGAGCTCCAAACTCGTAGACGCCTCGGTACGCATTCGCGTAGTACTGCTCGTAAACCTCGACCTCCTTCTCGATCACGCACCGCGGCTTCTGAGCCGACGCGGCGCTGTCCAAGTAGAAGAACGGCTTTCCGCCTCTCAACCGCTGCGAGAAAATCGGGAAGTCGGCACGGAGGCGTTCGACGTCCAAGAGGTTGCGAGCCACCTCGTCGTTCATTTGCGCGGCCCCTAGTCAACGCCAATGGGTGCTCAAGCCGAACAGTCGCCTCGAGCTGCCCGGTAATCTCAAACAACACAGAGACGGGTAAAAAGCCCGTCCGGCCAAGCCAGGGAATGACACAGGCCGGTCTCATGAGCGAAGCGCAAGCAGCCGGTTCATTCTGACCGTCGCAGACCGGAAAGGCCAGCCGCTCGCCCACGCCAACCGCTTGTTTGGTGAGCCGCTGACGCCATGCGACCGCATTCGTTTGGGCGATTGTCACGTGAAATCAACCGACCCGACCGGGACTCGGTCGACCTGGAGCACCTCGGCCAACGACCGCCCTGGCCAGCGGTCCGGCTGCCGACGCCGCGCTCTCACCACCTCAGCTCGCGTCCGGCGACGACGTGGCGGCCCGAGCAGCGAAGTCGCGAATCTTGGCTACCATGCCGTACAGGCCGTTGCGTCGAGCCGAGCTGAGGTGGCGTTCCAGACCCAATTTCTCGAACACCGCCCGCGCGTCGGTTTGAAGGACTTCTTGAGGGGACTTGCCCGAGTACAGAGCCAAGATGATGGCAATCAGACCGTTGACCAGCATGGCGTCGCTTTCCGCTCGAATTTCGACGGTGGGCGGATTTCCTGGTTTGAGCCTGCAGGCCATCCAAACGTTGCTCTGGCACCCGCGGACTTTGTTTTCGTCTGTTTTCAATTCGGGCGGTAGTTTGGGCAGCTCGAAGCCCAGTTCGATCAAGTACTCGCATTGGGCCTCCCAATCGCCCAGGGCCTCGAACTCCTCGATGATTTCATCCAACGTGATTGTCGGGGATTCGCTGCTCATGTGAAAATGCATGCTTTGCGCGGGACGACTACGCGTCGACAAAAGACAATGACGACGTGTCTGCGACAGCTCGACGCCAAGTGCGCCTGCCGGGTCAGTTTCGGCGGGGACGACACGAGAAAAATCCGAGTTTTGGTCGGCCGTTTCTCTCTGTGGGCGGCCACGACGGCGACGGAGCCGCGGAAGCCAGTTCGCAGGGCAGGGCACGCCGAGTTGCTGTTCTGTGATCGCCTGTCCGGTCACCGTCGGTTCGCCGCAAACCACCGACATTCTAGTGCAGCCAGTCATTCCGTCCAACCCGGCGCACAGCCGCTCGTGGCGTCGGGGCCGGTTCTGAGTGATGGAGGTTGTCCGGGTTTGCCAAGAGACCGGGAACAATGGCGGGGGCGACCGGCAGGCGCGAGACCAAGGCAGCTCGCTGCGTTCGATGCCCACGTCGTTCCGGGGTCAAAGAAGGGAAATCAAGTGGACAGGACAACCGACTTTCACACCGGAACGGCTCATCTCAAGTCTCCACCTTGACAATCGGCGGACGAGATGGTTTCATGGACCCACCGTCGCTCTTCGATTGTGTAGATTGGGCCACTCGGTGTTTGGGTGTGTCCCGATTTGGTGTCCGCTGTGTGTACGTGGTTTATTTCGTAGCTCGGAGGGTGTGGTTATGTCACAGAGAGGCAGAAAGTTACGTAATCGAGTAGGGTTCACGCTCATCGAATTGCTGGTCGTCATTGCGATCATTGCCATCTTGATTGCCTTGCTGCTACCCGCCGTTCAGCAGGCTCGAGAAGCGGCTCGCCGCACCCAATGCCGCAACAACCTGAAGCAGATTGGCATTGCCATTCACAACCACCACGACGTGCACAACTTTTTCCCGAGTGGCGGTCGGCATTGGAAGGACTTTCCGACGTTCGTCGAGGACGACTACAGCAACCCGAAGTTCACAGGCCCGCCGGAGGTTGCACCGCGTCAGGGAGCTGGTTGGCTGTACCAGATTCTGCCTTACCTCGAACAGCAAGCGGTGTGGGAGGGAGCCAATCAGAGTGGGATCGAACGGATGAAGGAACCCATGCGTCATGCGATTCCGGCGTACTACTGCCCGACCCGGCGGGCGCCGGAACCGAATGCCTACAAGAAGCCGCCGCAGCGACGTTACGGGACTTACACCATCGGACGACAGGAGGTGGGCAAAGTCGGCAAGAACGATTATGCAGGGTGTTGCCTGAACCGAAGGTGGGACTGGGGGGAGCTGCTGCAGGCTTATGGCGGCGACAAGAACGCGGTTCGAAAGGACTTCCCCGACATAGGCTGGTACAACAGCGGCGTCATCATTCGGACGAACTGCCCGCGAGGCGGCAAGCCACGCCACTGTCAGACGCTGCGGTTCCGGGACATTCGCGATGGATCGTCTAACACGCTGATGATTGCCGAGAAACGGTACGCGATCCAGGATTTGGGCGGTAATCCCGGTTACGACAACGAAGGATACATCTGTGGCTGGGATTGGGACGTTATTCGGCGAGGGAATTACACGCCCAAACCGGACCCGCACGCGGGTAATCCGCGTCCGCTTTTCGGGTCGTCGCACGCTGGCGGGATGAACGCTCTGTTTGCCGACGGGGCCGTTCACTTCATCTCGTACAGCGTGGACACGGTTGCTTTCGCGCGCATGTGCCACCGGGCCGACGGTGGTCAGGTCCAAACGCCGTAGCCCCATGCGGTGTGACTTCGTCGAGCCTGCTTCGCCTGCGCAGGGGACGAGCGGCCGGTAACTGCACCGCGCCCTCTTGCGAGCGGGCCGGTCCGAACCTGGAAGCGACGAGCGGGCAGCGTTGGCGACGCGGCGGGAGGGGCCCTCTTGGCGTGAACGCCAGCAGTTCGGAGCTCTTCGACTTCTGTCGCCCGCTGTAGCGGCGACCGTCGGAAGCAAGAACGGCCTTCGGGACGCGCAACACGCACTGCGGAAGCGCAGTGGTGTCCTTTTTGTCGGCACGCTCTGCTCGGCGCTGAGTGAGAGGGCGCGTGGGCCTAGCTGGCTTGCTCCGTTCGGTGGACCCTGCTAAGGCCGTCGTGTCGCCACCTTGGCGGAACGTCCTGGCCACAAGGAGTGGATGAAAACGAGCCCAGCTCCTGTAGGGCTCCAATTGGGCTCGCCGAGCTGTTACAGAGCCGGCTAGGACTGGGTCGGGGTTGAAGGTTGTAAAGAACGGCGGGCTCGTGGGCTTTCTGGGCGAATGCGTGGACAGAAGATTTCTCTGGTCGCGCGCACCTCTTACCGGATGCTGTCCGTACAGCGGGACGGCTAACTGGACGTGGAAAAAGTACGTAGGTCGAAGTCGGTTAGCGTAAGGAAAGAGAGGGGAGACGAACCGATGCGAGTGTTGACGGGAGCAGCCGTACTGGGAATCGGCTTGTGGTTGTTGGCGGGGCTTTCGGGGTGCAGCAGCGGGCCCACGAAGGTTGTGGTGACTGGCAAGATTGTTGACGGCGGCCAGCCACTGAAGTTGGAAGGCGAGGAGTTCGAGGAGGGGGCCGCCGCAATTGAGCTGGAGTTTTACCCACTCGACGAGAGCGGACAGTTCGACAAGCAAGCTGAGGTCTACGCGGCTAGCGTCAATTCCGACGGGACGTTCACCGTTTCGGGAATAGACGGGAACGGGATTCCCGTAGGAAAATATCGGGTCGCGTTGCGCTGTCTCGTGGAGAGCGAGGAGGGCGAGAAGGACGTTTGGGACGGCCGATTCGAGCCGAGCAATTCGCCCTTCACGGTGGAAATCACCGAGCAGAACCACGAGGTCGTGGTCGATGTCTCGCAGGGCGGCGGTGGCGGCGGTGAAAGCTCCGGTGGCGAAGAGTAGCCGAGCGCGCCGGTCGGCCGACGAAGCGCCTCGCTCGTCCAGCGCCGCTTGGCTCGTCTGCCAGTCTCGACGCCTCGGCACCAAGCCTTACTCCAGCACCTCCAATTGAGGCAGCTCGCCGGTGCCGAGCACTTGGTTGGCGACTTGCAGCGCCACCTGCTGGCAGACGTGCAGCAGTGGTTGGCGAGCGGGGCAGTCTTCGGCGAACAGGTCGGCAATTCGTCCCTCGTCGCCTTTGACGCGGATTTCCGGAAGGCTGGGGATTTCGCCGAGAAACGGCACCCCCAGCTCTTTTGCTTTTTCCCGAGCTCCACCGCGTCCGAAAACGTCGCCCGACATGTTTTCCACAACGCCCAGCACGGGAATGTTGACCTGTCGGAACATGGCGACCGCTTTGACCGCATCGAGCAGGGCGATTTTCTGAGGCGTGCAGACCACGACCGCGCCGGCCAAAGACACCAACTGCGACAACGTGATGGCTACGTCGCCGGTTCCGGGAGGCAGGTCGACCACCAGGTAGTCGAGCTCGCCCCAGTCGGCGTCTTTCAGAAACTGGGTCAACGCCCCGTGAAGCATGGGGCCGCGCCAAATGACCGGCTGGTCTTCCCGAATCATGAGGCCAATGGACAGCAGCTTCATGCCGTCGCAGTCGACCGGCCGGATTTTCTGGACGAGCCGACCGTCTTCAGCCCGGTACTCCGTAATGGCCGGCTGCTCGTGCACCCCGACCAGGTGCGGAATGCTTGGGCCGTAGACGTCGGCGTCCATTAGGCCAACTTGAGCGCCGAATTGTTTGAATCCGAAGGCGAGCGCGGCCGCCACCGTGCTTTTGCCGACACCTCCTTTTCCGCTGCCGACCGCCAGGACGTTCTTCACGCGCAGCCCGATTTTTCCGCCGCTCATTTTGCCACGCACGACGGCTTTCCACGTCACTTCGACCTTGGAAACGTCGGGCCATTTTTGGCGGACGGCCTGTCGGACCGCCTCCGCAATCCGTTCCGGTTCGGGGTAGGCCGGCGTCGGGAACACCAGCTCCACGGCGACGACCTCACCGTCCACTTGCACTTGGCCCACAGCGTTCAACTCGTCCAACGTTCGGCCGAGCTCGGGGTCTCGAACCGAGCGGACCACTTCTTTGACTTCCTCAGCCTTTAGCTGCATTTTGGCACCCTTTCCGGTTCGTTCGGCTTCTTGCTAGCCCGTTGGTTGGCTGCGTTGGAGCAGCCGTTGGCAGAGCCGAGCCATTTCGTGTCCTGGGACGTGCTCCACTACCACCTCGGTCGCTCCGGCCTCGCGGAGCGGCCATTCCAGCTCCGCCGCTCCCACCGCGTACACGACCACCGGCACCCCAAACCGCCCCACCCGGCTCTCGACGAGGAACTGCAAACAACCGGCCGGGCCGGAAGGAAAGTCCAGCAGGACCACTCGCGGGTACAGGTAAAACGGCGGCTGGGTGGGCAGCGCCAACTGCCGCACGTCGGCCAAGGAGTTGCACTGACGGACGTGTACGTTCTTGTCGGCGAACTGTCGCTGCAGCTCGGGCGTCCAGTACGGAGTCCGCTCGAACACGAACACTGTCGGACCGGTTCCAATCATGACGGCGTTTGGGCGTCCCGAGCCAAGGCGTAGTTCCAGACGGCCACTTGTCGGGCCCGTGCCGGGCCAGTAAAGTTTCCGGCCGGCGGCTGGAGCCGACGAATCGACATTGTAGCACGTCGGTTTCGAATTCAAACCGGGCTTGTCGGCGCCCGTGCGGCTCCGTCGCTGCGACTCACACGGCGACTGCGAATGGCCGTGAGCGAGCCGTCAGGGGGCGAGCCGCCTGAGAAAGGAGCCCGGTCTGTTCGTGCCGCCCGTTGTTGGTCCGCCACGTTCGACCGGCCGATCCCGTTCGACTCAGCCTTGCAACAAAGGAGAACGCCCGGTGACGACGCAAGCACCACTGGTCAACGTGCTCATGGGCAGCAAGTCGGACTGGTCGACAATGGAGCATGCGTGTCGAGTGCTCGAGCAGTTCGGTGTGCCGTACGAAGCCCGAGTCTTGTCGGCTCACCGGACGCCGACCGAGACGGCCGAGTACGTTTCGACGGCGGAAGAGCGCGGCGTCGAGGTAATTATTGCCGCAGCGGGCGGAGCGGCTCACTTGGCCGGTGTGGCGGCCGCTCACACCGTGTTGCCCGTTCTGGGCGTTCCCATGAAAGGCTGGGCCTTGGACGGACTGGACTCGCTGCTTTCCACGGTGCAAATGCCGCGGGGCATTCCAGTGGCGACGTTCGCCATTGGGAAGGCCGGAGCCGTCAACGCGGCGTTGTTTGCCGTTTCTTTACTGGCTGCGAAACGGCCGGAGCTGCGAGACAAGCTGAAACAGTACCGACGCGAGCAGGCCGAGCAGGTGCTGAGCGAACAGCTGCCGCCACGGGCAACGGAGTAGCGTCGCCGAGCCGGAAAAGTGGTCGGGCGGGGACGGCGAAAACACCCAAGTCGGACGCTGGAGGCCTTCGGACGTGCCTTCACTCCGCCCTGCGTTCAGGCTCGCGGGTCAGAAGCCACAACAACCAGCAAGCGGTCACCCAAGCCAGCCCAGCGAACCAGCCGGCCACCACGTCCGTCAGGTAGTGGACTCCCAAGTAAAGCCGGCTGACGCCAATCGACAACGGGAGCACCACGGCCGCGGTTGCCATGAACCGTCGGGCGGCCGCCGTGGGAAGAAGGGGGCTGACGAACCACGCGAACGTCAGGTAGACCGTCATGGAAACGAAGGCGTGTCCGCTGGGAAAGCTTTCCGACTCCGGCGTCAGCAGCGGTGGGCCGACGGTTGGTCGAGGACGGTCGACCAGCTCTTTGGCGACGAACGTCAGCACCGTCGCTCCGGTCACCGTCAAGAACAAGAAGACGGCCCGACGCCAATTGCCGCACAGAACCAGCAGCGTCACGCCAACGAAGACAAACAGGCCCAACACAGTGTGGCCGCCCAGTGCCGTCAGCTCAATCATCATTTCGTCCAGCGCGTGCCGGTGGTGCTGTTGGAACCACTGCACCACGGCGTCGTCCAACGGTTGAAGCCGGCCGCCGACCACTCCGCGCGTGAGCCAGGCTGTCACGGCCAGACAGGTCAGCACGACGGCCAAGCCAAGCCGCACGGCGGACTTGTGCGAGCGGGTCCAATTGTGTTGCTGCGTCGGCTCCGTCACGGCGTGTTTCTCCTCGGACGTTCCTGGACCGCCGCGACTGTGGCGACTGGCGGCCGTGGGTTTGCTCGCCGCGCAAGAACTAGCGGCGACTCGCCGACGGGCGTCCGCTGCCGCCCACGTTTGCGCTGCGCGGAAGGACGGGTCTGAGCGGGGCCGTGAGCAACTCCGTGGCGACGGTCCCTCGGGCGTTTCGTCGTGCGCCGGCCGGCCCGTTTCGTCGCGTTGCGTGGCGAGCCGCTCTTGCTTCTCTGGCAACCGGACGACGAAACCGGCGTCAGGCTGTCTGGCTGACTTCCCGAGTGCGTTCGACGAACGCCAGCCGCAGCTGGTGCAACGTCTCGTCCAGCAGTCGCCGCTCGGTCTCGTTCAGGTTGCCCTTCGTTTTTTCCTCGAGCACGCCCAGCAGGTCAATGAAGTGTCGGGCCACGGGCAAACGGACCTCGGTCTTCTGGCTGGTCGGGTCCGGCAAGACGCCCAAGGCGACCATGGCTTGTGTGCTGAGCATGCTGACGAGGGTGGCGAAGTCGGCCGGTGGCAGTTGCTCGGTGGCCGGTCCGGCCTGAGCCGCCTTCTTTTGTTCTTCCCGAGCGCGGTCCAGCGCTTCGTCCTCGGCCTTCACCCTAGCTTTCCACTCCTCGTCGACTTTCACCTTGGGTTCTTTGCGTTCCGGTGAGTCGTTCGTTGCGCTCATGGCTCACTCACTCCTCGCCAGAAAACTCGAACCGAAGGTCCGCGTCGCTTTGTCCGGGTCGCTTGTTTGGTCGCGTTCGACCGTTGCCGCTCAGACACGTTTCGGGCACGGTTCCGTTGCATTTTAGACCGTGCTGCAGAACCCGCCAGCGGGTGGGGGGAGAGGCTCCTTCACCGCCGTCGTTGGCTCGGAACGTGCGGTTCGAGCGGGTCGCTGCGCTGCGGACGCCGGCCGCGCTGCGGTGGCCCACGACGACGCTCCGCGCAGGCCGCTCGGACTCGCCGTCGTTCTCCTCGGGCCTTTCGCTGTTCGGTCTTGCCCGGGTGAGCCGCCTTGTCGGGTGTGAGTCGGCGACGGTGTGGCGAAACGGGCCGCTCCGCCTTGAGCCGTTCCGGCCGCAGCCCCTTGCCAAGCCGGCTCGCAGCGAGCAAACTGGTAGCGTCCGACAGGCCGACGTGGCGGCCAGGGAGCGGGCCGGTCTTGTGCCACACCTCGCTTCGGCCACGGAGTGAAGTGGAGTCTTGTTGCCAAGCCTTTCGAACGCAATTGCCGTCCCGACGGAGCGTCAAAATGCAGGACGACTGGTGGTTGGACCTTCGCGAGCAGGTTCCGGCAGCTCGGCAGTGGGCGTACTTCGACCACGCGGCCGTCGCTCCCATTAGCCGACCCGCTCAGGAAGTTTTTGCCGAGTGGCTGGACGACGTGGCGTTGAACGGAGGCGTCAACTGGCACAAGTGGCGCCGCCGGTTGGAGGAGACGCGTTCTGCCGCCGCTTCGCTGCTCGGGGCTGACCTCGACGAAATTGCCTTCATTCGCAACACGACCGAGGGCGTGACGCTGGTCGCCGAAGGCTTCCCCTGGCAACCGGGAGACAACGTCGTGACGCCGGGCGGCGAGTTTCCGTCCAACTACTACCCGTGGGTCAACTTGAAGTCGCGAGGTGTGGAAGTCCGCGTGGTGCCGTCGGAAGACGGTCGGGTCAGCCTGGAGCAGCTCGAGGCGGCTTGCGACCAACGGACGCGAATCATTGCGGTCAGTTGGGTGGAGTACTCGACGGGCTGGCGACACGACTTGGACGCGCTGGCCGACTTGGCTCACCGGCTCGGTGCGTTGCTGTTCGTCGACGGCATTCAGGGGTTGGGCGTTTGTCCGTTGGACGTGCGTCGGACTCCGGTCGACTTTCTGGCGGCCGACGGCCACAAGTGGCTGCTCGGGCCCGAGGCGGCCGGCGTGCTCTACATTCGCCGCGAGCACTTGGACCTGCTGCGCCCGCTCGGCGTCGGCTGGAACAGCGTCCGTCACGCCGGTGACTTTTCCAACACGGCCTTCGACCTGAAGCCGTCCGCCGGCCGCTACGAAGGCGGAGCCTACAACATGGGCGGGCTGCTCGCACTGGGCGCCAGCCTGAAGCTGCTGCTGCAGTTTGGAATTCAGCGAATTTTCGAGCGGGTTGTGGAGTACACGGAGTTGGTGTGTGAGCGGCTGCGGTCGGTCGGAGCGTCGATTGCAAGCGACCGAAGCGAAAAGCACCGCTCCAGCATTGTGTCTTTCGAGCTGCCGAACAAGGACCCGGTGGAGGTCCGCCGCCAGTGCCGCAAGGCTGGTGTGGCTCTGAACTGCCGCAACGGCCGGCTGCGGGTCAGCCCGCACGCCTACAACAACGAGGACGACCTGGAGCAACTGCTGACGGTGCTGACGAGCTGAACTGCTGACGGTGCTGACGAGCTGAGCCGGGCCGGCGCCCGCGTGGCGAAGAGCGTCACGGAGTCACCGGGCCGGGGCTGGACGTCGACGCGGCCGAACGCTCGGTCCGAATGGGAATTCGCTTGGACCGAGCGCTTTCGGTCTTCGGCATTCGGACCCGCAGCACCCCGTTGACCGCCTCGGCCTCCACGTCGTCCGCGTTCACGGGAACGGGCAGTGGCACGGAGCGGCGGAACGTGCCCGAAAAGCGTTCCCGCGTGTGAGCCACCCGGCAGCTTTCCGCTTCCGGCACAGGCCGTTCTCCCGTCACCGTCAGCATGTTGCCAGAAAGCTCGACCGAAATCTTGTTCGGGTCCACGCCCGGCAGGTCCACCAGCACCAGGACGTCGTCTTCCGTCTCCAGCACGTCGACCGCCGGGCTGGACGTCAAGGCTCCCGCGCGGAAACCGAACTTGTCCAACGCCTTCTCGCCCTGCTGCCACGCCAGCTCCAGCAAGTGGTCCACCTCTTTACGCAGCCGTTCGACCGAAGCGGTCAGAGGGCTTTCGGCGCCCGAGTACGTTTGCTTCGTCATGGTTCACCTCCTCCCGTTCTGCACGACCTTCACGAAACGGCCGCTCGCCCAACCGTCTTCTGTTTCGCCGCGTCGTCCGCCCGAAGCCACGGCGACCGTTCAGTCCGATTTTACCTGAATTCGACGGGGCTCGCCCTTCGAGGCTCGGGGCAACCGCACCTCCAATACCCCGTTGGTCAGACGAGCCGTAATGTGTTCGTGGTCAATGTCGTCGCTCAGAATGAACGACCGGTAGTAGTCGCCCGAGACGTACTCCTGGTGCAACACCCGTGCGTCGGCCGGCGCTTCCGGTTTGGCTCGGCCGAACAGCGTCAGCTTGTTGTCCTCCACCTGTAAGTCAATGGTGTCGGCCGAGACACCGGGAAGGTCCGCGCGCAGCACCAGCCCTTCGTCCGTGTCGAAAATGTCAATGGACGGCGTCAGGACGTAGCGCTGCACCGGTTCCGTCTCGGGTGTCTCGGGGGGTTCTGGTTTCGAGAGTTCGTTCGTCATTCCAGGCACCTCCGACCGGTCACCGGCTGCGTGGCCAGTCCGACGACGGGTCACGCGGGCTTACTGGTCTGCTTCGACAACCGGAATGTGTCGCGGTCTGGCTTCCGGCGCTTTGGGCAGGTGAATTTTCAGAATTCCGTTGGACAGCTCGGCCGAAAGCTTGTCGACGTCCACGCGGTCCGGCAGCGAAATGGACCGCTGCCACTGTCCCTGCGGCCGCTCCTGGCGTCGAAAACTGTCCTCGGGAATTTCGGCCAGCTCGTCGCGCCGAGCTTTCAGGGTGAGCACGCCGTTGGCCACGCTGACGTCGAGGTCCTCCAACGGCACTCCCGGCAGCAGCACCGTCAGCAGGTACTCGTCCTCGGTTTCGTAAAGGTTCACGGGCGGGTAGTGCCGAGCCATTCGGAACGTGTGGAAGGTCAGGTTGACGCTCCGGAGCAGCTCGTCCACTTCCCGCTCAATTTCTCTCAGGGCTTCCCAATGGCGCCCCCAATGAAACACCGGCATTTCACCCACTCCGTCCACCACGCTCCGGCTCGCGGCGGCCCGCTGGTCGTCGTTCTTGCCGCCGAAGGGCCGAGCGGTTGGCGGCGAACCGACCACGGAACCGAAGCGTCGAACCGTTCGAGTCGCTCAGCCGGTTCCGACCGTCCTGTCCACCGTACCGGTCCGCTTCACGGACGACAAGCACGCTTCGGACCGTCGCGGCTGAAACTCACTGGTCGGAGCAACACGGACGACAGACCGACACGAAAGCGGCCGGTGTCGGCGCGCACCCGACCTTTCCAACGACGGACGCCGTCGGGTCGCAAACTCCGTGCCGCCACCGTCCAAATTGCGGCCTCGCCGGCGGCCGGTGGTGGAGCTTGGAGGCGAGCCGGGCCTCCAAACGCTTACTAGAAACCGGGTTGCGTCGCCGAAAGGGCCTCGGGGACGGTGGACCTTCACCAGCCGGGCGCTCCGCGGGCCGGACGAGCCGCCGCAGACGAAACTGTCAAACTGGCATGAACTTACGCCGGTTTCTCCGACTCCACGGGGCCTTGTCCGCCGGACGGCCGTAGCCGGCCGACGGGGAGCTCGGCCGAAAGGGTCACGGGCGGCAGCGGCAAGCCGGCCCTTGGGCGCTGTAGGACGGGAGTCCTCCGTCGCGGGCTCAAGGCTAGGTGGCGTCGTGCCGCCGGAGACGTGGCACCGCGGCCTCTGCGGTGCTTTCCATTTCGGGCCGCCTTGTTTAGAGTGAAGGTTTCGCGGGCACGGGAGAAAGCCTTCCGCCTTTTTCGGGGCGGTCCGGTTGGTGCACGCCGGCCTGCCAGGCAGTCGCCCGGTCCGGGCCGGACGGCCGTCGGCCTCCCGGGGCGCCGTGCCGTTTTGGTTTCTGTCTTGCGACGAGGTCTTCAAGAATGTCCAAGCTAGACCCTCACCACGCCGTCTACGCAGGCAGTTTCGACCCACTCACGCTCGGCCATTTGGACATCATTGAGCGAGGGGCCCGCATTTTCGACCGCTTGACGGTGGGCATTGGCATCAACCCAGACAAGAAGCCGTTGTTCGAGCCGGAGGAGCGTTTGCGGTTGGCCCGCGAGGTGCTCAAGCCGCTCGAAAACGTTTCGGTCGCGTGTTTCACTGGACTGGCGGTGGACTTCGTGCGTCAATGCGGTGCGGCGGTCATGCTTCGCGGTGTCCGCACCTTGACCGACATGGAAGCCGAGTTTTCCATGTCGTTGGCCAACCGCACGCTCGCTCCGGAAATTGAAACTGTGTTCCTCATGGCCAGCGAAGACTACTCACACGTCTCCAGCACACTGATTAAACAGATTGCGGCCATGAGTGGCGAAGACGCCGCCGAGAAGCTGCGCGGTTTCTTGCCCGAACCGGTCATTCGGCCGTTGATTGAAAAGTGTTGTCAGCACCGGTCGAAAGTGCAGGAGTCTCGGTAGCTGGCCGGCAGTTCGAGAAGGCGTCCGCAAGCGGCCGCTCAACGTCGGCGGAGAAAGGCGGCAGACCTTCGACGCTGTCGAAAAGCAGACGAAGTTTTTCGGTCAGCCCCGAAGCCAACACGAGGGCTCACAACGTGAAGACGTCGTTGCCCGTCACGGTCGTGGTTTCGCAATGGCCGGGCCAGTCGCCGGCTCGTCAGCGGCTGGAAGCCGACCTGATTACCGGACTGGCGGGCCGGGCCGGGCTGGAGCTGTGCCTGGTTCCGCACCTCTACGACTTGACTCCCGAGCACGCCGCCGTGCAGACGCTGCGGGCGAAGCGGGAGCCGCTGGTCGTGCTGGCTTGGCTCTACCCCCGCGCGACCCGCTGGCTGCTGCACAGCTTCGGCATTGACGGGCGGTTCTGCCGAAGCGAGCTGGACGAACCGGAAGTGCTAGAGGCGAGCAGCTCGACGGCCGGGGCCCCGTCCCGTTCGGACGCAGGCCAGGCCGGCGCAGCGTCGTCCCCGTCCACTTCGTCGTCCGGTCGGCCAACCACCTCCGACCCCGCCAGCCCGTCGCCGGAAAGACCCGTCTGTTGCATTCGTCTGCGTCCGGGGACGCGAGCCCAGTCGTACGTGGACGCAGTGTTGCGTTTGGTCGAGCAGTTTCGAGCGGCCAGACAGCCCGAACAGCTTCAAACGGCAGAAGGCTCGGTCGACCGACCGGCCGACGGTTCCGTCCACTCGGCCGACCGCGGGCAAACAGCCGCGTCTGCGGACCAACGTAGCCAAGACCTGCCGCCGGAGTTGGCGGAATGTCCGGCCGGCGTCGCCACGCTGCCCGAGGCTCACCCGACCCGCCGTCGTTGGTTCCCGGTCATTGACTACGACCGGTGCACGCACTGCATGGAGTGCTTGGACTTTTGCCTGTTCGGCGTTTACGGCGTCACCGACGACAACCGTGTGGTCGTGGAAGAGCCGGACAATTGCCGGCCCGGCTGCCCGGCGTGTGCCCGCGTGTGTCCGGACGGAGCTATTCTGTTTCCGGCTCACAAGAACGCCACCATTGCCGGCGGCCCCGGGCGACTGGAGGACCTTCGGCTGGACCTTTCGGAAATCTTCAGCGGCGACCTCGCTCGTTCGGCGGCCGAGCTAGCGGAAAGGGAGCGACGGTTTTACACGGAGCGGGCCGCCAACGAACGACTCCAGCAGGCCGCCAGCGCAGACGGGACCGCCCAACGAGACGGCTCGACGCGTCTTCAAACGTCCACGCCGCCCGCCGACGAGCTGGACCGATTGATTGACCAGCTGGACGAGCTCGACCTGTAACGACGCGCTGGACGGCGGCGACTGGGACCTCCAGCCGGAGCAACGACGTTGTCAGAAGGTGGAACTCACGGGCAGACGCCGCACGCCGCGCTGTCGACCCGAGCTTTTCGCCACCCCGGCAACCGCCTTGCGACTCGAATGGACCACCAGCCCGGAACATTCGGTGACGAACGTCGCAGACGCGCCGCGGCAACCGGCCGCACGGAGACGTGCCGCTCCGGTCGCGCCGCCCGGGCGACGTGCGAGGTCGGCGTTGTCGAAGAGGTCGCCGAGCGGCTGCGGAGCGAGTTGTTGTCCGAGGTGGACAGCAGCGGGCACTGGACGGGTTGCCTTTCCAGTTCGGCTCTGTCGACCGCCACGGCCGTGCTCGCGTTGAAGCTGGTTTCTGCTGCCAACTCGGCACGGCCGGCCAGCTCGAGCCAGTCAAGGGACGAAGCGGCGTGGCCGAACGACGGAACGGAGCCGCTGGCCGACCGCGAGGTTTCGGACGGTGACGCGTTGTCGGCCCTGGTGACGCGAGGGGTTCGCTGGCTGTTGTCCGACCAAAACCCCGACGGCGGCTGGGGCGACACGCCGGACAGTCGGAGCAACGTGGCGACGACCATGCTTGTTCACGCCGCGCTGTCGGCAGCGGGAGCCGGCAAGGCGGTTCGGTCTGTCGTGGACCGGGCCGAGCGGTACCTGCGGCGGGCCGGTGGCGTGGAAGCCGTGCTGCAACGCTACGGGGAAGACCGAACGTTCTCGGTGCCCATCCTGACGCACTGCGCACTGGCCGGCACGGTGTCGTGGAGCGAAGTACAGCCGTTGCCGTTCGAGCTGGCCTGTTTGCCGCACCGGTTCTTTCGAGTCATTCAGTTGCCCGTGGTCAGCTACGCTCTGCCGGCGCTGATTGCCGTTGGGCAGGCGGGCTTTGTTTCTCGGCCGCCGGCCAACTGGCTGCTGCGAGCGGTCCGGCGGCTGGCGACCGAACCGACGCTGCGTCGGTTGGAACGAATTCAGCCACCAAACGGTGGGTTCCTGGAAGCCACGCCGCTGACGAGTTTCGTGACCATGAGTTTGGCCGCCTGCGGGCGAGCCGACCACCCGGTGGTGCGTCGCGGTGTCGAGTTTCTTTGTTGCTCCGTCCGTCCAGACGGAAGCTGGCCAATCGACACGAACCTGGCGACGTGGGTGACGACGTTGTCGATCAACGCGTTGGGACCGGCGCTGCCGGCCGAGCTGCGCGGGCCGTTGCGTCGCTGGTTGCTCGACCAACAGTACCGTCGGCGTCACCCTTACACGGACGCCGCTCCGGGCGGCTGGGCGTGGACCGACCTGCCGGGAGGCGTTCCAGACGCCGACGACACACCCGGCGCCGTGCTGGCGCTGCTCACCCTGTCCGAAGACCTGCCACCGGGTTCTTCCGAACGCAGCGAGGTCGACGAAGCCTTGCAGCTAGCGGTCGATTGGTTGCTGGACCTGCAGAACCGCGACGGCGGCTGGCCGACATTCTGCCGAGGCTGGGGACGACTGCCCTTTGACCGGAGCTCTCCGGACATTACGGCTCACGTGCTGAGGGCCTTGCTGGCTTGGCGGGGTCGAGCGGCTCGGGCGTCGGCTGCGGAGCGTCCGCTGGGTTGGCGGCGGCGGACCGAGAAACGACGGGAGCGGCTGGAGCAGGCTTTGGTCCGCGGCTTTGCCTTCTTGCAGAAGGCTCAGCGGCCGGACGGCTCGTGGGTCCCGCTCTGGTTCGGCAACCAGCACGCTCCGAACGAGGAAAACCCCACTTACGGAACGGCTCGCGTGCTGGCTGCGTACCGAGCGGCCGGTCGGTTGGACGACCCGGCTGCAAAGCGGGGTCGTCGCTGGCTGCAGCGGGCTCAGGGGCCCGACGGCGGCTGGGGCGGCGCGGCCGGTGTCGTGGCGTCGGTCGAGGAGACGGCTCTGGCCGTGGAAGCCTTGGTCTGGTCGTCAGAACAGGCCCCCGGTGTGGCTCGAGGAATCCAGTGGTTGGTTGACCGGGTTCGAGCCGGCACGCACCGCCAGACGGCTCCGATCGGTTTCTATTTCGCCAAATTATGGTATTCTGAGGCGTTGTACCCACTGGTGTTTGCTGTTGGGGCGTTGGAAAGTGCCCGGAGGGTGCTGAATCCGGAGCGACGGAGTGCGGAAAGGAAGGGGTGACGCGGCGGCTGGTGGCACCCGGTCGGGGCGGGTGAGCGGAGCGGTCCGGCCGGTGTTGGCGGTCGCCGGTGTGGCGGCTGCACCGGCTGCGCTGTGCAGGTTCGGTGCGGAGTTGAGGACAGCAGTTCCAGCGCTCCGCCACAACAGCGGTTCGGGTTGGGAGTGATCGGTGACGTTCAGACCGCAGCAGGAGCCGTCCAGGGGGATGCCAGAGTCTGGCGGTTCGCCCCTTGTGCCGACAACAATCCAGTCGTTGGCCGGAAAAAACCAAACAGACGCGTCGGTGACGGACGATTCTGAAGTAGCAGCAGACAGGCGGAAGGGCAACGGCGCCAGCTTGCTCTCGTCGGCGGTTCCTCACGGCGGCCGGGCGAGGCGGTCGGTCAAGGACGTGCCCGAGACGGCCGAACTGCGGCAGAAAATCCGCGCCGCGGCAGACCGGTTGGTCGTCGGCCTGGACAAGTCGCGGCCGTTTACGCGAGACGAGCTGGAAGGCTGGACGCGGCAGTTGCTGAATCAACTGCAGCTGCCGGAACGCTACTTGGGGTTTGCTGCGGTTTGCGTGAGCAATGCGTTCTGGAGACCTCGCTTTCTGTCGGTTCCCTTCCGCCGACGAATGCTGCTGCTGCCCCGCTGTTTGAAGCACCCAGAGAAATGCGACCCGACTGGAAACGGACAGCTGAATTGTCAAGACTGCGGCGAGTGCGTCATTGGTGAGTTCAAGGTGCGGGCCGAGCGGCTCGGGTACCGAGTGCTGGTGGCCGACGGCACGCCCGTGGTCATGAAAGTGGTGGTGGCCGGTTACGCGGACGCCGTGTTGGGCGTCGCCTGCCTGAATGTCTTGGAAAAGGCGCTGGACAAGGTCCTTCTGGCGGGCGTCCCGGCCTACGCCGTGCCGCTCCACTACAACAACTGCAAGAACACGTCGCTGGACGAAGGATGGGTTTGGGAGGTGTTGGACAAGCACGAAGCCACCGACGGCGAACAGGCAGCGAACTACGTCGACCTGCTCCGCGTCGCCAACAGCTTGTTCGAAGAACACTTTGACCGGCTGTTGCCGCGACACCGAACGGCCAAAGGAGCTCGCTGCAGCCCTTGGATCGCCAAGACCGAAGAAATCGCGTACGACTGGCTGATGCGCGGCGGCAAACGCTTTCGCCCGTTCATCACGCTGGCCGCGTACCAGGCCCGGTGCGGTTGCGCCCTGAAGGCCGCTTCCAACAACGGACACACCTGTTTCCCCGACGCCGTCTGCCGCGTGGCCATGGCCATTGAAGCCTTCCACAAGGCCTCGCTGGTGCACGACGACATTGAAGACGACGACCTCTACCGCTACGGACGCGAAACCCTCCACCGCCGCTACGGCGTGCCGACGGCCATCAACGTGGGCGACTACCTCATCGGCCTGGGCTACCGACTGGTCAACGCGGCCAGCCGGGAGCTGGGGCCGGACGTCGCCTGCGACGTGCTCGACCGCATGTCCACGGCCCACATTCGGCTTTGCGACGGCCAGGGGGCGGAAATGTCGTGGCAAGCCGCGCCGACGCTCGACTTCTCCCCCCTGGAGGCTCTGCAAATCTACACCCTGAAGACCGCTCCCGCCTTCGAAGCCGCTCTCTACGCCGGGCTGCGAATGGCCGGACCCATCGACGAGTACGACGAACTGATTCACGAGTTCTCGCGCCACCTGGGCATTGGCTTCCAAATCCTGAACGACTTGAAAGACTGGTACGGCGACGAGAACAACAAGCTGGTGGCCGGCCAAGACGCCGCTGCGCTGCGGCCCACCGTCTTGCTGGCGCTGGCCGCGGAAAGGGCCGACGAGTCGCAACGGCGAGAGCTGCACGAAATGCTGAGCGACTCCATTTCCGACGAAGCCCGCATTGTCCGGCTCCGCCGAATCTTCTGCCAATGCGGCGCGTTCGAAATGGCCGAGAAGCTGGTGGAGAAGTCGCGCCAGCGAGCCCTAGCGCTGGCCCGAGACGCCGAGCCGGCGGCCGTTCGACACTTGCTGCACTTCCTGGTCGAGACCGTGCTGGCGCCGGAGCACGACCCGCAGCAACTGCAAAGGCCCGTCGTTCCGCTTCCAATCGCCACCGACTCGGAGTGAGGAACCGGTTTCGAGCCACGCGGGTCACGGCCGCGGCTGCGGTTCGCAGCTCACGCCGTCACGGCCGAAAGCTTCTTGTTTGAGTCCAGCGACTCACTCGCCGACGCGCTCGCTCAACCGCCGTCCTCGAATCGGTGTCGCCAGCCGGCGGGCGGGAGCGGAACGGTCGACCCGTCGGACAGTCGAAGCACGACCGACCGCTCGGCCACCACCCGACCAATGCAGCTCAGTCGCAGCGAGAACGGCGGCGAGCTCAACAAACGCTGTCCGTCCTCCGGACTGACCGTAAAGAGCAACTCGAAGTCTTCGCCGTCGGACAAGGCGTGGTCGAGCGGCGAGCGGCCGTCGGCGGCTCGACAAGCCTCTTCACTCACGGGAATGCGGTCTGCTTCCAACACGGCTCCCACGCCGCTTTCCTCGAGAATGTGTTCCAAGTCCGCACACAGCCCGTCGCTGACGTCAATCATGGCGTGGAGCGACACGGCCGCGTGCAGGCGCAAAGCCTCGTCGACTCGCGGCCGAAAAGTCAGGTGCCGGCCCGACAGGCTGCCTCCCAACTCGCCCGTCACCAGAATCCAGTCGCCGGGCCGAGCCCCCCGACGCGTCACCACACGCCCCCCGACCGGCTCGCCGAGCACCGTCACGCTGACCACCAACGGACCGTCCCAAACGTTTGTGTCGCCGCCGACGACGGCAACGGAAAACTCACCGGCCAGCTCGGCCAGCCCTTCGAGCAGCTCGGAAGCCAACCCGTCTCCACCCGCTCGCGGCAACACCAAACCGACCAACGCCGCCGTGGGTCGAGCAGCCATGGCCGCCAAGTCGCTCAGGTTGACCGCCAAGGCCTTGCGTCCAATCAGTCGAGCCGAAGTCTGGTCGGAGCGAAAGTGGACGCCGTCCAACAGCACGTCGCAACTGACCACGCAGCCGTCTTCGACCGTTCGCAGCAGAGCGGCGTCGTCGCCAATTCCTAGCAGCACCCGGTCCGACAAAGAACCGGCTCTTCGTCGAAACCACTCAATCAACTCGAATTCGTCTCGGAAGCGTTCCGGCATTCCTGCTCGACCTGCTCACCGACACAGCCACGCAGCTTCAACCCACTTCAGCCGCAGTCCGACGCCAAACGCTGGGCGACCGCTCGGCCCAGGACTTTGGGCAGTTGGTCGTGGAGCCCGTCCTTGGGAACCACGAAGTCCGTCGCCCAGGAGACTTCCCGAGCCAGGTCGGCCGTCGCCGGCTCGCCCGTCACACCGACCACGCCCGCTTTCGGCCACGCCTTCTTGAATTCCAACAGCCGACGCTCCGTCAGCTCACACCACGGGTCCAAGTCCCACACGACCAGGTCCGCGCGACCGACGGACGTTGGTGGAGCGGCCCGGACGGACCAGCTCGCCGCCAGTCCACCCACCTGCCGCTCCACCGTGACCAGCAGCAGCTCCCGCAAGGCCGCGTCCGGCGAGCAAACCAAAACCGTCAGACTGCCGACCAGCCGCGGGCCCCAGTCGCGTGCCCGGCCGCCGCTGTTTTCGGACGAGCTCGCCGGTTCCGTTCCGTCGGCGTCCAAGTCGAAAGCCGCCGTTTCGTCTCGGCTGGCTGTTGCTGGCAAGGCCGTTCGTCGTCCGGCCAGCACGTCCAGCTCGCGAAGAATTCGCTCGGCCGCTCGTCGAGCTGGAACCCGCAACGCCGCCGGCCACGGCGTGCCACGACGACCGTCCGATTCACACCACGGCCCGTAACAGCAGACAACCCGGGCCGTTGCCGCTCGACCCAGCAGAGCGTCCACGTCTTCCGCCGTGAACTCGTCCGGCCACCACTGACACACGACGACCAGGTCGGTAGGCCGCGAGTCGTCCAGCCGCCGCAGCGCCGCCTTCAGGTCGTGGACTCGCACCAGTTCGAGCGCGCCCGAGCCGTGCAGCAAAGCGTCGTACACGGCCCGCCACTCCGGCCGGTCGCTCGGACAAACCACAACGGCTCGAACAGTCTGCGTGCGGCTCACCGCTCAGGTCCCTGTGCAACGAGGCTCTACGACAACAGACGCAGTAACAACCGACGCTGCTGGCCGTTTGCGGCGCCGCAACGGTGCGGTGCACTGCGTCTCGTCCTGGTGAGACCTTAGCACGGGGAAGGCCGTCGGTCGACCAAAGCCGGCGAGCTTCTCGTCACGTTCTCGAACGGGCTTCGGGAAGAACACCGGAGCCCGTCGGGAGGTCGACCTTGAAGCTGGCCGACGACGGCTGCTCGTGGCCAGCCGCGACGTGTTGGGTCTTGAACCTGCGTCCGGCAGGAAGCCGTGCGGGTTTGAGAAAGGGGGCCCGACTGGGGCGTTGCCTCGTCGAGAAAAACGAGCGGCGGTCGCTACACCGACTCGACGTGCTCTCGCAGAAAGTGCAGCACGTCGCGGACGGAAATGATTCCGCACACTTTGCCGTGTTGGTCGACGACGGGCAAGTGGCGGTAGCCGCCGACGTCCATTTCGTGCAGGGCGTAGCCGATTGAGTCTTCTGGCAGGACGGTTTGGACGGAGGTGGTCATGAAGTCGCGGACGGGGCGGTCCAGGTCGTCGTCTTCGACTCGGAGCAGCACGTCGCGCTCGGAGAAAATGCCCGCCAGCCGCCCCTGTTCCAACACCACGACGGCGCCGACGTCGTTTTCAGCCATTCGGTGCAGCACCGTGCGGACGGTCTCGTCCGGCGCGGCCGAAACCATGGGACGGGGCGACAGCACGTCGACGGAGTTGGCGCAGACGCAGTTGGCCAGCGCGCTGTCGCTGGTTTCGGTGTGAATCAGCGACTGACCGCACGACTCACACGCGTCCGCGCCCGGAACGTTCTCGAACCCGCAGTCGGGGCATTTCATTCGGTCGCCCTCCACCCTTTTTCACTCGACGGTCCATGTGTCGCCGCTGCGGAACAGCTTCTGCAGGTCCCCTTCGCCCTCCTTCTCCGTGACCTCACGCATTTGCTCTTCCATGGCCGCCTCGTAGCTGGGCCGCTGCACGCACCGGAACACGCCCAGCGGCTCCGGAAACTCGGGGTACCGCATTTGAGCCAACAGAAAGGCCAGCGTGGGCTGAGGGGAAGCCTCGTCGTGGACAATCAGGTCTTCTTCGCTGACGCCGTCACCCAGCTTCACGACTTCGGGCAAGCCCTTGTCGTTTAGCCGAATGCCCTTGTCGCGGTTCTTGCCGAAAATCAACGGCTTGCCGTGTTCCAAGTAAACGACGTGCTCGGCCTTCTCCGCCCGGTTCGTCGCGTAGCTGTAGGCCCCCGTGTTGAACACATTGCAGTCCTGGTAGACCTCGACGAACGCCGTGCCGCGGTGCCGAGCGGCTCGTTCCAGCACGTGGGCCAAGTGCTGAATGTCGACGTCGACCGCCCGAGCGGCGAACGTCGCCCCGGCTCCAATCACCACCGACAGCGCGTTGAACGGGTTGTCGATGGAGCCGTAGGGAGTCGTCCGTGTTCGTTTGCCCAACGGACTGGTCGGCGAAAGCTGTCCCTTGGTCAGCCCGTAAATCTGGTTGTTGAACAGAACGATTTTGATGTCGACGTTGCGGCGCACGGCGTGAATCAGGTGGTTGCCACCAATGGACAGCGCGTCGCCGTCACCCGTCGTCACCCAAACCTGCAGGTCCGGACGACACAGCTTGATGCCCGAAGCAATGGCGGGAGCTCGGCCGTGAATGCCGTGAAAGCCGTACGTGCTGACGTAGTACGGAAACCGGCTGGAGCAACCGATTCCCGAGACGAACACGAACTTCTCCTTCGGCACCCCCAGCGTCGGCAAGACTTTCTTCACCTGAGCAATGATCGAGTAGTCTCCGCACCGCGGGCACCACCGAATTTCCTGGTCGCTGGCGAAGTCTTTCGGCGTGAGTGTTGTGGCCTGCGCGTTCATGGACCTAACTTTCCAGCATGGAATGAATCTTGTCGACGACTTCCTTCACCCGGAACGGCTTGCCCTGAACCTTATTCAAGCCCTCGACCGGAACCAAGTAGGTTCCCTGGAGGACGAAGCGAAGTTGTCCGGTGTTGAGCTCCGGCACCAGAATCTTCTTGTACCGGCCGAGCAGCTGCCCCAGGTTTTTCGGGAACGGGTTCAGGTACCGCAGGTGAGCGTGGGCGACCGAGAGGCCCTGTCCCTGACAATGCTCGACCGCCTCGCGGACCGCTCCGTACGTTCCACCCCAGCTGACGACCAGCAGCTCGCCCGAGTCCGGCCCCATGACCTCTTGGTCGGGAATCGTCTCGACGACGTTCTCGACCTTCTTCTTCCGAATCAGGGTCATTTTCTGGTGGTTTTCGGGCGAGTAGTCGACCGTGCCGGTCACGTCGGACTTTTCCAGTCCACCAATCCGGTGTTCCAGTCCTGGCGTACCCAGACGCACCCACGGCCGCACCAGCCGCTCGTCCCGCTTGTACGGCAAGAAGCCCTTGTCCGAGTTCGGCTGAGTCGGGTGTTCGATCTTCAGCGGCTTCAGCTCCGAGTCGTCTGGAATTCGCCACGGTTCCGCGCCGTTGCCGATATACCCGTCCGTCAGCAGGATGACCGGCACCATGAACTCGACGGCAATCCGCATGGCTTCCTGCACCATGTAGAAGCAGTCGGCCGGAGAAGCGGCTGCCAGAACGGGGACCGGGCAGTCACCGTGTCGGCCGAACAACGCCATGAACAGGTCGGACTGTTCCGTCTTGGTCGGCAACCCCGTGCTCGGACCGCCCCGCTGCACGTTCACAATGACCATGGGCAGCTCGGCCATGACTCCCAGCCCAATGGCTTCTGCCTTCAGACACAAGCCCGGACCACTGGTGGCCGTCGCAGCCAGCTCGCCGGCGAAGGCCGCGCCGACCACGGCCGCCATGGCCGCAATTTCGTCTTCGGCCTGGAACGTCCGCACGCCGAAGTTCTTCAGCCGAGCCAGCGTGTGCAGAATGTCGCTGGCCGGCGTAATCGGGTAGCCGGCGAAGAACAAACTCTTGCCCGAAATCTTGGCAATGGTCGCCAAGCCGTAAGCCGTTGCTTCGTTGCCTGTCAGCTGCCGGTACGTCCCCGGAGGCAGTTTGGCCGGTCCCACTCGGTAGCGGACCGTGAACATTTCCGTCGACTCGGCGTAATTGCGTCCGGCCCGCAGCGCCCGCAGGTTCGCTTCGGCAATTTGCGGGTTCTGAGCGAACTTCCGGCGAACCCACTCCTCGGTCGGCTTCGGGTCGCGTTCAAATAGCCAGTAGACGACTCCCAAAGCGAAGAAGTTCTTACACCGGTCCGCCTCTTTCTGCGAAAGGCCCAGCCCCTCGACGGCGTCCCGCGTCAGGCGGGTCATGGGAATCTTGTAGACCTGGTACGCCGACAGCACCTTCTGGTCTTCCAGCGGGTTCGAGTCGTAACGGGCCTTCTCCAGATTTTTGGTGTCGAACGAGTCTTCGTTGACAATGAGCACGCCGCCGGGCTTCAAGTCGGGCAGGTTGACCTTCAGCGCGGCCGGGTTCATGGCCACCAAGGCGTCCAGTTCATCGCCCGGCGTGTAAATGTCCCGCTCGGAAAAACACAACTGAAAGCCGCTCACGCCAGCCAGCGTACCGGCCGGTGCGCGAATCTCCGCCGGGTAGTCCGGAAACGTGCAGACGTCGTTTCCCAGAACGGCCGACACGTTGGTCAGCTGCGAGCCGGCCAGCTGCATGCCGTCGCCGCTGTCGCCCGACAGGCGCACGACAATCGTGTCTCGCTCTTCAGTGCGAACCGACTTCCCTTTGGATGAGGCCACGTCGGTGGAAGCCATTGTCGTTTAACCCCCTCGTTGTTCGGTGGCCCAGAGGCCAAAGACGTTGAGGAATGACAGACTACGGCAAGTCGCCGTTTCCCTTCGCCCGGAAGGCTTGTTTCCGCCTCGTGCCCGAACAGACGCTTGGTCGCTTCTTCGAGCGTTGCTCTTGCGTCCCCGCCACGGTTTCTCCGAGCCCCGTCGCCGTTCACGCCCCTTCCGGCTGCTCGGCCGTCGTCTGCGACCGAGACGCCTGAGTGTACACAGCCTCGGGAATGTGCTCCACGATGAAATGCACAATCGTTTTGACGTCGATGATTCCCAGCGGCTTCCCGTCCGGGTCGACAACGGCAATTCGCCGGTAGCGACCCCGGTCCATCAACGCCACCGCCTGCTGAACCGGGTCGTCCACGCTGAGCGTTTGGGGAGACCGAGTCATGACGTCCGACAACGGTTGACTCCGCGGGCCGCCTTGGTCGACCAGACGCAACCAGTCCCGCTCCGTGAAAATGCCGACGATTCGGTCGCCTTCACAAACCAGCGTCGTTCCGCGTCTCTGCTCCCGCATGGCTGCCACAGCTTCACCGACCGTCTGGTCCGGCCGCAACACCGGGCAGCTCTTGATTGGCAGTTCTCCAATCTTGGTGGACCGGAACAACCGAATCAGTTCGTCGCCGCTGGATTCCGCTTGCATCGACCCGCCCTTGGAACACAAGTTGCGACCAGCACCTGCTCGTCCGCCGCGAACGCCAATGTCAAGAAACTGTTTTGTGTGCGGAACGGAGCGCCCGGTTGAGCACTTTTGGCAAAACTGTGTCAGGGTCGCCCAGTTTTGAGCGCGAATCCGCACGTTCGCTGGTCGGGCAGCCGCGCGGGTATTATGGCAACTCATTCACTCGGTGAAAAGGATGCCCCATGCAAGAGGCCGCTGCACCGTCTCGGTCGCGCCCGACAAGTCTCCCTGGCTTGCACGACACCGGCGTGCGCGGCAACCTACCGAAGGTGCCTTTGCGGGTGAGAGGGCGGAAACCGAGGCTGTCGCACCGCCCAAGCCGGCCCAAAAACGTCGCAGTCTGTGGGTGAGGAGGCGAAGAAATGAGCGTGCCGTCCGCGTCGGCCCGTCTGCCCGACCGTCCGTTGTTTGCCAGACCCACGGAGCTCGGTCGGACCGCCTCTTTCATTCTTCCCTTTCTGCTGGCGGCGCTCACGACACTCGGGTCACTGCGAGCCGACCCGGCGGACGCCGTCCGCACCGCGGCCGACCTGAAGCCGCCGGTCCGGCTGTCGAGCCGACTGAGCCAAGTGCGTCGGTTCGAAACGATTGAGTTTTCGGTCGAGCCGGGCCGTAGTTACGAGAACCCGTACGACGCCGACCAGGTTGCGGTGGACTTGGTCGTCTCGTGTCCGGACGGTCGGGCGGTGCGGGTCCCGGCTTTTTACGCCGAACCGTTCGAACACCGTCGAATTCCCGACGGCCGGACCCGTTCCGACTGGCTCTACCCGGCCGGCCCCGGACGGTGGCTGGCCCGGTTTGCTCCCACTCAAGTCGGCCCACACACGGCTGTGGTCGAAGTGCGGGACGAGCTCGGCACGCGACGGTCGAACACCGTCGCCTTCCGCTGCGTTCCGTCCCAGTGGCACGGGTTTGTGCGAGTGGGCCGTTCCAACCCGCGGTTCTTGCAGTTCACGGACGGTGAGCCGTTCTTTGCCGTCGGGCAGAACTTGGCCTTTCTGTTTGGTCAGCAGTACGTCCGCGACACCGAGAAGTTGGAGGAGGTGTTTCGGCGGCTGAGCCAGAACGGTGCGAATTTCGTGCGGGTGTGGACCGGCTGCGGGGACTGGGCCTTGTGCATTGAAGGTCGTCGCAGCGCGTGGCGACGCAGTTGGCAAAGGAGTTCGCCGATTGTTCCAGCTCCGAGTGGCGACGGACAAGCGTCGCCGCGGCTGTGCGTTCGCTTGGACAGCTCGTCCAACAGCACGCAGACGCTGTCGCCTCCCCGCCCGGTCGCGCTGCGTCCGAAAACGACCTACTGCCTGTCGGGTCGGTTTCGGAGCGACGGGGGAGCGGGACTGTTGGTCGAACTGAACGGACGGCGTTACGGTCCGTTCGCCGGCGGCTCACGCTGGAAGCCGTTCCGCTGCCAATTCACGACGGGAGCCGACCAGTGGTGGCTGCGACGCGGCCTGTTTCGCCTGGTCGGCTCGGGGACCGTGTGGTTGGCCGACGTCTCGTTGCGAGAAGCGGCGGGCGGCCCGGAGCTTCTGCCGGAGGCGAAGCTGGAGCAGCCGGAGTGGGGACGTTACAACCAGCGCGACGCGTTCCTGCTGGACCAAGTCGTCGAGTTGGCGGAACGCTACGGCGTTTACCTGCAGTTGTGCTTTCTGTCGGGGCCGCTTCGCAACACGTACATGAGGCGCCTGAGGCAGCCCGGGACGCCCGAGTACGAAGACGCCGTCCGACACGCTCGTTGGCTGTTCCGCTACGCCGTCGGACGTTGGGGGGCGTCGCGAGCGGTGGCCGTGTGGGAGTACTTCAACGAGGTCGACCCGCGGCTGCCCACCGACCCGTTCTACTCCAGCCTCGGACACACCCTTCGCCAACTCGACCCGTACGGCCGTCCTCGAACGACCAGCTCGTGGCACTCGAACCCTCGGGAATGGCGACACCCGGAGCTCGACGTGGCCAACGAACACCACTACATTCGCCCCACCGACAAGAACAACGACTGGAAGGACGAAGTTCGGGTGGTGCTGCAGCGCGTGGAGCTGCTCAGGCGGAACCTGCCGAAGGCGAAGCCGGCTCTGCTGGCCGAGTTCGGGCTGGCGACACCCCGGTGGCGCGAGAGTCCGGACATGCGCAAAGACCGGTCGCTGTCCCACTTCCACAACGCTCTGTGGGCCTCGTCGCTGTCCGGCCTTGCTGGAACGGCGCTGTTCTGGTGGTGGGAGCGGCTGGACCGAATGGACGCCTACCGTCACTACAAGCCGCTGGCCGCTTTCTTGCACGAGGTGCCGTTCGGTGACCCGGCGCTGCGCCGGGCTTCGGCTTCGGCGTCGGACGAGCGAGTGACGGTGGTCGGTTTGGCCACCGGCCGGCAAGCCCACCTCTGGCTGTTCAACACGACCGCAGCTTGGTACCGGACGGTGGTCGAACAGCGGAGCCGCGAGCCGATTCGGGGGTGTCGCGTCCAGGTTGCGGGACTGGCGGACGGTTCGTACCTGGTGCAGTGGTGGGACACGTGGTCCGGCCGGCGGTTGGCCAAGCGGCTGAGTCGCTGCGACGGCGGGACGCTGTCCGTTTCCGTTCCCGACTTCCAGCGCGACGTGGCTTGTCACGTCGTGCCGGCGTCGCCGGAGGAGGCGAACGGGCCGAAAAGCGGTTTCTGAAAAGGGACCTCAAATCGACACAACGACCAGAGGAGGCAACCGGCATGCAAACACAAACACGACGAGCTTTTCTGGACGCTGTGGCCAAAGGAGCAGCCGGCGTGTGGCTGGCCGCCGGTCCGCTGAGCGGTTCGGGCCAAGCAAGGACAAGGGGGTCGCAAGAGGCCGACCGCGAGCCGGCTTCGAGCGGCGGGCCCGCCTCGGGGCCGCTTCGCGTCTGTCAAGACAACCCGCGCTACTTCGAAGACGCCGAGGGCCGGGCGGTCCTGCTGACCGGAGCCCACACGTGGAACAACTTGGTGGACATGGGGCCGGAAGACCCACCGCGCCCGTTTGACTTCGACGCCTACTTGCAGTGGCTAAGCCGACTCGGGCACAACTTTGTCCGGGGCTGGCGGTGGGAGTTGTTCCGGTGGGACGTGAGGCAAATGCGAGGCCGACTGCGCAAGGACGTGGTCCACAACGTCGCGCCCCACCCTTGGCCACGGACCGGCCCGGGACTGGCCACCGACGGAAAACCTCGCTTCGACCTCACTCGATTCGACGAACGCTTCTTCCAACGAATCCGCTCGCGAGTCGAAGCGGCGGGCCGTCGCGGAATTTACGTTTCGGTCATGCTGTTCGAGGGCTGGGGACTGCAGTTCGCTCCCGACGGCTGGCGGTCCCACCCCTTCCACCCCGAAAACAACGTCAACCATTTGGGACTTCCGGCCGACGGCCGCGGGCTGGAAATCCACGAACTGAAGTACTCGCAGGTCACGGAGCTGCAGCTTCGCTACGTCGACAAAATGGTCGACACGCTGAACGACCTGGACAACGTGCTGTTCGAAATCTCGAACGAGAACCACCCCGCCTCGACCGAGTGGCAGTACTTCGTCATTCGACACATCAAGAAGCGAGAGCAGTCGAAGCCGAAGCAGCACCCGGTCGGCATGACCTTCCAGTACAAAGGCGGCAGCAACCAAACGCTGTTCGACAGCCCGGCCGATTGGATTTCACCCAACCACGAAGGCGGGTACCGAGACGACCCGCCACCGGCCGACGGAAAGAAAGTCGTTCTGTCGGACACCGACCACCTGTGGGGCGTCGGCGGAAACCAAGCTTGGGTCTGGAAGACCTTCACGCGGGGACACAACCCGCTGTTCATGGACCCGTACCACGGCCGTGTCTTGGACGGAGAAGCCGACGCTCGGTGGGAACCCATTCGACGCAGCTTGGGCTACGCCCTCCGTTACGCTCGACGCGTCCACCTGAACCAAATGCGACCCCGGCCCGACCTGGCGTCGACTCGCTTCTGCCTGGCGTGGCCTGGTCGGCAGTACTTGGTCTACGTGCCGTCCTCCCAGCCGGTCACGGTCCACGGCCTCGGTGACCACAAAAAACCAAGCCGGCTGACCGTGGAGTGGTTCGACCCGAACACCGGCCGGACAAAACACGCCACCGCCGTAGCCACCTCCGGCCGGGTGCAGCTCACCCCGCCCTTTGCCGCCGATTGCCTGCTGTACTTGTACGGCTGACGCAACGAGCTGGGGAGGGCGTTTTGGGAAAAGAGGCGTCCGCGAGTGGCGCGGGAGCGTCTCGTCGTGGGCACGGCAGGTCTGGAACTTGGAGTTCGGCATTCGGAAATTCGGGACGCGGGACGGTGGCCACGTGACGCGGACGCGAGGCACCGCGTCCCCACGCGGACGGACCGCTGTCCGGACCAAAGCGCCTGCAGCGGACGAACAATGGCCAGGTCCGAGGACCGCGGTGGCTGTGGCGACCGCCGGGCCGTGGGGCTACACCACCCTCGTCCGTTCCTGAAACCCTCTGGTGGCTCTTCACCAGAATTTTCGAGAACGTAATCAGCAATTGGTACCGGTGCCCTGTTAAAACTCATGAAAGAGACGTTAGAATATGCCTGTTTCTGCTCACCGTGCAGGCCACGGCCGAGAGCGTCCGGGGAGCAGCAGACAGGAAAGCTTGAGTCATGCAGAATCAACGCCGCGGTCCGGAATGCCACGTGCCATTGACCCAGGAAGAGGCAGCTTTCGCGGCTGAGCTGTTCAAGTCGCTTGGGCACCCGCTGCGTCTGCGAATCATTAGCGAATTGAGCCGCAGTCCGGTGCACGTGAGCGAGCTGGCTGCCCGGCTCGGAGTGGCTCAACCGGTTGTCTCCCAGCAACTCCGAATTCTCCGATCGGCTCAGTTGGTCAGTTCCGAAACTGTCGGGGGCAAGGCCGTCTACCGGATTCTGGAACCTCACCTCTACGAACTGCTCGGCTGCTTGCGCCGCTGCCTGTCGTCCAGACAAGAGCGGGGCTTCTTGCGGTGAGGTGGGCGAGGCCGCTCACGGGCTTTCGAGGGCGCTGTTTCAGCGCAGTGGCCGTCGCGGTGCCGCTCTGTTCGGCTGCCGTCGCTGCGCTGAGGTTTGCTGCCTGGCCCGGTCCGCGTTGAAATCTGATTCGGGGGCGGTTCAAATCGACTTGGAGCGGGCGTGAAGGGAGCCGCGTCCGGCTGAGGGGCGCGGTGGGTTGGGTCTTTTCGCAGCCGCCGGCTGTCG
>CAYSAG010000002.1:0-51531 GCA_964428935.1 uncultured Planctomycetaceae bacterium | reverse complement strand
GTGAAATTGCCGTCTTTCTGAAGACCGGCCTGCAGCCGGTGTTCTTCGCCGAAATGCTGGTCGGACCGCAAATGCCCAACCTGACCTACATGTTGGTCTTCGACGACATGGCCGCCCGCGACGCGGCTTGGAAAAACTTCCTGGCCGACCCGGACTGGGACAAGCTGAAGCGAGACCCGCAGTACAAGGACACCGTCTCGAACATTACAGACGTCATTCTCCAGCCGACCGGCTACTCGCAACTGTGAGAGCGGCCGGCCGAAGGGCGTGCCGCGCGGTCGGGGCGCGTGCGCCGAGCGGTCTTCTGAGCGGTTACGGGGGCGGCGGGGCGGGCTCTGCGACGGGCTGGTCGGCCGCCGCGGCACGGGCCGAACGCCACGAATTGAGCGTCCGCTGGTAAAGCTCAAGCATTTTCGGCAGGCAGACGTCCAAGCTGTAGCGTTCGCGAATCATTTCCGCCCCCGCCTCTCCCAGCGGACGGAACTGGGCCGGGTCCTTCAGCACCCGAACGCCCAGCTCGACGAACCGGTCGACGTCGTAGAAGCCTGCCAGCAAGCCGTTCTTCTCGTGCTGAATCATTTCGCGGACCGGAGGGGTGTCGGAGGCGAGCACGACGCAGCCGCAGGCCAGGGCGTTCATCATGGACCAGCTCAGCACAAAAGGCACCGTCAAGTAAATGTGCAAGTCGCTCAAACTCAAGATTTCGGCCAGTTGCAGCGGCGGCACACGCCCCGTGAAAAGGAACTTGCTCAGGTCGTAGTTGTCGCTCTTGAGCACGTGCTCGCGGAACGACTTTTCGGGAATGCGGTTCAAGTCGCCTCCGTAACAGACGCGGTCCGTGCCGACGCACACGAAGAGCACGTTCGGGTAGGACTCGTAAATTCCCTTGGCCGCTCGCATGAAAATGTCGAAACCCCGCATCGACTCGAAGCCGCGCGACACGTACGTCACAATCCGCGTGTCCGGCGGAATTTCGACGTTGCCAATTCGGCGCGGGACGTCTTTGCGTCGGAACCAAACCGACGTGTCAATGCCGTCGAAAATGGTTTCCAGCTTGTACTGGTACTCCTGTGGAAACAGACTGCGCTGCCAGTTGGTCGGGCAGTAGCCGGCCGCGCACGTCTGCAGGTCCAGCAGAATCATGGCGTTTCGCGTGCGCGACCGCAGAATGTCCAGCTCCTTCACCGGGAACTCGGGACGAAAGTCCAAGTCCGAATTCCGACTGCGGTAGTAGTACTCGAAGTAATTAATGATGGGGCAGTCGTAGAGGTCGGCCAGGAAAACGGTGGACCCAAACCCGCTGTGCCCGACAACCAAGTCCGGCCGAACCTCGGGGTGCGCCTTCATGGCTTCGTAGACGGCGAAGGCGTGCCACGTGGCGTTTTCGAACGTGCGACTGCAGTAATGCGTCGCCGTCGTCGCTCCTCCCTTCACCTTGTACTGAATTCGCTGAATGCCCTCGACGTTGGCCGGAGGCAGCTCACTGACGAACGAGCACCGGTAGCCGTACTTCCGAATCAAGTAGGCGGCAATGTGTCCGAACTGAGCGGGAAAATTCTTGTGGACAAACAGAATGTGCATTCCGACTCCTTCTTCAAACCGTCGGTTTGCGCAGCGTGAAGAAGACCGCGGCACCGGCTCCAGACGCCCTTGCACGGGCGGCCGAGGCGAGCGGTAATTATTGTCGAAACGCGAGGAGCAAGAAAAGGCGTTCGCGAGCACGCCGGCCTTGCAAAAACTGCGGCGCTCGTGGAAAGCCCGGCCGGTTCCGACCGACGGACGTCCCTCAGCAGTCCGTCCGACGCCTGCCGGGTCTTGCCGGTCGCTGCCTTGCTGACCAAAGCCCCGGTTACTACAGTCTGGCCGCGGTCGCACCCCGACAGGGGCGAACCGCGTGCCCAGGTGGACCGCTTTGCCTCGTCGGTCTGCTTGAGGCTCGGAAGCGGTGCACCGACCGGCGTCGTAGCGCCCGAAGCGTCACGGCGGCCGAAGCGCGACGTCCGGCGGTGAGCACAACGCAGCGTCGGGACTACTCGACGAAACGTCTTCGACCCACCGTTCAGGCAACCAAACCCGTTCAGGCAACCGAACCATGGCCAACCAGTTTGCCAGGACCAGCCCGGCTCGAGAACTGGCCCGTGACATTCTGGACCGAATCGAGTCGATTCTGCTGGAGGCCGAAGAGAAAGTTCGGCCTCTGGAAATCGACCCGTACCGCGGTCAACTGTTCGAGCTGTTTGTCATGGCCGACGCAGCCGGGTTCTTGAAAGAAGACGCCGACATTGACCTGACGGCGGACGAAATTCTCAAGAAGCTCGCTCAGCGCTGGGGCCTCGACCAGGCCGCCCGACGGTCGTTCGAACAGCAGACGAAGCTGCCGCCCGAGCACCTTTCGAAAATGCGAATGCTGTGGGCGTTCTTGCGAATGTGGATGGAGTGGACGTACGCGTGGCAGCGGTGGCCGGAGTTCCACGACGAGCGGGGGCAGACGCGCCGGCCGTCGTAGACGGCCGCGACCGGGCGCGACAGAGCGTGGCCAGCCGCGCGCCGGAGCAACGCGGTCTCTCGCGCGTCCGTTTCTGCTCGCCCGCGGGCACTGGCCAGCTTCAGAGAGCTGTCCACCGGCGGGAAAGGCCAGAGCCGCTCCGCAAGAGCTTTTCTCTTTCGCCTCTTTTGCCGACCTTACCTACTCGCCGTCTGCGGCAAACTTTCCGCCGCCAACCACGTCGCAACCGGACCGCGCCCCGCTCAAGTGACCTTGCCCGTTCCGTCGATGTTGAGGGTACGAGAAGAAGGCGAAAAAACGCAGCCGTTGACGGACTTCTGTGAGCTAACCGCTTTTGTTCGTCTGGAGAACGAATGAACTCACCGCCCAAGGAAAGTGACCTTCGGCTGGGATTCTTGACGGCTTTAGACTTGTCCGACCACGGCACCGTGGCCGGGCTCCTAGTGACCAACCGCTTCAGTCGCCCGTTGGAGTTTCAGTGCACCACGCCCGTCAAGCCGAACCGCACGCAGCAGTTGCTCTACGGCCCGACGCTCCGGCCGTTCCTGCTGGGAGAGCTCTTGACGCGGCCGCTGGTCGAGAAGGTGGGCGTCAAACCGCACGTCATTTTCACGGACCAGCCGGAAGTACTGGGATTGCGGGAGTTTGTGTCGGTTCCCGTGGTGCACGTGACGGACGCGCCGGACAGCTCGGTCTCGGACTCTTCGTCAGCCGACGCGGCGGGTGCCGGCGGCGACCGAACCGAGCCGCTCGCGCCGGACGCCGGCGGTCCGAGCGTCCCGGCTGAGGCCGTCGGTCTGCGTTTCCGGCGTCAGTGGCTTCGCGTCGACGCCGCTCACGCCCCGGACCGGCCCTTGCTGGAAAGGCTGGTCCGAATGCTGCCCGAGCAGTTGGACTTGCGGGAGCCGCTGGAGCGGGTCCGCGAGGCGTTGAAGGAGGCGACGGCCGCGTTGACCGGAGCGGGACGGCCATGAACGGGGCAGCCAAGCAGACCTCAAGACTGTTGGCGCTCCCGGCACCCGAGCCACGTCGGGCGCTTCCCGGGCCGTGCCGGTCGCCGGACGCATGCCCGTGCGAGCCGGCCGTGGCCGTGCGCGCCGTCTCGCTGTCGCCGCGGTGCGAGGTGTTTGCGTCGGGGCTGAACGGAGCGTTGCGGCGGTGGCCGTCGTTCGAATGCCGTCGGGCCCGGCTGCTCGAGTCGAAAGTTCGCGTCGTTCGTTGGAGGCCAGTCTGGCCGAAGGTCCGCACGCGCGGAGTCGTCTTTCCCGACGGTTTCGACTGCCTGCCGAAAAAGGAAGGCGCCGACGAACCGCTCGAGCCACTCGAGGCTCCCCGAGCCGACCCGGGCTTGCCAGCCGGGGCCGCTCGGCCGTCGGGCCGAGGCGGCTCGACCCGCGTCAAACCGCCGCCGGACGCCCTCTCGCTGGAGGACCGCTGGTTCTACGTCTTGCAGCCCCCGCTGGAGACGCTGCTCAGCGGGCAGGAGCTCATCATGCCCTTCGAGCCATTCCGGTTCCAGTACGAGGGAATCGGGTGGCTGTTTTCGCAGCGAGCGGCCTTACTGGCGGACGAAATGGGACTGGGCAAAACCATGCAGTCGATTACGGCCATGCGGTTGCTGTTGCGAAGTGGCCGCATTCGAAGTGTGCTGCTGGTTTGCCCCAAGCCGCTCATTCCCAACTGGCAGCGCGAGTTTCGTCTGTGGGCGGAGGAAATTCCCGTCGTCACCATTGAAGGCGACTGGGCTCGACGCAAAATGCTGTGGACCATGCCCAACGCGCCGGTTCGCCTGGCCAACTACGAGCTGTTGGTTCGGGACTTTCAGGCGCTGGGCGACGAGTTCCCGAGCTTCGACTTGGTCGTGTTGGACGAAGCGCAACGCGTCAAGAACCGCGACTCGCTGACCGCTCAGACCGCTCGGGCCATTCGCCGTCGGCGGTCATGGGCGTTGACCGGCACGCCCATTGAGAACCGACCGGACGAGTTGACGTCGCTCTTCGAGTTTCTGGAGGTCGTTCCGCCGCGAGCGTCGTTGGACCTGAAGCAACTTCAGCGTCTTGCGCGCGAGCACATTTTGCGTCGCACGAAAGACTTGGTCCTACAAGACCTGCCGCCGCGTCTGGACCGCGACGAGTACCTCGACCTGGCTCCCGCTCAGCAGCACGCCTACGAGGTGGCCGAAAAAGAGGGCGTGGTCCGGCTGAACAAAATGGGCGAGGCGGTGACGATTCAACACGTCTTCGAGCTCATTCTGCGTCTGAAGCAAATTACCAACTACGACCCGTTGACCGGCGAGAGCGCCAAGCTGGACCGGCTGACGGCCGACCTGGAAGAAATCGCCGAAAGCGGCTCCAAGGCCATTCTGTTCAGCCAGTGGACTCGCTGCTTGGACTGGCTGCACGCCCGGCTGAAACCTTTCGGCGCGTTGATTTACCACGGAGGCATTTCCGCTCGCGAGCGTGAGCTGGTGCTACGGCGGTTCCGCGAAGATCCGGACTGTCACTTGCTACTCATGAGCTACGGCGTGGGAGCGGTCGGGCTGAACTTGCAGTTTGCCGAGTACGTGTTCCTGTTCGACCGCTGGTGGAACCCGGCCGTCGAAGACCAGGCCATTAACCGGGCTCACCGAATCGGTCAGAAGAGCGCGGTCATTGTGACCAAGTTCATTTCGCGAAACACCATTGAAGAGCGAATCGACCGCGTGCTGAAACAGAAGCGGCAACTGTTTGAAATGGTGCTGGGGCCGGGCCAGCGAACCAACGCGTCGCTCAGCCTGACGGCCGCGGAAATTTTCGGCCTGTTCGACTTGAAGGCCCGTCACGGCGGTGGAACGAAGAAACTGAAGCCGGGCGGTGCGTCGAGCAACGCCGCGTAGCCCGGACGCAGCACTGGCGCTGGCTGGGTTCAACACCTTCGGGCTGCGGTGTGCTCTTTCCGCCGGACACCGAGCACGGCTGGTTGCAGTCCGGCCGGCGCGGGCCTCCACGAGCGAACCGGGCGGGCGACGGAGCGGCTCGGCTGCACGGCCGTCGCTCGGGAAAATGCCGTGCCAGCTCGCCAGCCGTTTTCCGGGACAGACCACTTCCGCAGCAGTCTCGTCGAAAGCGAGTTGCCGTTTCGGTTCGGCGAGAGTAGAGTGTCAAAAGAGCCCGAGCGGTGGTCTTTCGAATGCACGAAGGCGTTTCACGTCTCGACCGGTCCGGAGCAGGCGGCTGGTCTGCCCGCTCGGGGCCGGTCGGTTGCGCCGTCGCTTGCGGCTGCGGGCGAGTGAAGGGGACGACCGTGAATGCGGGCAGTAGAGAACAAGGAGGAGGGCCGTGCGTGGTCCTGACGCTGGAAGGACCGCACGCCGAGAGCCGTCAGTGGAGGTTTCAGGGCGGCCAGCCGATTCAGATTGGGCGAGCTGAAGGGAACGACGTCCGCTTGGCAGACGGCCACGTGGCTCACTACCACGCGACTCTTTTCTTCGACGGCCGGCAGTGGACGTTGTGCGGGCTGAGTTGTCAGGGCACTTACGTCGACGGCGTGTTGTGCTCCAGCTGCGCCGTTCTGAGCGGCATGACCTTGCAGTTGGGGCACCACGGACCTCGGTTGAAGGTCGACGTGGTTTGCTGACGCGGAGCCGTCCGGACGGGTATTCGTTGCTCGGTGCTTCGGCTCGCCGGACGGGGCCGTGCGCGGGTCGACGGCATTTCGGCGGCCCATGGACCGCCCGGCAGAAAGACCGTCTCGACGCACGCGGCTTCGAACTCCAGCGGCGCCGACGAAAAGAGCCCACCCATGGGCTCCGTCCTTGGTACCCCGCTCGGTCCGGCGCCGGAGGGCCACGCTGCGTCGTGGCCGCGGTCGGTGTGGAATTCGGGGCGCGACGGAGCGTGTCGCTGCGGAGAAGACGCGAATGTTCTTCGCGCGTTCAAGCCGAGGGGGTCTGTGCGCGAGCTGCCTCCGACTGCTTTTCTTTTTGCGACGCCGACCGGCCAGTGTGAGCGTGTTTCTTTGGAGGCTGGACGGCCACTGCGGAGCTGTGTTTTTCGTCTGACCTCGTGCCCGTCAGCCCGTCGCTGCGCTCCTCGTCGACGGCCCGTCCGGCCGCTTGCCGGCGCTGGAGCCTTTTCCGCCGACTCAACGGACGCGCCGCCCGCCGACGAAAACCGCTTCCACCGAACCGGGAAAGGTGACGCCTTCGAAAGGCGACCAGCCGCACTTCGTCTTCAGCAAGTGACGCCGCACGGTTGTCGGTCGGTCCAGGTTGAGCACGGTCAGCGAGGCGCTGTAACCCGGCTCAATTCGACCGAACGGGGCGCCCGAGTGGAACGCGTTGGCGAAGTCGCCTGGGTTTTGGCAGCAAGAGCGGGCCACTTGTTCGGGGCGAAAACCTTGCTCGACCAACAGCCACGTCACGAACGGGCCGAAGGTGTCCAGGTGCGGTTGGCCCGAGACGCCGCGCTGTTTCTCGTCGAGTGTGTGAGGAGCGTGGTCGGTGGCGAGGTAGTCGACCGTGCCGTCGCGAAGAGCCTCCAGCAAGGCCTGACGGTCCTCGGGTGTCCGCAGCGGCGGGTTCATTTGCATGAACTTGCGGTTGTGTTCGTCGAGGCAAGTGACGTCGAAGAACAAGTGGTGCGGAGCCACTTCGCAGGTCACCCGCAGGCCGCTCCGTTTGGCTTCACGGACCAGCGGCAAAGTGTCGGCCACCGACAGGTGACACAGCTTGCCCTGCAGGTCGTAGCGTTCGACCATGTCCAGGGCGAAGCGCACGGCCGAGACCTCGCACGCCGGCGGCCGGCGTTGTTCGTGCGTCAGGGCCGTACGGTGCTTTTCCAGCAGCTCCGGGTCTTCGCAGTGGAAGCTGACGTGGCACCCCCGGTAGTGGCTCAACGCCCGCTCCAGCTCACTCAAGGAGCGAAAGTGCAGCTCGCCCACGCTCGGACCCATGTAGACCTTGTACGGAACGGGCTGCTCCAACGGCCGCGTGCCCGGGCCAATGCCGGCGTAAAGCGTGACGTGCAGGTCCAGGTCCTTTTCGTCGACCAACTTGCGCTTGGCGGCGTAGCTGGAGTCGTCGACGGGCGGGACCGGGTTGTTGGGCATGTCGGCCACGTGGACGACGCCACCGTTCAGCGCCGCTCCAGCAACCGTCTGGAAGTCCTCCTTGTGCGAGTCGCGTCCGGTGACGTCTTCGCGTGCGTGAACGTGGACGTCGCCCATGCCCGCGAACACCAGGCACGTTTCGTCGAACTCGTAGTCGGGCTGGCCCAGGTTCGCCCCCACCTCGGCAATTCGGGCGTCTTCGAAACGAACCTGCGCTCGTTCGACGCCGCTAGACCGCACCAGCCTTCCCGCAACAATCACCGTCTGTCTCCTCCGGTCAGCGTGAGTTTCGAGGGGCCGGCGAAGGCGGACGCGGGTCCGCGCTCGAGGTCTTGCCCGGTCCGGCGCAACGGTGTCTTCAACGCTGGTGGCGACTGGCGAGAGTTCACCAGACCGAGACCCCAGGGACTTCCGGTCTGGGCACGTCTGCCTGCGTGAGCCGCTGGCCGACGCACCCAAACGGCCTCGCGTTTCGACGCCAGGGCCGAGCGTGCGGAGCGTCGAAGCCTTCGGGCTCACAAGACCAAGACGGACCGCGGGACGCCCGCCGCAGGAGTCGCACAGTTTAACGCCCTTGGACGGACAACCCAACGCGTCGCGGCCGTTCGGTCGGGCGGCCGGTTCTGCCGCGCCAGGAAGGCGCGGACGGACCGCAACCGGCACGCACACGCCGGCGGGTGGCGGCAGGGGAGTCGTGGGTCGTGGAGGTTGTACGCCCGAGCGGGCGAGCGGGCGCCGTTCGGGACGTCGTGCGGGCGTCGAGGCCTTGCGCGGGCGCCGGTTTCGGCCGTCGGGTCGGCACTGTCCGAGCCGCTCGGACAGAAGGTGAACTCGTGGCGGACACTGAGCCGGCTGCTTTCGGTCGACGGCTTCAGGAAGCCGCGCTGTGAGCTCGCTGGACCAACGTCTGCAGCTCCTCTTCCGTCGGCGGCGGGACCGAGAAGAGCTGGCAGGCTTCGCGTGCCTTCGCCGCTCCCAGCTCAATGCACTCCCGACACAAGCTCGCCTGCTTGGGACCGTAGTGCAGCAGCAGCCGGTTCAGACGCATTCGCCGGGACGGGTGCGAGACGTCGGCCAGGTCGGCCAGAGCTTCGCCGATTTTCATGACCCGCAGAAAGGCCTTTTCGGTCGCGTCGCACTCTTCTTCGCTGTCGTCGCGGTGGTGGAACAGGACGGGCCGAATGAGCGACTGCGGCAGTTGCCAGCGGTCGAGCACCGCAGCCGAGACCTCGCCGTGGTTCAGTTTGAACGCCTCTTCCTCCAGCGCGGCCAGGTCGAGGTGTCCAATTGAGCGAGCTCGGCCCACAATGCTCTGCAAGTACCGCTGACGTCCACGGTTGGCCAAGACCAAGACACCAATGTCCTGCAGCAGGCCGAGCGTGAAGGCCGTGTTCGGCGAAATGCGTTCCACTCGTTTTGCAAAGACTGAAGCCATGCTGGCAATGAGCACGCTGCGGTGGTGGTACCACAGCCGAATGGGCTCCGACCACCCTTTCAGCAGCTCGGACTGAGCGTGCATGGCTGCGGAGCTGAGAATGAGTGAAATGGTCCGCTTCGGGCCCAACAGGTTGACGGCGTCCATGACCCGCACCACGCGCTGGCCCAGTCCCAGCACGGGGCTGTTGGTCAGCTTGAGGATTTCGGCCGTGGCCCGCGAGTCGACCGAAATTTCGTCGGCCAGCTTCTTCAGCGGAATCTCTTCCGACGGCATGTTCATGTAGCCGAGCAGCTTGGTGAGCAGTTGCGGCAAGACGGGAATGTCCTCGTACAGCTCGACCAGCTTGCGCGCGTGCGACGGAATGAGCGGGTCGGAGGTGTTTCGGGACTGGAGCAGTCGCTGAACGGCCTCGACGACTTGTTCGTCGTCGACGTCTGTCGGGAACGTGACTTCGATGCCCAGTTTGTCGATTCGTTCCATGTCGTCGGCGTCCAGGTCGCCAATGAGAATGGCGTCGGGACGGAGCAGGTCGGTGTGCATTTTTTCGAGCACGTCCAGGCCGGTCAGGAAGCCGTCCAGTTGCTGTTCCAGAATGACCAGGTCGACTCGCCGCTCGCGCAGCCACCGGTAAAGTTCTTCCGACGTCTCGCAGGCCACGACGTCGGTGTCGTCCGAGACCAGTTTGGGCGGCAGTTGTTCGTGCCGTCGGGGGTCTCGACACAGGAGCAGAATCAGGTTTGGCTTGCCCGTCGGGGCGGGCGCTGCGGCACCGGGCGAGGCCGAAGGAGCGGCATTGGGAGCGGGCGTGGGCGAGCTGCTTGCCGCAGCCGCTGCGCTGGACGACGGCTCGGCCTGCGCCGTGGCCGGACCGGCAGGCGTCGCGCCGGCGGGCGCGGCCACGACGCCGGCTGCCGCCGACGCGGACTGGCCGGTCGTGCCGCTCGGGCCGCCGTGTGGCGACTGCCCGGGGGCGACTGGCGTCTGTGGCGGGGCCGGCGAGGACTGAGAGAGTCCGTCGGCGGCGGAAGCGGGTGCGGTTGCCGAACGGGTTGGGGAGGCTGGTTCGGTGACGGCGGTCGGCGTCCGGGTCGATGCGGGCGGAGGCGTCGAGGACGTCGCGGCCGTTGCTGAGCCGGTCGGTGGGGCAGCGTCGGCCTGAGTTCCCGTCGCCGCACTGGCGACCGACTGGGGCGGGGGTGCTGTTGCCGCCGCTACGCCGGCCGCTCCCGAGCTTTGGTCAGAGCGGGCCTCGAGCAGCGCGCGAACCTTCGTGGCAAACGAACGGAAGTCGACCGGCTTGAAGACGACGTCGTCGACGCCGCGGGCGAACAGGTCCCGCGCCAGTCGCGGCTCAAGGACACCCGTCAGGACAATGATGAGCGGGTGGCCGGGGTCCTGCAGCAGGTCGACGCACAAAGCGTGGCCGTGCCGGTTGGGCATGCGCAAGTCGGTAATGACGACGTCGTACTTGCGGGCCTGGTACAGGTTCAGCGCTTGCCGCCCGTCGGCCGCTTCGTCGGCTTCGATTCCTTCACGCGAGAGGGCTCGCTTCAGCAGCCGGCGAATCGGTTCCTCGTCGTCGACGACCAACGCCTTGTACTTTGCAGCGACCATGACCTTCCTCGGCGCTTGCCGTTACTGAGAGCTTGTCTTCAAGGTTGCGCGAGCCAGCAAGGGAAGGGGGGCCCGTTTCCACTGCGGGTCGACCGGAACGGGAACCGGTCGGCTGGCGGAGTCGGCCGGTCATGGACCTTCCTGCTTCTCGGGCCTTCGGTGCGACACCTGACGAAAGCAGAAGGCGACGAAGTCAGCCCGTTCGTGTCTTGAAGACATGCTCTTTCCAGCTCCCCTGCCACGTCAGTTCGAAACCTCGGCCAGCAGGTCTTCGGTCCAGCGCTGCGCTTCGCCTTCGACCGGCCGCCGGTCCAGGCAGGCCCGGACCGTCTTCAACAGGACCTCGCTGCGGTAAGGTTTTTGCAGCAGTCGCAAGGCGTTCGACTCCACGAAGCCCACGTTGGCCGTCTTGGGGTCGTAAGCCGTGCAGAAGACGGCCGGCAAGTCCGGTTTGCGTTCCTTCATCCGTTCGTACGCCTCCCGGCCGTTCAGCTTGGGCATGACCATGTCCAGCACGACTAGGTCGATTTCGTCGCAGTGGTCTTGGAACACATTCAGGGCTTCCTCGCCGTCGCCTGCTGAAAGCACGGTGTAGCCGGCTTTCTGCAGCGAGCGGACGGCCAGCTCGCGCACGGCCGGTTCGTCCTCCACCACCAGCACCGTTTCGTTTCCGGCGTACCGTTGGTGCGGCGAGACGTGGTCTGGTTCGCCGCCGCGCTGAAGCGCCGCGGCGGCCGGAATGTAAATGCGAAAGCGGGAACCTCTGCCCGGCGTGCTCTCGACGTGAATCGTGCCTTTGTGCTGTTGGACAATTCCGTAGGCAGTCGAGAGCCCCAGGCCGGTGCCTTTGCCGACGTCCTTCGTCGTGAAGAACGGCTCGAAAATCCGCTCCATGACCTCCGGTGTCATTCCGCAACCGGTGTCCTCGACGACGAACACGACGTACTCGCCCGGCGGCAGGTTGATTTTCGAGTGCCGCGGCTCGTTGCGTCGGTCCGGCAGCACCTCACGCTGACACCGAAGCGTCAGCGTTCCTCCGTCGGGCATGGCGTCGCGAGCGTTGAGGCAAAGGTTGAGCAGGACTTGGTGCAGTTGGTTGGCGTCGCCGAAAATTGGCGGCAGCTCGTCCAGGACCTCGACCTTCAGTTCGATTTTCTGTCCCATGAGCGGACGGACGAGCTTGACCAGGTCCTCCAGCAATTCGGCCGGGTCCAGGTTGGCCATTCGCAGCGGTTGGCGACGTCCGAAGCTGAGCAGCTGGCGGGTGAGCGTGGCGGCTTTCTCGGCGGCCTTCAGGACCTCGGTCAGGTCGTGCTGCAAGTCGCTTTCGGGCGAGACGTCGTCCAGGGCGTACTGTGTGTAGCCGGTAATAACCTGCAGCAGGTTGTTGAACTCGTGAGCAATTCCTCCCGCCAACGCCCCGACGACTTCCATTTTCTGTGCGTGGCGCAGCTGCTCCTCCTTCTCTCGTGCGGCCGCCTGAGCCCGCTCCCGCTCTTCCATTTCGCGAACCAGCCGCTCGTTCGCTTCCTGCAGCTCCCTCGTTCGCTCCTCGACCATTCGCTCCAGCGTGTTCATTTTGAGGCGAGCTTGCTGGGTGAGTCGCCACTTTTCGGCCAGCGCGGTGGTGAGCTGCTTGGCTTCGATTGTGTCGAACGGTTTTTTCAGGACGAGCCACTGGTCGCGTCGTCCCAAGTGGTCGGTCAGTTCCTGCCAGCCGTAGTCGGCGTAGGCGGTGCAGACAATGACCTGGACGTCGGGGTCGGCCTCCCAAATGTGTTTGATGGTCGTCACGCCGTCCCAGCCGGGAGGCATGCGGACGTCGACGAAGGCGACGGCGTAGGGCTGGCCCGTCTGCTTGGCCTGCTGAACCAGCTTGAACCCTTCCTCACCCTGGTAGGCCGAGTCGATTTGGAATCGCTGGTCTTCGGCCGTGGCCTGCTCGCCGAACAAAGCGGCTCGGATTTCGGACGTCTGCGTTTCCTCGTCGCCGCCCAGAATGTCTTTCAAGTCGCGGTGAATCTCGGGGTTGTCGTCAATGACGATGACTCGCCGGTTCGGCGGCAGGTCGACCAATCCGTCGTTCCTCGTCCGCTCGTCCATTGCCACCTCCACAGCCACTTCGGTTGACGACAGTCGTTGCAGACAGCGAGGTTCCGGCGGCACCGCCACGCACGGTGCCCGTTGGCAAACTGAACACGCCGACTGCTTCGCGCAAACGGCGCGCCTTTGGCAGAGCTGGCTAAGCAAACGTAGGTCAATTCGTCGTCGGCCCACATGCGAATTTTTCGCACTCGCCCCACCCTTCCCGTCCCGAACCGCTCGACTTTTCCGTCCCGTCGGTTCAATCGACAGGAACGCTTGGCTTTGTCTTCGTGTTGACGAAGGCAGAGCGTCCGCGAAGGTGGTCACTGACGCATCGTTCTGGCATACTGGATGTCCAGCCGGGGGCCGGAGCGGTCGAGCCGAGTTCGGCAGTGCGGCGGCAGGGGGCACTTCTGTTACGGGACAAGTCTTGTCTGGTCTGCATGGCCCGGTTCGTTCGAAGCCGGCAGTCGCTTCGCGCGACCGCGGGCACGCTGGCTTCGCGCCTACGGAAAGCGCGGGTGGAGCGCTGTCGACGGGCCGCCGGAAGCCGACGCAGACAGGAAAGGGCAGAGAATGGGAATTCCGGTCGATTGTCCCCGTTGTGGTCGGCATTACAGCGTCCGAGAAAAATTCGCTGGTCTGACGGTCAAGTGCAAGCAGTGCGGAGCGCCCATGCGGGTGCCGGAGCCGGAGCCGTTCTCTGAGCTGGACGGAGTGGGGGACTTCGGTCCGCCTCTGGAGTCCTCCGTCGGCTACCCAGCTCCGACTTTGCCTCCGCGCACGCTGGGTGGCCGGAAAGGGCGTTCGGCACGCAAGGGGCGAAAATCGAGGGCCGGCGGACTGGCCGAGACGTGGTCGTCCCTCGTCCCGCAATTGCCTTGGCTGGTGGCCGGTGGCAGCGTGGCTGTTGTGCTGTTGGTCGCGCTGTTCAAAACGCGGCTCGACGCGCTGTTCGTCGCCAGCCTGCTGTCGTTGGGGATTGGAACCGTCTGGCTTTGGGTCGTGGCGTTTCAGGAAAGAGGGTGGCTGGGACCTTTCATGGTCACCTTCTCGCCTCCGCAGAGCCTCGGCTTCGTGTTCGGGAACTGGGCTCGGGCGGGAAAGCCGTTTCTGTTGCAGTTGCTGGGAGCCGGACTGCTTGTCGGTCACGTATTTCTCACCAGCGGCGCCTTGTCTGAACTGGGGGCTCAGCTTGCGGGAGGAGGAACGCTGGACCCGCCGGTCATGAAGGGAGACTCCAGCGACCTGTTCCACATCGACGAAGTGCCGGTTCCGGAGTTTCCCGAGCTGGGGGCGGGGCGTCCGTTGCCGGAGTACCACTGCCAGCTCTACACGGTCGACCTGAACGGCAGCGGTCCGGGCGGTCGAATGAGAATGTACGTGTACGTGCCGTCGGGCCGGTGGGCCAAAGGGTCGCTGGGCTGCGTGTTGGTGGGCGTGGCCGGCTCGCCTTTGATTGTCGGCACGAAATTGGAGGACGAAAGTTACCACGCCGAAGCGGCTCCGTACGTCGTGGCCGGTTACGTGGCCGTTCGCTACTCGCTGGACGGTGCCCTGGACGACCCGACGCACGCCAGCGACGCGGAATTCCTGCGAGCTCACGCCGCGTTTCGAGCGGCAGCGGCGGGAGTGGTCAACACACGGAACGCATTCGAGTTTGTCGTGCAGCGGCTGCCGCAGGTCGACCCCGAACGGATTTACCTGGCCGGCCACAGTTCGGCCGGCACGTTGTCGTTGCTGGCCGCCGAGCACTTGAAACAGGTGGCCGGCTGCATGGCGTACGCTCCCGTCACCGACGTCCAGGGACATCTGGAAGAGGTGCTCGACCAGTCCATGCTCGACGTGCTGAACCGGATTCGTGGCTTCGGCGAGTTCGTGCGCCGGTCGTCGCCGTCGACCCACGTGGAAGAACTGACGTGCCCGGTCTTCCTGTACCACTCGCGCCTGGATGAAGTGGTCAGTTACTCGCAGTCGGCCGACTTCGCCGAACGCCTTCGGCAATTGGGACGCGACGTCACGTTGGTCACAGGCGACTCCCCCGGCCACTACGACACGATGATCGAAGAAGGCATTCCGGCGGCCATCGACTGGCTGCGCGAACACGACTCCCAAGGAACCGCGACACCGACGGAAGCGCAGCCGACCGAACCGGTCGTGGCCGAGCGTTCCGAGCCGGTCGCCGAGAAGCCCTTTGCGCCGTTGGTCGCCCAGCGTTCCGTCCAGACGCAGCCGAACACCGAGGACGCCGCGACGACTCGCACGTCACCGTCCGACTTGGCGCCCGCCGCTCGTGTCGACAAACCGTCGCTGGCGGTGAGCGCGACCGAGCCTGCAACGGCTCAGCCGCGACCGAACGTGTCGACGCCCTCGCTGGCCAGCTCGTCCACTTCCCGCGTCCGTCGCCCGTGGTCGCCGCCGGTGCCTCGCCTTCCCAGAATCCGCTCGAGCCGGCTACGGGGCCGCGTGGGAGGTGGCATTCAGGGCTATTACTTTTACAAGTACACCGACTACCGCGGCCGCTTGGACATCAACACCGCGGCCCGCCGAGCATTGGATCCGATTCCCTTCTTCGTCCCGGGAACGGCCCGGGTGGACCCAAAGAACCACGAGGTCGTCGTTCGTGTCCGCGGGTCGGTTGTCAACGGCGGACTGGGAGCGGCGGCATTGAGAGCTCGCGGCTTCACCATTCGAGGGCAGGGGCTTCGGCCCACGCCGACGCCGCAACATCCCTCGTCGTCGCAACCCGGTCAGTCGTTCGGAAGTTTTTGAGCGCGGGTAGCGGCCGAGCGTCGGGAAGCTTCGCGGGAGACGGTTTACTTCAAAGCGTGTGTCGAGAGGCCCGCCCGCTCGGTCGACCAGCGCGCTGGAGGCGTGGCGGGGCTCAAAACTGAGCGAGGAACCGGACGTCGTTCTCGTAGAAACGACGAATGTCCGTAATGTTGTGCCGTCGCATGCAGAAACGCTCGACGCCCAAACCGAAGGCAAAGCCGGTGACCTGCTCGGGGTCGTAACCAACCGCCCGCAGCACGTTCGGGTCCACCATTCCCGCCCCGCCCAGCTCCAGCCAGTCTCCTTGCCACAGCATGTCTACTTCGACCGACGGCTCGGTGAACGGAAAAAACGACGGACGGAAGCGAATGTGAACGTCCCCGCCCAGGTAGGCCGTTGCGAACAGACGCAGCACCGTCTTCAGTTGGGCCATGGTCACCGAGGAGCCGACCATGAGCCCTTCCATTTGGTGAAACATGCACGAGTGCGTGGCGTCCATGGTGTCGGGGCGGTAGACGCGGCCGAGGGAAATGATTCGAATCGGTGGCTGCGTCCGTTCCATGACGCGAATCTGAACGGTCGAGGTTTGGCTGCGGAGCATGACCGAGCCGCCGTCGCCGGTCAGGCCCTTGGCCGCCGTCTGAGCTGTGGCCAGGTAGAAGTTGTCGAGCGGGTCGCGAGCTGGGTGCTCCTCGGGAATGTTCAACGCAATGAAGTTGTGGTACTCGTCTTCCAGTTCCGGCCCTTCGGCGACCGAGAACCCGAACCGGGCCATGATGTCTTTGAATTCCTCCATGGTCTGCGTGAGCGGGTGTCGGCGGCCGAGCCGTGGAGGCGTGCCGGGCAGAGTGACGTCCAGAGCGACGGCGGCGGCCTGCGGTCGTTCCAATTCGCTCTTTCGCCGCTGCCAAGCTTCCGTGACGCGGTTCTTGACTTCGTTGAACCGCTTGCCCAAGACGGGCCGCTCTTCCGGCGACGCCCGACCAATCAGCGCCTGCAGTTCGCGCAACCGACCTCGCTTCTTCCCCAGAAATTCGACCCGCGCGGCCTCCAGAGCCTGGGCGTCGTTTGCGGTCTCGAACGCCGCCAGAGCTTCTTTTTCGTACTGATCGAACGCGGCAAGCGGATCCATTCCCTCAGACCACCGTCAGGAATTGTCTGTGCTGAAAAAGCCAAGACGGAGCCGCTCGGCGTCGGCTCCGTCCACCTTGCCTGCACACGTCTCTTCAAGTTGCAGCGGTTAAGCCGACTGGTTTCCAGCCAGAGCCGACCGAGCTTCTTCGACAATCTGGTCGAACACTTGCGGCTCGGAAATCGCCAGCTCGCTCAACGTCCGACGGTTGAGCTCAATCTGCGCCAAGTGCAGTCCGCGGATGAACCGCGAGTACGACAGACCCCGCTCGCGGCACGCGGCGCTGAGTCGAATGATCCAGAGGCGACGAAAGTCGCGCTTTCGAACCTTTCGGTCGCGGTACGCAAACGCCCGCGACCGCAGAATGGTTTCTTTCACCGTCCGCAGCAGCTTGCTGCGTCCGCCAACGTTACCTCGAGCTTCCCGGAACAGACGTTTCTTCGCCCGTCGCCGGGCACTACCTTTTCGAACTCGCATGGCTCAACCGTTTCTGTCAAAACTGCTCTTGTTCCCCAACTACCCTCTCAGTGCGTCCAGCGGCCACCAGTCCTCGCCCTTGGCCGGTTCCCTCGCCGTAACCGTTACTCTTGACCGGACAAGCCTTGACGGTTTTTTTCCGAGGAACCGTCCGTCTGCCGCCGTTAGCCGAATCAGCTCGTGGCCGGAGGCACCCGCCGACCGACACCGGCCGTCTGCGGGCGAGCCCGGTGCCCTGTCGACGCCGGGTGCTCAGTGCCATGGTCGCAACGGACTGGCAAGGACCCAAGCCAGCAAAACGCAGGTGAAAGACGCGTCGCGACGCACCCGTCGACGCCAGCAAACGGGCCGGCCGTCACATTCCCGGCCGCAGACACTCGATGATCTCTTTCGCCTCGGCGCCCGTGACCACGTGGTCCTGCCGGAGCCGCCGCTTCCGCTTCCCGCTCTTGTGGCTTAGCAAGTGACTCCGGTTGGCCGTCCGGTGCTTGGCCTTGCCGGTCGCCGTGATCTTGAAACGCTTCTTCATCCCCTTGTGGGTCTTTTGCTTCGGCATGGTTCTGCGTTTCCGAATTCGTCAACCCAACCTCGCACTCAGCGCACCCGCTGCACGAAAAACATTCCGTTTGCTGCAACCGCTCCTGTCTCGTCGCGCCCTGACCACCTTCCGACTCTGCAACGCCGAAATCCGTCCACGACTCGCAGTGCAAAAAGCGGCCCGCGGCCATGTCGCGCGGCTTTGCCGAACCTCCGGACAACACGGACACGACCGGCAAAGCCCTGGGCGCGGCACCGACCCGCGCAAGGCCAAAAAGCACCTCGCCGGAGAACCGAGCCACCGCCAGCGAAGCCCAGTCGCCGCGGAAACACCCGCCGGCGCCCACCAACCGCTCCCCGTCCGGCGGAAGTTCCGGATTATAGACGGCCACAACCCGACTTTTCCAGCGACCGACGCCGGAAACAGCAAAGGGTTTCCCGGAATGCCCGGACGCTGACGTAAGTTTCCGGCGACGGAAAAGCACGGTGTGCGTGGGACCTGAGCTGGACGCTCTGACCGTAATCCTCCACACTGCCCCAGTGCAGAGAGCAGACGCTCAGCACGCGCATTCTGGGCAGCCAAGGTGTCGAAGACCACGGCGCAAAGTCGTCCGGAACGAGGTTGAGGCGCGGTCAAGAAAGGTCGGGGTGAGAAGCAGTACTCGCTGTTCGCCGTGCAGGGGACAGAGTGAGTCCTGCGGGCGCAGGCCGTGTGCAGGACAGCGAGGGAGCCGAGCGGGCTTGGGGACCGTGCTCTGCAAGTGCCGCCGACTCAAAGCAATGCTCGCTGTCTTGGGCCACGGGAAGAAACGGTTGCCCGACCGGACCGAAGCTCTTGCCGAGAAGTTGCGCAAAGCACGGTCTCGCCGGCGGACACACAAAATGGTCGATGGTGATGGTGTTGTCGAGCTGGTGGAATTGTGGAACGCACGTTTGGGTCGTTGAGCCGTTTGCGAGTCTGGGAGCACGACGTAAGGCCCAGCGCGAGTGACTACTGCGTTCCCGGGGGGCACGTTGGCGGGTCGCGGCCGAGTGCCTGTCCTGGACGACAGTGGGCGTACACAAATGTACCCAACCCCGTCCGTGCGCTCGCCGCAGCTCTTGGCCGTTTGTTCCTTCACCGGCGCCTGCGCGATGCTGGTCGCCAAGGCGACAAAGTCGGAAGGTATTCGGAGCCAGAACGGGGTTTCGCCAGCCGGTCGTCCGGGTCACAAGGTCCCTCGTACGCCGTTGAGGCTCCCTGCAGGCGCGACGGTCAACTGGCTCGGGAGCGACGGTTACAAGGCGCAGTCGGTTGAGCAAGCCTGTGAGGTTCGGCTCCGTGCTCGGGCCGAGCCGGAGCGGCGTGTGCTGAGGCGTCTGCCCAGTGGAACTCGAACGTCAGCTCGACCGGTTGAGCGTTCGCGGCCGCCGACCGTCGCAGCTCCACTCGCGCACCGAACGCTCGCACCAAACCCAGCTTCACGCGCACGCCCACACCGGCCGTCAGCCGCACCTCACCCTGCGGAGCCGACGGGAACGGAGGACTGAACGGCACGTGAACCACGGCCGTTTTTTGTCCGGCCTGGAACCACAGGCGCAAGGTTCCGGTTAACGAGTCGCTCCGTGCCGTGGAGCGACGGCTTTGCTGCAGCCGAAGCTGTTCGGCTTCTTCGCCCGCCCCGTCCGGCCCGCTCGGTGTGGGCCCGCCGCGGCCGGCGGTCTGCGAAAGCGCCTGCTGGCGAGTCGTCTGCTGCCGAGCCGCTTGTTGTCGAACCTTCGCCGTCCGGCCGGTTGAGACTGTCACACGGCGGCCGGGACGCCAGGCGGCCGCGCGGCGACCGGTGTGCCCGCGCAGTTGGCTGCGAGCGGCAGTCCGTCTGTCCTCCCACACGGCCCGCAACAGCCACAGGCCGACCGCCACTAGCCCGGCTTGCAACGCCACCGCTGACGGTCGGAGCGGAGTGACGGCAACAGCCGTCAAGACGGCAGGAGCCGCCAGCAGTGCCGGAACCAGCGGCGAACCGACGTCCAGCGCTCGCCACACCCGAGGCCGCTCGGGCCAGCCGAACAGCCGGGTCGGCCAAACGGCCAGCAGCAAGCCGCAGACGGTCCAAAGCAGAAAGGTTGTCGCGCAGGCAGCCGCTGGAGACAGGTCGGTTGCGAAAGCTCCGACAGCCCGCCGCACGAACACGACAGCCGAGAAACACGCACAACCGCCCCACCCGACGGCCACCACCACGGCGCGGGTTTGCGGGCTGTCCGGGCTCCAGCTTCTCATGGCAACGACGTCCTTGTCGTTGGCGACCGAGTGAGCGCGTGTCTTCGAAACTCGCCCAGCGCGTCGACGACCCGGGGTCCGAGCCGCCTCGGTCCCCACGTGCCGCGTCGCAGGCAGAGGGTGGACGCCGCGGGACGTTGGCCGCTTCCCGCTACGACGCGCTGGACGCTGGGGCGGACACGCCGAAGGCGTCGCACAACGCCGACACCTTGTCGGTGGTTTCCCAGGTGAAGTCGGGGTCGCGTCGTCCGAAGTGGCCGCCCCAGGCCGTCTTCCGGAAAATGGGTCGCCTCAACTTCAGCTCTTCAATGATTCCCTTGGGCGTCAGCGGGAACAGCTCGCGCACCACCTCGGCAATTTTCTTCTCGTCGACTCGGCCCGTGCCGCGCGTGTCAATGTGCACGCCCACCGGCTCGGCCACGCCAATTGCGTACGCCAACTGCACCTCGCATTCGTCGGCCAGTCCGGCCGCCACAATGTTCTTGGCAATGTAGCGAGCCATGTAGGCTGCCGAGCGGTCGACTTTGGTGGGGTCTTTCCCGCTGAAAGCGCCGCCGCCGTGACGGCCCCAGCCGCCGTACGTGTCGACAATGATTTTGCGGCCGGTCAGGCCCGTGTCTCCGTGCGGGCCGCCAATGACAAACCGGCCGGTCGGGTTGACGTGGTACTTCGTTTCGGGTGTCAGGAGCTCCTCGGGAACGGCCTTGGCAATGACTTCGGCTTTGACGAAGTCCGCAATGTCCGCTTGCGAAACCGACGGTGTGTGCTGAGTCGACACGACCACGGCCGTCACGCGAATGGGTCGTCCGTCCTCGTACTCCACCGTCACCTGGCTCTTGCTGTCCGGACGCAACCAGTCGACCACTCCCTGTTGTCGGACTTCGGTCAAGCGGGCAATGATTCGGTGAGCCAAGGCAATGGGGACCGGCATGAGTTCTTCGGTCTGCCGGCAGGCGTAGCCGAACATGAGTCCCTGGTCGCCTGCGCCGTCTCGGTCGACGCCCTGCGCAATGTCCGGGCTTTGGCTGTGCAACGCAACGAAGATTTTGCAACTGTCGGCGCTGAACCCAATGTCGTCGCTGGTGTAGCCAATTTCGCGAATGATTTGGCGAGCGACGTCGGCGTAGTCGACTTTGGCCTCACTGGTAATTTCGCCGGCCAGCACAAGCAGGTCCGTGGTGCAAAGGGCTTCGCAGGCCACCCGGGAGTAAGGGTCTTCGGCAATCAGCGCGTCGAGAATGCCGTCGGAAATCTGGTCGCACAGCTTGTCCGGGTGCCCCATGCTGACCGACTCACTGGTGAAGAGGAACCTGCCCATTTGCCGCTCCCGAATTGGTTGACACTCACACAAAAAGCCGGAACTTCCTCGGTTGGCCGAACAACACAGGCCCGCGCCGGCCGGCACCGCGTCGGGTCGAAGGCGGACGTGCGAGCCGGGCCGCCAAGCGCTGCGGCTCCTGGCCCGAAACCGGCCCCAAAACCGGGCGGATTCTAGAGACTAGGGTAAGCCGAACACAAGAACAATCGCAAGGGGTTGCTCCGCGTGTTCGCGCGTCTGCCGCGAGCGTTTGCGCGTCCGGCAAGACCGGCTTTTGACCGGCACGCGCCGGTGCTCAGACGGGCCTGCGCTGCGTGGACCTCTTGCCCTGCCGGGCCCTTGCCTCGTCGTCCGACGTGGCCCGAGCTTCGCGACTGCCTTTCGCTCCGTCCGCCTTGTGGGCAGGGCGGCGTCAATGGCGTCGCACGTCAAAGCACCAGAGTGTGTCGTGGTAGCGCAGGTAGAGACGGCCGTCGAGCAAGACAGGGTGGGCCCACGCGTCGCGGACGCGCCGCTGGACCAACTGGAACCGGCCGCACACGCGCAAAGTCCCTGGTTCCAGCAGGCCGACCCGGCCGCGCTCGTCGAACACGTACAACCGCTCGTCCGCGTAAATGGCCGCTCCGGTCGTGAAGGCCTGCTGCTCGGCCTTCGTCCGCCCCGTCTTCCAGTCGACGGCGAACCACCACTTCGACCGCCGGTAGCCGGCCGCGTACAGCAGTCCGTCGACCAGCACCGCGCCGCCCGTGACCGTGTCCAGCGACTCGTTCGTCCAAACGTGCTCCGCCTTGAACCCGTCCTCGGTCGGACGCAGTCGGTACTTTCGGCCCAGCTCGGCGTACGGCGTGACGTAGTAGACCTCGCCGTCGCGGTAGACCGGCGTCGACACGTTCGTCAGGAAGCGGTTCCGCAGCGGAACCGTCCACAGCAACTGGCCGGTGTCGGCGTCGACGCCGAACGCTCGCGACCCCGTGCAGTTCGTCACCACGCGTCGACCGGCGAAGCGGAAGAGCACGGGCGAGCTGTACGAAACCTGGTCGTCCGGCAGCGACGGAGTGGTCCAGACCGTCCGACCCGTCGTCTTGTCCAGCGCGACCATGAGTGCCCGAGTGCCGACCGGCGTGGCCAGCACGCGCGGGCCGTCCACCAGCAAGCACTCGCTGACGCCCCACGTGACTTCGCGTCCGCCGAATTCCTGCAACACGTTCACCGCCCACAGCTCACGGCCGGTCGCTACGTCCAGGCAAGCCAGACGGCCGTGAGCGTTCAGGTGGTAGAGGCGACCTTCGGAAACGACGCAGCTGGCCCGAGCGCCCGGGTACGAGCCTTTCCACGCGCGGCCGTTCGTCGCTCGCCACAGCGGCCGACCGCTCTCGTCAAAAGCGAAAATGACCAGGTCGTCGCCGACGTCGCCGGTTACGAACAACCGACCGTCGCAAAGGACCGGCGAAGACCAGCCCGTGCCCAGTCCGTCCACTTTCCACAGCAAGGGCGGTCCGTCGTCCGGCCACTGTCGAAGCAAGCCGGTTTCGTCCGAAATGCCGTCCCGCCAGCGACCTCGCCACTGCGGCCAGCCCGACTCGGTGGAAGCCACCAGCCCGTCGTGCCGAGACGCGGCCGGCTGCTGCGCGGAGCGACTCGACGCGACCGGCTCGGCCGTCTCGTCCAAAGCGACCTGCCCCCGGCCCACGCCTGGCCCTTCCTCGCCGCTTCGACTCGGAACTTGCGACTCGGCACAACTGACCGCCGCCAACAACGCCAGCGCGACCAACAGGTTGCTGCCCGCCTGTCCGAAAAATCGGCTCCCAGCTCGACAACGCCTCGCGACTTCCGCCCTTTTCATTCGGAACCTCCACTGGCCAACGCGTCTTCCCTCTGCGGACGAATCGACTCGAAGTAGCGGCGAATGACCTGACGGTGGCCGAGCGGAATGGGTTCGCTTTCCAGCACCGCTTCCGACATTTTCCGGTACTTTTCGTAAACCTCACGGTAAGACCGTCGGGCTTGCTGACGGCCCTCCGGCGAGCTTTCCGTCTCGACGTCCGACGGGCCCTCGCCCAGTTGCCCCGCCAACTCCTCCAGCTTCCGCCGGGCCTGAAGTTCTGTCGCTTCGCCGAACAAGTCCCCGCTGGTGCTTCGGCCCCACTTGCTGGACGGCGTGGTCGAGCGACGCGGGTTCAAGCCGCGGGCCAGCGAGTTGCCCCCGCCTGGCCCCTCACCCTGACAACGTCCACCGCACGGCTTGCCGCACAAACGGCAAATGCGACAGGCCGACCGACAGCGAGACTTGCACTCACCGAGCTTGCGAAGCTGAGCCAACAGAAAGCGGTTGATTCGCCGACGAACGGCGTGCTTCCGCACCAACCCGCTCAGCCGACGACACGCTCCAGCCGCCCGCTTCGCTGCCCCCCGTTGAATTCCCTCGGACAGCTCCGACACGGCGTCGCTCAACTGCCCCAGCCCCGCCTCGTTCATGGACTCGGCCACCCGTTTCAGCCGCTCCGCCGTCGCTTTGGCCTCGCGCGGTTTCAGCTTCTCCAGGTCGGCCTTTTCCAGCTCGTCGGCCGCCTGTTCGAAGCGTTCGTTCTCCAGAGCCTGGCCGGCGGCGTTCAGCGGTCCAGCCGCCCGCAAGGCCGCTCCCAAGCTTTGCAGTTGAGCCGACACCAGCGCGTCGTTGTACTCGGCCTGCTGGGCGGCAATGGCTTCTTGCATTTCCGACAGCGTGGCCAACGCCTCCCGCAAGTCGACGCCGTCCTGTTTCATGTCCTCGGCCGCCTGCCGGAGCTGCTCGACCAGCTCCTTCAGCTCCTCGCTCTTTTCCTGCTCGGCCAATTGGTCCAGCCGCTGCAGGTCCCGTTCGATTTCTTCGGCCACAGCCACAATGCCCGGCAACGCCGGTTGCGGTTGAGCTTGCACGTTGGGTTCCGTCGGCCACAGCAAAAGTCCGACGGCGGCCGCCGAAACGGCCACCGCCCACGGCCACCAGCGGGGCGCCTGCAGCGGCACCACTTCGGCCGGACGAACGTCTTTCAAGTGCTCGGCCGCGTCCTGCAACTGAAGCCGGTGCCACGGCGAGCCGTCCTGCCGCTGGGCGAACTCCAACGCCGTCACCGTGCGGTCCTTCAGCCTGTAGCAAAGGTCAATGGCTCGCGCGGCCGAAAGCCAGCCTCGCGGCCAGAACCACCCGGCCAACCCGGCCACGAGCGGAACGACCACCAGCAGAGCGGCCACCGCAGTCACGGGGACGTTGGAGTCGACCAGCAGTCGCCAGAGCCCGGCTGCGAGCCCGGTCACGGCACCGAGCAACAAACCCCACAACGCCGCTCGAACCGCCGACTGCACGCGCTGCCGTCGACGAACGCGAACCAGGTTTCGGAACACCGCTCTGTCCATGACTTGCCCCTCCAAACCGTCGCCGCCCGGCCGGTCAGGCCGCGTGGGCCCAAAAGCCTTCGTGTGTCGCTGCCACGCTGAGCGGTTCACGCGTGGCTGTCGCTCCAGCCCGACGGCCTGTCCTGCGCAGACCGTTCAGCTCGCCCGAGCCGCGTCCATTGTACCGGTTGCCCGCGGCAGTTGCCCAACCTGCGTCACGACCGAGCGGCGACGGCTCGACTGCGAGCCGCTTGCGACTCCGCAGCGGTCGCCGCGGCGCGGTCGTGCAGTCCGGGTCGTCGGCGTGGACGCAGTAGCGAAAAGTCGATTCGCCGCAGCGCCACGTCCAGCACAAACAAAAGCAGGGCCGCCGCGGTCAAGTACGGCCACAAGGGTGTCGCGCGGGCGACGGTCCGCTCCGACGGAGCGAACACGTCCTGTGGCCGAGGCTGGTAGCGACCGCCGCTCGCTTCCGCCAGCCGTCGCAACAGTTCCTCGTTCGTCGGTCGCAGCCGCAGTTCGTCTGGGTAGCCGACGACGAAGCCTCGCGACTGCCGGTGAACCACCTGTCCTCGAACCGACTGAGTCAGCTCCAGGTGGTACGCCCCCGGCTCGGGCACTTCGATTCCCGCCTGGTAGCGGCCGGGAGCCACCTGCGACAGCTGGACGGTCGACTTTTTCAAGTGGGGGTCGATTAGGGTGAGTTTGGTGTCGGCGCCGTTCAGGTAGGCGCCGGAGGAGTCGACCGCGTCCAGCCGAACGGTGGCTCGCCGCCCGTGCCGCTCGATTTGCACGACGAACCCCCGCGTCTCGCTCTTGCGCATTGCGTGCCGCACGACCTGAGCCCAAAACCGGCCGAAACCGGGCCAGCTCACCCATTCGGCCGCCCAGCGGCTTTTCGCGTCGGACGTGAACGCCACACTCATTCCCAACCCGTAACGCCACCACGCCAACAGCGGGTCGCCCTGCTCCGTCGCCAACACCACTTCGCTGGTCGGCTTCGGCCGGGTGACGACGTAGCCGAGCAGGAAGGGGGCGGTGTCGAAGTCGATGCCAGTCAGAGCCGGCGTCGGACGGACCACCTGTGGGACAAACGGCCGCTCGTTAATGGCCGACTTGCTGGCGGTCATGGTTTCCTTCGCGAAGATTTGTGGAATGGCCAACGGGTCGTCGGTGAAGTAGTAGCGGCCGCGGCCGATTCGAGCAATGTCCTCCAGCAGGTTCAGGTCGGCGTCCTCGCCCACAGCGACCGTCGAAACCGTAATTCGTTCGGCCACCATGGCTTCTGTAATGCCTCTGAAGTCGCCCGGTGACGAAATGCCGTCCGTCAGAATGATGACGTGCTTGATTCTTGCCACGCTCTGGCTCAAGGCCTGGTACGCCTCTTCCATTGCTGGGTACATGTTCGTGCCGCCGCCGGCTTGCAGACTGCGAATGCGGTCGACGACCACCCCCTTGTCGACAAGTTGCTGCAGTTCGCTAATCCAAAACGGAGAGCCTTCGAAGGCGAGCACACCGATTTGGTCGCGTGGACCGAGCAGCTCGACGACGGCTTGCGCGGCCTCCTTCGCCAGCTCGATTTTCATGCCCCCCATGGAGCCCGACTTGTCGATGACCAGCACCATGGCCAGGCTGGGCTGCTCCTTCTGCTTCTCGAAGTCGCACCGGACCGGAAGAACTTCCTCCAACACCGACTTGTAGTAACCGCCCAGCCCGAAAGACTGGTCGCCGCCCAACATGATGAGCCCACCACCCAGGTCGCTCACGTACGACCGAATGACCTCCATTTGCCGAGTCGACAGGTCCGTGGCCGGCACGTTCGAAAGAATGAGTGCTTCGTAGTTCTGCAGGTCGGCCAGCGAGTCGGGCACACCTTGCGGCGGTCGCGTGTCGACCAGAATGCCTTGCTCTTCCAACGCCCAGACCAAGTGCCGAGTTTGTTCCAAAGCCGTGTCGACCAGCAGGACCCGCGGCTTGCCGGCGGCAAAGACCAGTCCGGAGGCCGTGTTGTTGTCGAGCAGCGTGTCCGTGCCGCCGCTGACCCGCACCGTGAACTCCGCCAACCGCTCCCGCTCAATCGACTGCCGAAACCGGAACCGGTTCTCGCCTTTCTTCAGCTTCTTGGTCTCGCTCAGAATGCGGTGCGGCCCGCGGTAGACTTCGACCTGGACCTGGTCGTCGTGGTTCGTGTCCACGACCACCTCGACGTAGAACGGCTCACCTTGCGCGACCTGAGCCGGCACGCGAACCTCTGAAACTTGAATTTCGGGGTCGGCCCGAGTCGCCAACGGGACAGTGTCCACGGGGACCCGGCCGGCCAAAGCGGCCTTCAGCGCGTCGCCTTCGGTTTGGTTGCCGTCCGAGAGCAGAACGATTCGCGGCACGTAGTGCGCTGGAATGGCCGCCGCGGCCACCTCCAACGCCGACTGAATGTCGGTCCCGTTCCGAGCGGCGTCGGAGCTGGCCGTGGGAGCCGACGGAACGTCGGTGGCGTTTCGGCCCGTGTCCGAGTGCTCCCCCGAGTTCCCGTCGGACTCGCCCTGGTTCCCGCCGAACAAGACCGCACCGCCGGTCGCCTCGCCCTTGGCCGCCTCGCGCCCCGTCTGGACGGCGCCGGGTTGAGCCGCGAAGGGCAACACGGCGTACCGGTCCACGTCGACCTTTTCCACGGCCTGCCGGAGAAACTCGTTGGCCTTCTTCCGCGACGGCTCGCCGACGCTCGTGCTCTGGTCCACCACAAAGACGACGAACACCTCGTGTGTCGGTCGCAGCAACGTCAGCCCGGCCAGCGACAGCACCAACAGCAGCACAATCAGCGTGCGGACCAACAGCGACGCCAGCCGCTGCCGCCACGGCCAGTCCACCAGCAAACTGCGGCGGAAAAAGTAGACCAGCACCAGCACCACGGCCAAACCGACCGCGAATTGAGGTCGCGTCAGTTCGAAAGGAAAGACCGTGCCCATTAGCTGATCCACCGCCGTTGGTACAGGAACCACTCCAAACCCGTCAGCAGCCAGGCGGCCGCGACCAGGTAGAACCAGACCGGCCGACCGCCCCAGCCGGCCGTCACGGCGTTTTTCGCTCGAGCGGCTGTCTCCGGAACGCGCAAGTCGCTTTCGGTCCGGTCAGCCAGGTTGCAAGCGATTGAAACCAGCGGGGTGAGTTTTGGCCGCGAGTCGGCTTGGTGCGAGGCCGCCGCTGCCGGTTGCCGAGCGACCTGCCAGACGCCGCAGCGGTCCAGCGGGCCGACCAGGACTTCGCCAGACCCTGCCGTGGAGCCGGCTCGAGCGGCCGCAGCAATGGCCGTCGTGCGTCCGTCGGGCGCGACCAGCACCAGACGACCGCCGTCGCTGGCTGCGCCCAGCTCGGCCAACTCGACTTTGGCCACCGCGCCGGTCGGCAGCGACTCCCGCAACTCCCCTTTCGTCCCGGAAAACCACGCCAGCGCGTTGCTCACCAGAATGGGAAAGGCCGTGCGCAACGGCAGGTCGCCGCGGTCCAGGTTGACGGTCAGGACCAACACTTTCCCGCCCGGTCGTTCGACGGCCCAGTAGAGCGGGTCGCCCGTGGCCGACTTGGCCAGCACGTGCACACGACCCACACCGTCTTTGATTTTCAAACGGCGGGCTTCGGGCATGAGCACGTTGTCCAGCCGCACGTGGGCCATTAACGGCGAGTCCTTGTCTTGCCAGGCCACGACCGGGTTTTGCAGCGTTTCGTTCAGTTCCCACACGTCCGTCGTTTGTGACGGGTCAATGACCAGGACACGCTGCCGAGGCAACTGGGGAGGCGTCCTTCGGTGGAAAACCAGAATGGCGTCGGCGGGCGGCTTGTCCGGCAACTGCCGCACCACCTGCAGGTCGACCAGCGGGTGAGCCTGAAAGACTTTTTCGAGAAACAAGTTGCCCTGGGTCACCAACAGCACTTTTTGCCGCTGGCGGCGCGGCAACACGGCCCACGCGACGTTGTCGGCCGGCAGCGCGTCGGCCCGGTCCAGCGACGCGCGGAGCACTCCGCCGTCGGCCGACGTCTTTTCAAAGACGTGCGACCACGTCCCACCCGGCTCCAGCTTCAGCGGCACGACGTCCAGCACTTCGTCGTTCAAGTCCAGCTCCAGCCGCGTCTGGACCGGCTCGTCCGAGCAGTTCGCCACTTCGACCAAAATTTCGTAACCGATTGGGTCCAGCAGACTGCGGCGAGCTTGGAACCGCGTCACGCCGACGTTGCCCGTGCGCCGCCCCACCGGCAGCCAAAGCACGTCGGCGGCTCGAGCCAACTGCGGGGCGTCCGGAAAGCAACCGTCGGTCAGAAGGACAATTCGGCCGTTCGGGTGCCCGGCCAGCAGGCGTCGGGCCAGCGCCACGGCCTCGCGCACCCGAGTCGGGCCGTCCGTTTCTTCAACGCGTTCCAAAGCTTCACGCAGGGTCCGCTGGTGGCTGGTCAGGCCGCACACGACCCGCGGCTGGACGCCCGCCGCGACCACGGCCATTTGGTCGGACTGTCGCAGTCCGCGAATGATTCGAAGGGCTTCCTTTTTGGCCTGAGCGAGGCGGTTGGGAGCGACGTCGGTGGCCCGCATGCTGGCCGAATTGTCGACGACCAACACCAGACGCCGTGCTTGCCGCTGTTGCCAGGCGAAGAAGGGTCTGGCCAACGCCAGCACCAGCAAAGACAAGAACACGAGCTGGACCAGCAGCGACAGCAGGTGCCGCAGCCGCTGCCACAGCGACCGAGGTCGCTTTTCCTCAAAAACCTGCTGCCAGAACATGGTGGTCGACACCGGCACGCGCCGCAGTCGGACCTTCAGAATGTAGAAGACCACCACCGGCACGGCCAACGCCAGCCACCACAACGCCGTCGGATTGGCCAGACCCATGGGACGGCCTCCTCCGTCACGCCACCACCCGTCCCGCTCGCAGCATTCCCAGCACCAACTCGTCGAAAGCCACGTCGCTGGTGGTCGTCGTGCAACCAATGGCGTGGCTTCGGCAGTAGTTGCGAACGGACTGCAAGAACTCCGAGAAAATCTGCCGGTACTGCTTCAAGTTCTTCTCGGTCACCGTCACTTTGGTGCCCGCTTGCGTTTCCCCGTCGACCAACTCGACGTCGCCCAGCACGTCCGGCTCAGCGTCCCGCCGGTCGTAAATCTGCACCACGCTCAGCTCGTACTGGTGGTAACGCAACCGGTCCAACCCCCGCTGAAACCCCGACGGGTCGAACAAGTCGCTCAGCACGACGACCAGCCCACGCCGTTGCGGACGGTGCACAAAGGCCGTCGCCGTTTCTGCCAGGTCGGTGTCGCAGCCCTGCAGCGGCAGGTTTTCCAGAAACTTCATTAGGGTCAGAATGCGGGCTTTGCCGCGTGTCAGCGGGAAGTCGGCGACGATTCCGTCGGCAAAGGCGACCACGGCCACGCGGTCCAAGTCGGCCAGAGCAATGTAAGCCAACGCCGCGGCGACCTGTCGAGCCAGGTCGAACTTGGGCGGCGAGCCGAAACCCATGCTCCGCGAGCAGTCCAACAGCAAGTACAGGTGCAGGTCCTCTTCTTCCTGAAACCGTTTCAGCAGCAGCTCGTCCAACCGAGCGTAGACGTTCCAGTCCAGGTAGCGGAAGTCGTCGCCGGGCGTGTACTCGCGGTGGTCGGCAAACTCGATTCCGCCGCCCAACTGCTTGGTCCGTCGCTGAGCCATCAACTGGCCTCGAAAGACCCGCCGAGAGACCAGCGACAGGTACTCCAGCTTTTGCAGAAAGTCGGAATCGAAAAGTGGCATTGGCCTGCGGACCTCATTCCTTCCGTCGTCGGCCGCTGCCGGTCGACGCCGGCGTGCCCGGACGACCCCAGTGCGTCGCCCGACTCTCCGTCCCGTCTCCAACCCGCTTCAGTTCAGCGACTGCAACACGTCGTCAATCACTTCGTCCGGCGAGACGCCCTCGGCCTGTCCCTCGAAGTTCAGAATCAGGCGGTGTCGGAGCGACGCGTGAGCCGCCGCGCTCAGGTCTTCGCGCGCGACGTGGTACCGGCCGTCCAGAATGGCTCGAATCTTCGCGGCCAGCACCATGGCCTGAGCGCCACGCGGACTGGAGCCGTACTGGACGTACCGTCTGACCTTTTCGGGGGCGACTCCGTTTTCCGGGTGAGTGGCCAGGACCACGTCAATGGCGAAGTTGCGCACGTCGTCCGCAATGGGCACTTGCCGAGCCAGCTTTCGCATTTCCAGAACCCGCTCACCCGTCAAGACCGGCTGCGCCTGCGGCTCCTCGGCTTCCGTCGTGCGTTCCAGAATCGTGGCCAGTTCGCCCGAGCTCGGGTACCGGACCAGCAGCTTGTGGAAAAACCGGTCCAGTTGCGCTTCCGGCAGCGGGTACGTGCCCTCCATTTCCAACGGGTTTTGCGTCGCCAGGACCAGGAACGGTTCGGCCAAGCGGTACGTCTGACCGGCCACCGTGACGGCCTTCTCTTGCATGGCCTCCAGCAACGCCGACTGTGTTTTCGGCGTCGCTCGGTTGATTTCGTCGGCCAGCACAATGTTGGCGAAAATGGGTCCTTGCTGAAATTGGAACTGCCGACCGCCCTCGGGCGTTTCCAGAACCACGTTGGTTCCGATTAGGTCAGCCGGCATGAGGTCGGGCGTGAACTGCACCCGCGAGAACTTCAGGTCCAGCGCGTCGGCCAGCGTGCGGACCAGCAACGTCTTGCCCAAGCCGGGAACGCCTTCCAGCAGCACGTGGCCTCCGGCGACCAACGCAATCAAAGTGCCTTCAATGATTTCGTCGTGCCCGACAATGACTTTCGACACTTCGGCGCGGAGCCGCTGGAAGTCAGTCCGAAAACGCTCCAACTCCCGTTTCAACGCGTCGGCGTCGTTGGTCGAAAGGTGTGTGTCCATCTCAGCGGTCTCACCGAGCGGCAGCCAATCCCAATCAGACGGGTGAAGAAAATCGGATTTTCCCAACTGCGTGTTTGCTCAAGTAGTGTACCCAAGTGAAATTTCGATTTCCAAAACGCTTCTCCGCGCCGTCCAAGAATTCTTCTAATCGTCCGAATCGACTGGACCATTCGTCACCGCCGCGGCACAATGGGTGGACGGGCCGTCGGCACGCGTCTCGGTCGTCGCCAAGCGAGCGTCGCCCGGCTGGCCGAGCTCCTTTCTCTGCGAGCGAACCCGCGGTCCGTTTCACTCAACACCGCTGTGAGGAGGTGCGTGGCATGCGAACGGTCGGCCCTCTTCCTCTCACGCTGGCTTGGCTCCTGACCGCGCAAGCCTTCTGGACGCTCCTGACGGCTCAGCCGCTGGCGGCACAACAGCCGGTTGAGCAAAAGCCCGCCTCTGCGACGCCCGACGCCGCTTCCGACGAGGACGCCGCGCAGCGTCGGGTCATGGAGCGGTTCCTGGCCATTCTGGAGAAAAACCCGCGCAAGGGCGTCGCGCTGGACCGCGTCTACGGGTACCACGTGGAGCACGGGACTTTGGAGGCGTTCGTCCAGACGTACCGCCAGCGCACGAAGAACAACCCGAACGACGGCCACGCCTGGTTCCTGCTTGGGCTAATCGAGTCGCAGCGGGGCAACGACGCAGCGGCGGTGGAAGCCTTTCGCCAGGCCGAGCGGCTGTTGCCGGACAACCCGCTGGCCTCCTACTACCTGGCCCAGTCGTTGGTCTTGGTGGGGCAGCCGGAGCAGGCGGTTCAGGCGCTGGAGCGGGCCATTCAGCGTCACCCGCAACGGGCCGACTTGCTGGACATTTTCAAAATGCTCGGCCGAATTCACCAGCGGGCCCACCACACTCAGGAGGCACTGCGGGTCTGGGACCGACTGGAGAAGTTGTTTCCGGACGACCTGCGGGTGCAGGAGCAAATTGCGACGGTGTTGCTGGAGGAGGGCGACCGGGAGGGCGCTCTGAAACGGTTCGAAAAGCTCGCCCAGAAGACGTCGGACCGCTACCGCCGGGTTCAGTACCGAATTCGAGCGGCCGAACTGAAGGCTCAGTTCGGTCGCACCGACGAAGCCATTGCCGACCTCGAAAAGCTGCTCGTCGACCTGCGGCCCGGCAGTTGGCTTTTCCGCGACGTGCGTCAACGAATCGAAAACGTTTTTCTGCGGAGCGACGACTGGGCGGGGCTGGCCGAGTACTACGAGCGGTGGTTGCGTCGTCACCCGGACGACGTCCACGCCATGGCTCGGCTCGGTCGTGTGCTGGCCGTGCAGGACCGTCTGCCCGAAGCCCGGAAGTGGTACACGAAAGCCATTCAGCTGGCTCCGTCCGACGCTCGCTTGCGGCGAGACCTGATTCAGCAACTGGTCCGAGCCGGGCAGCTCCGCGACGCCCTCGCCCAGTACGAAGCCTTGGCCAAGCTCCAGCCGGACGACCTGGACGTGCTCGAGCAGTGGGGCCGACTGATTCTCCAAGACCCGTCGCGAAGCGAAGCCGAGCGGAAAAAGGTCGCGGCCAAGGTTTGGAACCGCGCGGTCCAAGCCCACTCCACCGACGCCGTCACGCTGGCCCGCGTGGCCGACCTGTTCCGCGAAGCCGGAATGACCGACCGGGCCATTGAACTGTACCGCCAAGCCATTCAATTGGCTCCCGACGAACCCCAGTACCGCGAGTACCTGGGCGAGTACTACCACACGCTGGGACGACGAAAGGACGCCGTCGCCACCTGGCGAGGCATGGCCGAAGGGAAAAACCGCACCACACGCAACCTGGTCCGTCTGGCCGAAGTGCTCGGTCGGTTCGGCTACCGCAAGGAGGCGTTGCAGGCCATGAGCGAGGCCTGTCGAATGGAGCCGGAGCTGGCCGACCGGCTGCGGTTTGCGGAAATGCTGCGCGACAGCGAGCAGTACGACGAAGCCGTCGAGCAGCTTCGGCTGGCCGAGTCGCAGGCCACCACGCCCGAGGAACGGCAGCGAGTCATTGAGGAATCGGTTCGCTGTTACAAAGCCAGCGGCCAGTTGGACGACCGAATTCAGGCGCTGCGGCGTGAGCTGGAGTCGGCCCGTCAGCCCACGGCTGCTCAGTGGCGGCGGCTGGCGTTGTTCTTGGACGCTGCCCGTCAAAAAGACGAAGCGGTGAAGGCCATTCGACGGGCCTTGCAGTTGGAGCCGTCTTCGGTCCAGACGCTGTCGGTGGCGGCGCGGCTGTTCGAGTCGGCCGGCCAGTTGAGCGACGCGGTGCAAGCGTGTCGGACGCTGGCCAAGGTGGACCGTCGGTTCCGCGCGGAGTACTTGCAGCAGGTGGCGTTGTTGGAACTGCGGCTCGGACGCACCGACGCCGCTTTGCAAGCCGGACGCGAGTTGCTGGAAGCCGCACCGGGCAACCTGGACTACGCCAGCTTCTACGCCGAGCTGTGCTTCCGACTGGGGCGCACCGACGAGGGGCTGAGGGTGTTGCGACGTTGCGTCCGACTCAACCCGTCCGACCCGGACGCTCTGGTCGCGCTGGCTCAGGCCCTGGCCGAAAACTTCCGAACGGACGAAGCCATTGAGCTCTACTGGCGAGCGCTCCAGCGCACGGACGACCTGCAGCAGCGACTGGCGCTCATTTCCCCGCTCGCTCAGCTTCACCTGCGAATCGACCAGTTCGAGCGTTTGCTTCAACGTTTGCAGACGCTGGGACGCGAACGCGGACAGGCTCGCGAAGCGGCCTTCTGCACGGCGGCCGCGTACGAAGCCGCCGACGACTTCGGCAGTGCCCGCCGGACGCTCGAGTCGCTGCTCACGGAAGACACGCGCGACGTGCAACTGCTGCGGCGACTGGTCGCGTTGGCCGAGCGGGAAGACGACCTGGAGACGGCTGTCCGCTACCAGCGGCGAGTCAACGAATTGGCTCCCAGCAAGGAAGGCCTGAGGCGTCTGGCCAGCTTGTTGTCGGAACTGGGTGAATCCGACGAAGCCGAACGAATTTGGACGCAGCTGGTGGCGGAAGAGCGGCAGCCGGACACCTTCTTCCTGGCCGTGGACGACCTGTTGCGGCACCGCTACTACGAGCAGGCCGACCGGCTGCTCGCCCGTTGGCTGCGAGACCACCCGAAGGACTGGGAAGCCCTGTTCCGTCGCGGCGTCGCACTTTGGAAACTGCACGACAAAGACCGAGCGGCTCGCTGCTTCGAGCAGCTCTCGGAACTGGACCTGTCGGAAGACGAGCCGAGCATTCGAAAGAAGCGGCTGGTCGGAAAGACGGCAAGCTCTTCCCCAAGCCGGCGGTTTAGCTGGCCGAGCCAGTACCCGCCGGTGTTCTCTCGCTCGTCAGCGGCTAGCCAAGTGCTGGAGCTCCTTCGTCCGCGCAGCCTTTTTTACTCCTCCAGTCCTTTTTGGAGCTGGCAGCCGGACGACTACGGACAGGCTCGGGTCGCCGCCGTCAGCGCCCTGTACCTGGCTGCGGTGGAACGGGGTGAGGCCGACGCGTTCGTCAGTCGCTTCCGTCAGCGTGCCACTTCGCCCAACGCGACCGTTCAGGAACGCAAAGACTGGTTGTACTTGCAGTGGTTCCTGGACTTGCAGCAGACTGCCGCTCAACGTGGCCGAGCCACCTACGAGGCCGCTCTGCTGCTGTCCCAAGCCGAGCTCACCGCCGAAACCGCCGTGCTCTACTTGCGTGAGCTGCGTAACCGGGTGCCGAGGTCGCTGGAAGGAGCCGGCGGGCAGGCTGAGCCTTTGCCGGAACCGGAACTCGAACACATGCTTCGCTGTTACGAGCTGCTGCGGGCGCAGCGGCCGGAATGGCTGACCAGCACCGGCTGGTACCTTCCGACAGTGGTCGCGGGCGAACTCATTCGAGCGGGCAAGAAGGAAAAAGCCGACGCACTCTACCGCCGCGTCGTCGCCGACGCCGAGCGCTCTCCCGACTGGCTCGGCCCGGCCCTCCGTCTGGCCGCTCAGCGAGGCGACACACGGGCGCTCTTGCAACTGCTGCAACGGCTGACGCACGGCGACCAACTGCCGCGCTGGCTTCCTGCCTACGCCGACCCAGTGGCCCGCACAATGGCCTACTGCGTCCTGACCGGACGGCTCGACGACGTCCTGGCCCTGCTGGACCGGGCCTTCGACGTGGCGTTGGCCTGGCAACAGAGAGTGCCGAGGCGAGCCCGCGTGCCCGCTTCAACGACCTACGTAACCTACCTGCGCGTCTACACGACTCCGCCACGCTGGGTGGAACTTTCCTACCCTCGCCCGCGGCTCTACCTCGACCACTCGCAAATTTCCGTGCTCCGCAACGCTTACGCTTTCTTCAAGGAAAAGCGGCAGCTCGACCGGCTTTTGGACCACTTGAAGCGGCGAGCGGAGACGGGCGACGCGGCGTCCCGTGTCGCGGCCGCTCTGGCTCGCGCGGCCGTCTACTGGTGGGAGCAGCAAAAGGCGTTGGCGGCCGAGGCGGCCGAGGAAGCTTTGGCCGCGGCGCCGGACGACTTCGACCTGCGTCTGCAGGTGGCGGAAGAGGTCGAGCAGGCGGGCGAGTCGGAGCGGGCTCTGCAGTTGCTCGACCAGGCCGAGCCGTTGGACCGCCGGACGCTTCTGCGCCGTGAAGCCTTGGCCTTGCGACTGGCCGTGCGAATGGGGAACGTCGAGCGGGCGCGGAAGGCGGCCGAGCGTCTGTTCGGACTCCGGTTGCCCGTGCAAACGCAGGTGCAACTGGCCGCCCAAATGGAACAACTGGGCCTGCACGAGCTGGCCGAAGCCGTTCGCCGTCGGGCTCGTCGCCGAGCCGGCAACCGGACGTCGGCCCTGGTCGGGCTGCTGCAGCAGTACCTCAGGCAGGGCCGTTCGGAAGTGGCCGTCGAAATTGCCCACGAAATTTTGCGGCGGGTCCCCCCGCAGCCGCAAACCCCGTACTGGTACGGCCAGCCGGCTCGCACCGCCCGTCGTCTGGCCTTGACCGTGCTGGCTCGGTCGGGACGCTTGAACGACTTGATTCGTCGAGCCGAACAGCAGTTGCAGCGTTCGCCGAAGTCAGTGGTCCTGCACGAGCGGCTGGCCGAGTACTACGAAGCGGCGGGGCAGAAAGAGCGGTCCTTGGAAGTGCTCAAGAAGGCCGCCGCTCTGCACCCGAAAGACGCCGAGCTGCAGTACCGAGTCGCCAGCAAACTCTACTCGGCCGGCCAGTTCAAAGACGCAGCCGACTTCTACCTGGCAGCGTTTCGGAGCGAGCCGTCGTTGTTCGCTCGTGACTACTACCGAGTCGACGACATTTTTCGGCAGGCCGACCGAATGGACGACCTGCTGGCGTGGCTGAACCAGGTCGACCTGAGGCGGCTGGGCCAGCCTTACGTCTTGTCGAACGTCATTCGGGGGCTCCTTCGACGCAAAGAAACGTTCGAACTGGGGGTCCAGCTGCTCAAAAGAGCGTGGCAAGCCTTTCCCGACGCGGGCTACAACCTGATTGGCAGCCTCCTCTACAACGACGAAGTCTGGCAGCTGCCCGAGGTGTACGAGTTCGCTCACAAGGCGTTGCTGCCTCGGCCCGGCCACCCGCTGCGTTCTCCGTGGGCGGGAATGGACTACGTCCTGTACAACGTCAACGGACGGGCCGTTGGGGTCGTGACGCGTGTGCTTCAGGCCGCCGAGAGCCAAGGGAAGCTGGCGTCGTTCGCGCAGGAAGTCCGCGACGCACTGAAACGCTGTCCGCAGTGGACCGGGGGCGAGGCGTTGCTGGCCGTTGTCGAAGCCAAGCTGGGCCAGGTCGACTCGGCGCGAAAAACAATGCAACGCCTTCTGAACGACCAGAAGCACCCCATGCCCTTCTACGCCCGCCTGCTAGTCGGCCAGGAACTGAAGGAAGTGGACGAGCTGCGCGACGTGGCCCTGCACTGTTTTCAGGTCTCGCCCGCCGACTTGCAGACGGAGCGGACCCAGTACCGGTTCAGCCCGCTTCAACAGCTAATCCGACTGTACGCCAAGCTCGGCCGGCGAGACCGGGCCCGGCAGCTGCTGCTCGAAGTCCTGGAGCGCTCCCAGCAAAACTACTACGGCAGCTCGCCAGACTACGAGGCCTACCGACAACTGGAAGACATGCGTGCGGTGGCCGGCGACTTGCTGTTGCTCGGCTTCCCCGTCGACGCTTTTCGGGTCTACCACGCGGCGCTTTCCGACGAGGAGCGAATCGAACGGGCCAAGCCGGTCGGCGTGGACTACTTGTTGCAGGAATTGGAAAAGGGACGGAAGCGAGCCGAAGCCGAACTGTCGGCCGAAGCCCTGCGGGACGCGCTCTTCCGTTGGGTCCCGGACCACGTCGACAGTCCTTCGGGTTCCTCCCACCGACCGGCCGTCGACCTGGTCCTGACCGCCAACACCAAGCCACTCCGCGCGGCCCGAATCAACAGCCTGTTCCAACACGCGGTCGAACTGGCGGCGGAAAGGGGGAGCAGCGGCAAGCTGTTCGCGGAGCTCCGCCAGCGACTGACGCGGTTGCACGAACAGCGGCCGGACGACTTGTCGGTCGTCGTTGCCGACGCGCTGCTGGCCCTGGTCGGCGGCGACGTTTCGCAACGTCGCGGGGCGTTGCAGCGAGTGGTCGAGTGGGTGGACGCTCACCCGCTCGAGCCGCTCCCAGCCGGCCAGCGTCCCAGTCCACGTCAGCGGGCGCAGGCCTTGCAGCAAGTGGCCGTGTGGCTGGTCGCCCGCGAGGCGTGGAAAGACGAGTCGACTCGAGCGACGGCCGAACGTCTGACCGAGCGAGCCTTGCAAGCCGCTCGCCGACAAACCAACCCGGCCTGGACTCTGGCCATTCTGCACAAGCTGGGCCAGCAGGCGCTCGACGACGGCGACCGCGCCGCAGCCGAGAAGTACTGGAGCGAGTTGCTGGACGCGGTCCTGTCGCGGTCCGGCAGCGACTAAACGGGCCCGCAGCGAAAGCGTAGGGCTTGGCTGCCGACAGCTGCGCGCCGTTAGGTTTGTGGAAACGAACGACGGGGTACGACGCAGCTTGGTAGAAAGCGGCGTTGTTTAAGCGAGTCGTGTGCCAAGGACCTTCTCCCGCCAGCTTGGAGGGAGAAGGTGCCCGAAGGGCGGATGAGGGGGGCGGCCCTCACCCGGCTCGCCTTTCGGCGAGCCACCCTCTCCCGCAAGCGGGAGAGGGGCCTGAGGGCGGGAGGTCCAGCTTCCAAAAAAAGCGCGTCGCACACTCGCCGTAGCGTCGCGGAGCGGTTCGGGCGTCGCGTCGATTCACTTGAACCAGGACGCCCACGCCCTGACGGCCACACCACCCGAAAAGGCGAAAGGCGAAAACAAGCGACGGTCGCTCACGCCGCGGGTGAGCGAACTCGGAACGAGCCGGAGAACGACAATGGGAACGACCTTTCGAGCTCGCGTCGTCTGCTTGACTGGCGTGGCCGTTGCGCTGAGCGGGGCTCTAGCTGTTGCCGCCTCGCCAGCTCGGGCCGACGACGGCCGCACGGACCGAAAGAGCCCGTTGCCCGTGGAGCGGTGTCGGCGGACGCTCGAGCTGGCGGCAATGGCTGCCGAAAACGACCTGCGTCGGTTGTGCCTTCGGGCGGTGCGGGAGGCGTTGGGCGGCGGTCCTCCGTTGGCCGAGCCGTCGCTGGAATTGGACTCGCGTCAGGCACTGGTGGTCCTTCCCCGTCGGCTAGAAAGCACGCCGCGGCCGGCCGACTTCGTGCGTCCGTTGCTGCAGAAGTTGCACGACTTGTGGAGCCGCCGGCAGTGGCCGGCCGACGCCGTCTACTCGACTTTGCTGGAGGTGGTGCTGCCGCCAAGCCGGCCCGCCGAGGTTTTCTTGTACCCACCGAGCGTCGTGCCCTTGGTTCGGTGGGAGGTGGAGGCCGAGAAGCCCCACAGCGTCGGCTGGCTGTTGGTCGAGTGGGCCCGACGCGCCGGCCAAACCGAGCCGCTGCGGAAACGGCTGGCGCAGCGGCAACAGCACGCCCGAGCGCGGCTGCCGGCCACGGTCCTGCTGGCCGAGCTGGCACTGGCGGAAGGCGACACCGACCGAGCCACCGCCCTTTTGGACGAGCTGCGAGACTTGTTGCAACAAGGGCCGCTGCAGGCCAGTGCCGAGAGCGTCTGCGAGCTCGCTCTGGCTGCCCTTCAGGACCGTCGGACGGCCGGGGCCGCGCTGGCGTTGCTGGAGTCGGCCACCGACGTGCTCGTCCAGGACGCTTCGAGGTCGGCGGCGAGGGCCACCGAGCTTTTCCTCGTGGCGGCTCGCCACCGCTACCGACGCGGCGAGGCCGAACGGGCCGAGCAACTGCTGCGCCGCTACTTGCAAGTCAACCAGCCGCTCAACGTACGCTACACCCCAAGCCACGCCGTTTTCGAGCAGCGGCGGCAGCTGAGCCGCGTCGCGGCCGAGCAGGCTCGAGCGGGACGGGTGGCCGAGGCACTGGACTCGCTGGGGAGCTTTCTCGACGTGGAGGCCGAACAGGCCGGAGGACCAGACCTGCCTTCTTGGCTGGTCGCTTCGGTCTTGCGGCAACTGGCTCGCCTGCCGGCCGAGCGGCGTTACGAACTGCTGCGTTCGTGGTCGCTGCCGCAAAAAGGGCGGCGCTCGGTCCGGCTGCTCAACGCGCTGGTGTCGCTCGCCCGCCCGCCGGCTGCTTTCGCTCAACTGGCCGAACTGCCCGACAAGCCGCGCGTGGGTGACCCCGAAACCAGGTTCGGCCCTGCTCCCGGCGTGGCCAGCACCGCCTACGTGTTGGTTGAAACCGCCGACGAGCTGGGCCGGCTGGACGAACTGGCTGACCAGGTCCACCGGCTGACCCGCCAGCGTGTGGAGAACGCCGAAGTGCTGGAGGTGCTGGTTGCCGTCTACCGGGGCCGCGGCGCGGACGCGCGGAGCGTGGTGGAGCAACTGGTGGCCAAGCTTTCGCGCCAGTTGGACCAGCCGTCGCGTCCTTCGCTGACCGGCGGCTTGCGTGTCCGGTGGGAGCCCCTCCTGACGTGGCCCCGGTTCCTCGTTCTGCGCGCAGCCCTGTCCGACCCGGAACTGAGCCGACTGGTCAGCCCACTGGCCGAGCGAACGGCAAACACTCGTGTGCGGGACTACAGACTGGCTCGCCAACTCGGCTCAGACTGGCGGGTGGCCCGAGCTGTCCGTCGGTGCGGCTCGTGGCCCGCCCTGCAAGAAGCCGCTCGCTTGGCTTGGTGGACTGCGGCCCGCCACCCGAAAGAAACCTCCGGGCTTTGGTTCGGCCACAGCGGTTTTCTTGTACCGGTGACTGGAACTCACAACCGCCTTTACTTCCGCTACCCCTTGACGGGTGAGTTCGAGCTGACGTGCGACGTCTACTCGTCCGCCTCCGCGACCTGTCGCTTGGCCTACGGGAACGTCGTCGTCGAGCCGACCGGAAGTTCCTGGACGACGGTCTCGGCGGCCAGCGACGAGAAAGTCGAAACCGTCTCGGTGCTCGGACGCTTCAAACGCTTCGACACGTACAAACTTCGGGTCCGTCCGGACCGAGTGCAGGTTTTCGTCAACGGGCGGCTGGTGCTCGAAAACAAGCCGTCGAGCCCGCTCGACCCGTGGTTGTCGCTCGAAGTGGACCAAGGGAGGTCGGCCGACCCGTCGGCTCAAGCCGGCGTTTTTCGGAACGTGCGCCTTGCCGGTCGTCCCACCGTTCCTCGGCAAGTCGAGCTGGTCCGGGGCGAGCGGCTGAGCGGCTGGCTGGCACCGCTCTACGACGAAACGGTCCGCACTCGCCCGCGAAAAGCCGAGTCGTCCGCAAGCGGCTGGGCAGCGAGCGTGCCGCTCAACGTCCGGTTCAGCCAAGACCCCGCAAGCGTCGCCAGCGGGCTACCGGAGCCGGCCGACTGGGAAGCCGAGAACGGCGAAATTCACGGCCGCCGACTGAACAGCTCGTTCCCGACGACGCTCATTCCCAGCCACCTGTTCTACGCCCGACCGCTGCAAGAGGGCGAAACGGTCGAGTACGAGTTCTACTACCAACCCGGTGCCTTCCACGTTCACCCGACGCTGGGCCGGCTGGTGTTCCTGCTCCGGCCGAACGGCGTGCGCCTGCGCTGGCTGACCGACGCGGAATTCGAGTGGACGGCCTTGCGTTTGGACAACGAGTTGGACGAGCCGGACGGTCGGCGCGGTCCGTCGCCGTTGCCTCTGCACGCCGGCCAGTGGAACCGAGTCCGTTTGACGCTGAGCCACCGCACCGTGCAGCTCAGCCTGAACGACACGCCGGTCTACGAGCGGCCGGTCGACCCGAACAATTCCCGTCTGTTCGGTTTCTACCACGACAAGGCTCGCGAAGCCGTGCGTGTGCGACGAGTCGTCTTGCGAGGCGACTGGCCCGAGCGGTTGGCGCCCGAAGACGTCGCCGAGCTGTTCGCGCCGGCCGAGCCGCAACGGCACCGGTCGCTCGGGCCGGCTCGAATGGACCTGGTCGGCGAGTCGCTCGCGGCGCTGGAAGCGTACGACGTCTGGTTGCAAGCGCGGCGTCTTCCGCCGGAACAACGCTACGAGCTGCTGTTCCGGTGGGTCTTGCCGGGCCAGAGCCACCGAATGGTTCGCCTTTACGGCGACTTCACGCCCACCGACCCGCCGGCTGAAACGACCGGCCAAGCCGTGCCGCTCGTCGACGCCAGCGGCAAGAAATTCCGAGCAGCACAAGCCGACGACGGGAAACCGCGGCGAGTGCAAACCGGCGGCCAACTGGTCGCTCCGGCACTCGAACTGGTCCGGACGGCTCGTGAGCTGAACCGCCTGGACGAACTGGCCGACGCCGTCCAACAGACGAAGGCCGTCGACCCGCTGGCTCGGCGCTGTCGGCTGGCCCTGTTGGCCCTTGTCCGAATGGCCCAAGGCCGGTTCGACGAGGCCAACAAGCTGACGCGGCAAATTTACCCGTTGCTGGTCCAAGTTCCCAGGTGGGCCGGCACGGACAAACGCTGGCCGGAGTTCCTACTGGCGGCGGAGGGAATTCGGCACGAGGCCACTCGGCCGCTGGCCGCCGTCCTGCTGGACCAAATGACCGTCGACCAACTCAACAAGCAATGGCCGACGGTGGACGTGGTGTGGCAGCGTCACCTTCGCCGGCTGCATTCGTTGGCCGACCGGCTGGCCCTGTCCGTGGCTGAACGACCCCGGTCTGCGTCCACGACGCTCCGCAACTGGGACGTGGTCACGCACCCAACGGCCTTCACGCGCGGACGCGGGGCTCCGCCGTGCCAGTGGGCCGTCTGGCCCGGCCAGGTGCAGCACGTCGGCGGGCACCGGGAAGACTACCTGTACTTCAAGGTTCCAATGCGAGGCGACTACGAAGTCCGTTGCGAGCTGCAAGTTCCCGGGTACACGGCGACGCACGTCGTGGTTGCCGGGCTGTGGCTCCAGCCCGAGGCTCCGTGGTCCGGAGTTCCCACTCGCCACTTCACTGTGACGCGGTTCGGCGAAGGCTTCAAAGAGGGTCTGGTCGACCCGCCCATTCCCTACCTTGGCCGCTGGTACCGCTGCCGCGTGGCCGTGCACCAAGGCACGTGCACGTTCTACGTCAACGGCCGTCGGGTCTTTCAAACTCGACTGCCGAAAGAGCACGACCCTTGGGTGGCGCTGCATGCCTCGTCGTCCGCCTACAGCGGCGTCCGAAACGTGCGAATTAGCGGCCAGCCGACCATTCCGGACCAACTGAACCTGTCCGCCGGGCCCGACCTGGGTGGTTGGCTGGCCAACTACTACCGCGAGACGACCACCGGGCCAAAAGCCGACTGGCGAAAAGAGGGCGACGAAATTGTCGGCCGTCGAAAACCGGAACTGGCCGGCGCGTTTGTGGAAAGCCTGTTCCAGTACCACCGTCCGCTGCTGGAAGACGGTTGGGTCGAGTACGAGTTCTACTACAAGCCGGGCGAGCAAATGGTCCACCCGGCGCTGGACCGGCTGGTCTTTCTGCTCCAACCGGACGGCGTCCGCTTGCACTGGCTGACCGACGCGCAGTACGACCGCTCGGGCTTGGCCCCCGACAACACAGTCGACGAACCGCAGTGCCGCCGCGGCCCGGCACGTCTGCCCCTCCAGCCAGACGCCTGGAACCGCCTGCGTCTGACCGTGGCCGGCGACACGGTCCGCCTGACGCTGAACGGGCAGCTGGTTTACGAGCGTCCGATTGAGCCGACGAACCAGCGTCTGTTCGGGCTCTTCCACTACGCCGACCAGACCACCGCTCGCGTCCGCCACGTGGTCTACCGAGGCCAGTGGCCTCGGCAGCTGCCGCCGGTGGAAAAGCAGGAGCTGGCGGTCGACCCGGCCGAGCACCTTCAGGGCGTGCCGGAAAAGGCCAAGGCCGAGCTGACGCTGGACTTCCGAAAAGGCCACCCCGGCCCGAAGCTGCTCAAGTTGGAAGGCCGCACGGACGGCTGCCGCTTCGCCGCCGACGGGCTGCACGTCACGGTTCCCGGCACCGTCAAGAAACCGTCGTCCCTGGTCGCCGCCGTCCCCGTCGGGCTGAAGGGCGACTTCGAAATGACGGTCACGTTTCGCCGACTACAAGCTCCGCCCGGCAACGCCAACCGGCCCAGCGGCGTCCTCCTGCTGGCTCGAATCGACCAGCAGCCCAGACTGCAAGTGACCGTTCAGCGCCGAGTCAACAAGCACGGACAGGGAGTTGTCGCCGCGGGGTGGGGAGTGCTCCGTCCGGACGGCCAGTGGCGCTACCGAGGCCAGCCCATTGGGACGTCCGCCACCAGCGGCCGGCTGCGTCTGCTGCGCAAAGGCAACGTCGTCTACCACCTGTTCGCCGAAGGCGACTCGGACCGGTTCCGACTCATTCGACGCACCGTGGTGGGACCGAAGCCCGTGCGAGTCGGACCGCGAGTCATTGTGCAGGCTCCTCCGGCCGACAAGCCGACGCAAGTCGTGCTGACCCGACTGACCTTGCGAGCCGAGGCCATTGTGTGGCCCAAAGAGCCTTCCGAGAAAGCAACGACGCCGGCCAAGCAGTCGCGTCCGAAGCAGTAGACTTTTCGACGGTCCGCGGGCCGGCCGTCAGTACGTCAGGTAGCCGTGCTTTTCCAGGTACTCAATGACCTGGTCGGCCAGTTCGTCGACACCTTTGTTGTCGCCGTCCAAGACAATTTCTGGGTTTTCGGGCGGTTCGTACGGGTCGTCGATTCCGGTAAAGCCTTTGATTTCGCCGGCCCGAGCCTTCTTGTACAGTCCTTTGGGGTCGCGTTTCTCGCACGTTTCCAGCGAGGTGTTCATGTAAATTTCAATGAACTCGCCCGGCTCCAGCAGCCGTCGGACCTTGTCGCGGTCGGCTCGGTAGGGGGAAATGAAGGCCGTCAGGGTGAGCAGGCCGGCGTCGCAAAACAGCTTCGCCACTTCGCCGATTCGGCGAATGTTCTCGGCTCGGTCCTCGGGCGAGAAACCCAAGTTCTTGTTGAGCCCGTGGCGAATGTTGTCGCCGTCCAGCACGTAGGAGTGCTTTCCCATGGCGTGCAACTTGTGGTCGACCGTGTTGGCCACGGTGCTCTTGCCCGAGCCGCTCAGGCCGGTAAACCACAGCACCGCTCCCCGGTGACCCATGAGCTTCCACCGTTCGTGCTTCGAAACATGGTGCTCGTGCCACGTAATGTTCGTTGCTTTCTGCTCGGTCATGGTCCTTTCTCACCGCTTTGCTTGTCTCGGACTCGCCTTTCGGTCACCCTTGCCCGGCCGCTGCAAGGGGGTTTGATTCCGTCTGAACGAGGCGACTTGTCGGGCGTGAGCCGTCGGAACACCGTTGGGGTCCGGAGCGACCTCACCGCACGGGTCGGCCTGGGCTCTGGAGGGCCGGTCATGGTAGACCAAAACCTGCCCTCTTTGAAGGTCTACTGGGGAAATCGACTTTGCCGACACCCGCTCCGACCACTGGTGAAACGACCGACGAATTGTTAAAGTGTTCGACCTTTCGAGCCCGGCGGAAAAGGGAACTGAAGGAGTGCGGAATGAGCGGTCCTGACTTCGAAAAAAGCGAGCTGATTCCGGTCGTCGCCCAGGACTACGAAACCGGCGACGTGTTGATGCTGGCGTACATGAACCGCGAGGCCTACGAAGAAACGCTCCGGACCGGCCGCGTCTGCTACTACAGCCGCAGCCGCCAAAAGCTGTGGCGCAAAGGCGAAGAAAGCGGACACGTGCAAGAAGTCAAGGAAATTTACTTCGACTGCGACGCCGACGCGCTGCTGATCAAAGTTCACCAGGTTGGAGGTGCGGCCTGCCACGAGGGCTACCGGAGCTGCTTTTTCCGTCGCGTCGACCCGGCGACGGGTCAAGTCGAGGTGGTCGGGCAGCGGGTCTTCGACCCCAAGGAGGTTTACAAGAAGTGAGCGGACGGTGTCCGGGAACCGGAGCGGCACGCTCTGTCGTGGCCCCTCGCTACCGGCCACCCGGGAAGACGTGACGGAACACGTCTGGCTCCAAGGCCTGGAGCAATCTAGAAAACCCGCGCGAAGTCGGCGAGGGCGTCAGCCAGCGGAACGTCGGCACCCGGCTCGCCGTCGCCGACCGCGGTCAGCGGTGAAGCGGTCCTCCACACCAACGAAACGGTTTTCACAGTTCAGGGCGAAACAATGTCGGAAGGGCAACAGAAGGTTTTGCGTTTGGGAATTCCGGCTGGAAGTCTGCAAGAGTCGACCGTCCAGCTTTTCCGAAAGGCCGGCTACAACATTACAACGTCGTCCCGTTCGTACTACCCAACGATTGACGACGACGAAATCGAATGCCTGCTCATTCGAGCCCAGGAAATGGCTCGGTACGTCGAACAAGGCGTTCTCGACGCCGGCATTACCGGACTGGACTGGGTGCTGGAGACGGGAGCGGACGTGGTCGAAATTTGCGAGCTCATGTTTTCGAAGGCCACTCGTCGGCCGGTCCGCTGGGTCCTCTGCGTGCCCAACGACTCGCCGGTCCAAAGCGTCAAGGACCTGGAAGGGAAGCGCATTGCCACCGAGGCGGTCGGTTTGACCAAGCGCTACCTCGAGAAACACGGCGTCCAGGCCATTGTGGAGTTTTCTTGGGGAGCGACTGAAGTCAAACCGCCGAAGCTGGCCGACGCCATTGTCGAAGTCACCGAAACCGGCAGTTCGTTGCGGGCCAACAACCTGCGAATCGTCGACGAAGTCCTGCAAAGCACGACTCGGTTCATTGCCAACAAGGAGTCGTGGAAGGACGACTGGAAACGGACCAAGCTGCAGAACATTGCTCTCATGTTGCAGTCGTGCCTGGCGGCCGAGGGCAAAGTCGGGCTCATGATGAACGTCCGCCGGTCCGACCTGCCAGCCGTGCTGGACCAGCTTCCAGCTCTGCAAAAGCCGACGGTCTCGTCACTTTCCGACCCGGAATGGGTGGCGGTGAACACAATCATCGACGAACGAGTCGTACGGACCATTGTGCCGAAGCTGAAGGAGGCCGGCGCGACGGGAATCGTCGAGTACTCGATCAACAAAATCATCGAGTAGAACGAGGCGGGTCAGAGTAGGACGGCGCGGGTCAGTGCCTCGCCGCGGTCCGGGCTTCGACGCGTCGAATCCGACCGGCCCCCGACACGACGACGTGTGTTTCCCGGCCCGAGCGGCGAGACCTGGACGCGGGCCAAACGGTTGTTCCACAAGAGCCCCTGTTTCCTGGCAGGCGGTTCTCGCGTGTCGTTGCTCGCGGCAGTTCTCGTTGCCAGCCGTCGTGTTTCACTGACCTGCCGTCGCGGTGACTCGCCCTCCTGACTCACCAAACGGTCGAACGGTCGGGCGTGCTCGTGAATGGACCGCGTTCGGAAACGCAAGGCCAATCGGAACCGGACGGGACTTCGGTCGTCGTCTGGAAGGTGGGGGGGAGCCTGCTGACTTGGAGTGCTTGGCCGCGGCGGTTCTTGCAAGCTCTTCGGCTACGCGGCCCTCACCGTCCCCTGCTGCTTCTCGGAGGCGGTGAGGCGGCGGACATTGTTCGCCGCTGGGACCGACTTTACTCCCTCGGCGACGAACCGGCTCACTGGCTGGCGTTGGCGTCGCTCGGGCTGAACGAACGGCTGGCCGAACGGCTGCTTCCCGACGCCGTTCGCGTGCCCGACCGGCCAGGGGCCGAGCGGGCCTGGCAGGAGGGGCGTCTGGCGATTCTGGCGGCCGCGGACTTCGTCGCCTCTGTCGAGCCCACCGCTCCAATCCCCTTGCCGCACAACTGGGACGTCACCAGCGACTCCGTGGCCGCGTGGGTGGCCGCCGTTTGGCCGGCTGGCGAGCTGGTGCTGGTCAAGTCGACGGGACTCGAAGCACGCGACTTGCAGCGCGCGGCCGAGGACGGCTTGACCGACGCTTGGTTCCCGCAGGTGGCTGGTCAGGTCCCGACAGTCCGGTGGCTGAACCTGCGCGACGAGTCGCTGCGGTTCGAGCAGCTGGCCGGAGCGACCTGACTGGGAAGCCGTCCGCTCGAGCAGTGCGCCCAGTGCCCCGTCGGCCACTTACTCGCCGTCGACCGCTTTCCGCTCCAAGCGCTGGCCGGACGTCGACGGAGCCGGCGCGGCCCGTTGAGTTGGCGGCAGGCGGTGAGGTGGGTCCAGTCGAAGCGGCCAGGGCACGCTGGCCAGCTCCTCGAACCGCAAGCTGCGCGGCATGTTCTCCGGCCGGTCTTCGACCCGACGAATGGTCGCCCCCAAAGCGGCCAGCTTGTTTTCCAGCCGCTCGTAGCCCCGGTCGAGGTGGTAGATTCGCTTGACGACCGACTCGCCCTCCGCAGCCAACGCGGCCAGAACCAACGCGGCACTGGCTCGCAGGTCGGAGGCCATGACGCACGCCCCACTCAGCCTCGGCACGCCTCGAATAATTGCGCTGGCTCCCTCGCGACGAATCCTCGCTCCCATTCGAACCAGTTCCGACGCGTGCAGGAACCGGTCCGGGAAAACCTTGTCGGTGACAATGCTAATGCCGTCGGCCAAGGTGAGCAGAGCCATGAACTGAGCCTGCACGTCGGTGGGAATGCCGGGGTAGGGTTGAGCGATGCAGTCGGCCGGACGGGGACGACCGACAGCCCGAACCCAAACCGTGTCGGTTCCGTCCTCCTGCGACGACCACTCCACCTCGACGCCAATTTCGCGCAGCTTCTCAACGACCGACGTCATGTGGCGGACCTGCACGTTCGCCACTTCCACCTCGCCCTGGGTCATGGCCGCGGCAATCATGAGCGTCGCCGCCTCGATTCGGTCTGGAATGATTTCGTACGTCGTGCCGTCCAGCCGACGCACTCCCTCGATTCGCAAGAAGGGAGTGCCCAGTCCGCTGATTCGCGCTCCCATTCGGTTCAAGCAATGCCCCAAGTCGACGACTTCGGGCTCGCACGAAGCCGCCTCGATTGTCGTCACGCCCTCGGCCAGCACGGCCGCACACATGACGTTGCAGGTTCCGGTGACCGTGCTCCCAAACGGTCCGCCCAGGTAAATGTCCGCCCCTTTCAGCCGCGACGCTCGCGCCAGCACGTAGCCCCGCTCGACGCGAATCTCCGCTCCCAGAGCTCGCAGTCCTTTCAGGTGCAAATCAATCGGCCGGTCGCCAATGTTGCAGCCGCCGGGCAAGGAAACACAGGCCCAACCGCGTCTGGCCAACAGGGGCCCCAACACACAAAAGCTGGCTCGCATGCGGCGAACCAGCTCGTAGTCGGCCACGCACGGACGCTCGTCCACGACTTGCAGACGCAGCTCGCCGGTCTCCAGCCGCCGCACGTCGACGCCCAGGGTGCCGAGCAGGCGCGAGAGAGTTTCGACGTCGACCAGTCGGGGGACTCCTCGCAGGACGACCGGGCCGTCGGCCAGAATCGAAGCGGCCATGATTGGAAGAGCGGCGTTCTTGGCTCCGCTGACTCGAACGCGTCCCTTCAGCGGCCCGCTTCCCTGGACGACGAACATGTCCATCCTTGGACCTCCTCCTTGGCCGGTGCCTTCCCTTTCAACCTCCGACGGCTCGCTCCGGCGTTCGGTCGTTGCCGCCGACCGCCTGTCGGCCGGGTTCAATCGGAGCGGGGTAATACTGCAACCCGTCGACTTCCTGCAAGGTCTTTCGCAAAGCGCGGCCGTCCGTACTGGCCGGTTTCGGCCGCTAGACGGCTTACCGCCTCCGACTGCTCCGGCGAAATTTCCAGCAGCAGCCAACCGGGTCGATTGAGGAACTCGGGAGCCTCGGCAATGAGTCTGCGAATGACGGCTAGTCCGTCCGGACCGCCGAAGACCGCTTGGTGCGGCTCGTGCAGTCGCACGTCCGGCTGGACCGCGTCGGCTTCGTTCTCGGCGACGTAAGGCGGGTTGCTCACAATGAAGTCGAACTGCCGCGGCAACGGGGAGCCGACCTCTTCGGCCAACTCCGCGGTCGGCTCGCCTCGAAGAAACTCGAACAAGTCGCTTTGGAGAAACCGAACCCGGTGGTCCACGCGGTGTCGTTCCGCGTTTTGTCGAGCCACGCGGAGGGCGGCGGGAGAAATGTCGACGCCGACCACAACCGCGTCCGGCCGTTGGACTGCGTAGGCAACGGCAATGCAACCGGAGCCGGTGCCAACGTCCAACACCTTCGGCGCCGCCAGCGGCTTCGACAGCTCGAGCAATTCCATGACCAGCGTTTCGGTCTCCGGACGCGGAATGAACACGTCCCGCGTCACGTGGAATTCCAGCCCAAAAAACTCCCGCCCCCCAATCAAGTACGCCACCGGCTCGTGACGAGCTCGCCGCTGCACCAGCTCCCGCATTCGGGCTCGTTCGTCCGCCGTCAGCTCTTCGTCGAACCGCGTGTAGAGCTCGATTCGTTGGCAGCCGCGGACGTGAGCGAGCAGCAGTTCGGCGTCCAGGCGAGGCGTTTCGCTTCCGTGCCGCCGCAGGTACTCGGCCGTCCATTGCAGCACGCGGAGCACGGTCCACGACTCAGACGTGGAACGAGGGTTCGCCATGAAGCCGCCTTCCCTTTGCGACTAGTCGCCCGGCGTCGACTCGGACGAGTCCACCCCAGCGCCCCTCAGCCGCTCTTCCCGGTCGAACTCCAACAGCCGCTGAATCAACTCGTCCAAGTCGCCCTGCATGATTTGGTCGAGCTTGTAGAGCGTCAGGTTGGGAACTCGGTGGTCCGTCACGCGGTTCTGCGGAAAGTTGTAGGTGCGGATTCGCTGGCTGCGGTCACCGGAACCAATCAGGGTGCGTCGCTGTTGAGCCCGCTCCGACTGGACCTTCTCCTGCTCGCGCTGCAGCAGTCGGCTCCGCAGCACTCGCATGGCCTTCGCCTTGTTCTTGTGCTGGCTCTTTTCGTCTTGGCACTGAACGACAATGCCGGTCGGAATGTGAGTAATCCGCACCGCGCTGGCCGTCTTGTTGACTTTCTGACCGCCAGGCCCGCTGGCGTAAAACGTGTCAATGCGCAGGTCTTCCGGCTTGATTTCGACCTCCACCTCCTCCGCTTCCGGCAGCACAGCGACCGTGGCGGCGCTGGTGTGAATTCGCCCTTGAGCCTCGGTTTCAGGAACCCGCTGAACGCGGTGGCCGCCGCTTTCGAACTGCAGGTGGTGGTAAGCTCCCTCGCCCGTGACCGAAAAAATCACCTCGCGCAGGCCGCCCATGTCCGTCGGGTGCATGTCAATCAGTTCCCACTTCCACCCGTGACGCTCCACGAACTTGACGTACATGTTGAAAAGGTCGCGAGCGAACAGAGCGGCCTCCTCGCCTCCCGTGCCGGCCCGAATCTCCATGATTAACCCGCCGCGGCTAATGGAGTCGCCGGCCGAGACCAAATCCTCCAACTGCCGCTTCAGCTCCGCGTGTCGCTGCTCCAGCTCAGCCAGCTCGCTCCGAGCGTACTCCTGCGCCTCGGGGTCCGCGTCCTCCAACAGCTCTCGGGCGACCTGAATCTCTTCCTCGACCTTGTTGTACTCGCGGACCAGCTTCGCCACCTTCGCCAGCGCGCCGTACTCACGCTGGACGGCCAGCAGCTTGTTCGTGTCGGCCAGCACAGCCGGGTCCTGGAGCTGCCGTTCCAGCTCCTCGAACC
>CAYSAG010000001.1:0-72064 GCA_964428935.1 uncultured Planctomycetaceae bacterium | reverse complement strand
CTGGCCGCCATTCTGCTCGGACAGTACACGACCGCCGCGCTGGTCGTGTTCATTGCTTTGTGCGGCGAGAGCATTGAGGGGTTTACGGTCGACCGGGCGCAGAGCGCGATTAGTCGCATTTTCAACTTGTGCCCGCCGACGGCCCACGTGCTGCGAGACGGTGAGGAAGTGGACGTGCCGGTCGAGCAGGTGGAGGTGGGCGAACGGGTGGTGGTGCGTCCCGGCGAACGGATTCCGGTCGACGGTCGAGTCGTCTCGGGACACTCGGCCGTAGACCAGAGCGCTCTGACTGGCGAGAGCCTGCCCGTCGACAAAGGACCGGGCGACGAGGTCTTCACCGGCACGCTCAACCAGTACGGCTCGCTGACTGTGGTCGCCGAGCGGGTTGGCAGCCAGACGACGTTGGCTCAGGTCGTCCGCCTGGTTGCCGAGGCCGCTCGACGCAAAGCTCCGCTGGAACGCACGGCCGACCGCCTGGCCCGGCTGTTTCTGCCGGTGGTCTTGCTGGCCGCCGGCCTGACTCTGCTCGGCTGGCGTCTGAAAACCGGCCAGTGGTCGCCCGGGTTCATGCCGGCGTTGAGCGTGTTGGTGGTGGCGTGCCCTTGTCCGCTGATTCTGGCCACGCCCAGCGCGGTCATGGCGGCCATGGCCTGGCTGGCTCGAAACGGCGTGGTCGTGAAAGGGTCGATTGCTCTGGAAAGGCTGGCTCACGTTGACCTGTTCGTCTTCGACAAGACGGGCACGCTGACGAAAGGTGAGCCGGCGGTCGGACGGCTGGAGACGTTCGAACCACTGGAGCCGGACGAGCTGTTGCGGCTGGCGGCTGCGGCCGAGCAGCGCAGCGAGCATTTGCTGGCCCGGCTGCTGGTGCGGGAGGCGCGGTCGAGGGGGCTTTCGTTGCCCGAGCCCGAGCAGTTTTTGGCCCGCCCCGGCTGCGGGGTCAAGGCCCGTCTGCGAAGTTCGTCGCTGGGGCCGTGGTGCGCCGAGGTGTTGGAACGACCCGAGCCGACGGACGGCCGAACCGCGTCGGACGAGCAGACCGACGGGAGGACTCAGGCGGACCGGGACGGCTCCAGCTTGCCTGAATTGGTCACCGTCGTGGTCGGCAACCGGCAGTACCTGGAACGGGAGCAGGTGGAGCTGCCGGAGTGGGTCGTCGAGCGGCTGGAGGAGTTTGACCGGGACGGGCTGAGCGTCATTCTGGTGGCCGTCGAGGGGCGGCTGCTGGGAGCGATTGGGGTGCGCGACACGCTGCGTCCGACGGCTCGGGCCGTGTTGGAAGAGCTGCGAGGCTCGGGAGTGCCGGAGTTCGCTCTGCTGTCGGGCGACCGGCAGTCGGCCGCTGCGTCGGTGGCGGCCGCGCTGGGCATTCCAGACGCGGTCGGCGAACTGCTTCCACAGGACAAGGCCCGGTGGATTGAAGAGCGGACGAAAGCCGGCCGGCACGTGGCCATGGTCGGCGACGGCGTCAACGACGCACCGGCGCTGGCAGCCGCGACCGTGGGAATTGCCTTGGGCGGAGTCGGCAGCGACATTGCCGCCGAAGCCGGCGACTTGGTGCTCATGGGCGACCCTCTGCGCCCGCTGCCTTCGCTGGTGCGGCTTTCCCGTCAACTGGTCCGCGTCATTCGGCAAAGCATTTTCGTCTTCGCGTTCGGAATGAACGCGCTGGGAATGCTGCTGGGAGCCGTCGGGATTCTGGGCCCCGTGGCAGCCGCCATTTTCCACGAAGTGGCCTCGTTGGCGGTCATGCTGAACGCCTTGCGGCTTCTGTGGTTCGAACGCTGGGACGAGACGTGGATGGGCCGGACCTGGGCCCTGGTCGCTCAAACCCTGGCCTGGTTGGCCGCCGTTCTGTCGCCAACGCGACTGGTTTACCGGTTCGTCGACAATTGGGCGTTGGTCCTGCGCTTGTTGTTCGCGGCCTGCGCGTTCTGCTGGTTCGTGTGGAACCTGGTGCTGATTCGCGAGGACGAGCAGGCGGTTGTGTTGCGGTTCGGGCGCTACCAGACAACGCTTCAGTCCGGCGTCCACTGGCGGTGGCCACCGCCGCTGGAGCGGGTCTTGCGTGAGAAGGTCTACCAGGTTCGCAGCGTTCAGATTGGGTTTCGCACGACCGGTCCGGGACCCGCGTTGCCTTCGGCGACAACCGGCTTCGTCCCGCCAATCGAGTGGACCAGCGAGCACAAGGCCAAGAACTACAAGGTGGTGCCGGAAGAGCGACTGGCCTTGACGGGCGAAGAGGTGCCGGTGGAGGTGACGGCCGAGGTGCTCTACCGCATTTCGGGCCAGCCGTTGGGCTTGTACAAGTTTCTGTTCTCGTGCGACTCGCCGGAAGCCGCTCTTCGCGCCGCCGCCGAGAACGCCATTCGCGACACGGCCGCCCACTTGTCGCTGGACGAAATCCTGACCAGCCGGCGAGCGGAAATCGAGCGGGAGTGCTTGCAGCGGGTCCGGCAGACGGCGTCGGCGTACGAGCTGGGCGTCGAGGTGTTGGCCGTCCACTTGCTCGACATTCACCCGCCGACGCAGGTCGTGCCAGCCTACCGTCAAGTGGCCGACGCTCTGGAAGAATGGGCTCAACTGGTCAACGAAGCGGAAGCCTACTACGCCCGCAAGTTGCTGGCGGTGGCGGGCGAAAAGGCCATCCGTGTGCTCAGCCGCACCGTCCAGACCAGAAGCCGAATCGACACCTCCACCGCCGGCTCCGTGGCCAACTGGAAGCTGACCGACGAACTGTGGCAGCAGCTCGTCACCGAGGGACTGGACGGTCGAATGATTCTTTCCGGCGAAGCGGCCGCCAAACTGATGGCCGCTCGCCAGGCTTACACTCAGCGAGTCGAATTGGCGAAAGGAGCCGCCGACCGCTACAACAGCCTGCTCGAAACGTACCGTCAAGCCCCGCTGCTGACACAGATTCAAATGTACCTTCGCACGGTCGACGAGACGTTGGCCAATCGGCCGTTGACCATTCTCGACCCGAAAGTGACCGGCCGGCAACACATTCTGCTGGCCGACCCTCGGTTCTTGCCCAACGTGAGCACGTTGCAGCAGACGTTCCCGGCGTCGAACGAACCGTCGCCGTTCATTGAGGAGTGAGGTTCCATGAGTCACGAGCACTCGCACGACTCGACGCCCTACCCGTCCGAGGCCGACCAGTTCGACCCGGCCGGCGCGGTTCCTGCGCCGCCCTTCTCGCCTCACCGCCTGTTGGTCGGACTGCTGAAGCTGGTTGCCTTGGCCGTGGTGGCGGTGGCGGCGGCCACGTCGGTCGTGTTTGTCGACGAGACGCAGTTTGTCATTGTCGAGCGGCTGGGGCACATTGTGGCGGTCTACGACCGGCCGGAAGACCGGGGACTGCACTTCAAACTGCCCTGGCCAATCAGCATGGCTCGACGCTTCGACTGCCGAGTCCATTTGTTCGACCCGCCCGGACGGGAACTCTTCACCCGCGACAAGAAAAACATCACCGTCGACACCTACGTCTGCTGGCGAATTGCCAGACCGAACGCTCAAGAGGCGACCAGCGTGACGGACCGTCCGGTCGTGCGGTTCTTTCGGTCGCTGGGAACGCGCGACGTGGCCGAAGCTCGACTGGACAGCCGCGTCCGGTCGATTCTGGCCACCGAGCTGGGGCGGGTCGAGCTGAGCGAACTGATGAGCGTCACGGACTCCGAGGCCGGACCTCCAGACCGCGCAGGCGGACCGCTGGAACGACTGTCGCAAGTCGTGCGGCAGCAAGTCGTGCAGCGTCCGGACGAAGACCGGTCCATTCGCGACCGCCTGGGCATTGAGGTGGTCGACGTCCGCATTAAACGAATCAACTTCCCGCTGGGGAACCAACAGGCGGTGTTCGAGCGAATGAAGAGCGAACGGCGGAAAATTGCCGACCGCTACCGCAGCGCCGGTCAGGCGGAAAACACAATGATTAAGAGCCAGGCCGACCGGCAGTACAGCGAAATTCTGGCCAAGGCCGAGGCGGACGCGGAGCGAATTCGCGGGCAAGCGGAAGCCGAAGCCATTTCCATTCTGAACAAAGCCCACGCCCAGGACCCCGACTTCTACCGGCTGCTTCGCACGCTCGACACCTACCGCAAGATTCTGAACGAACGAACGACGTTGGTGCTGTCGGCGTCGAGCGAACTGTTCAAGCTGCTGACAAAAGGGCTGCAGCCGGACTTGCCCGCACCGAAGCCGGCGCCTGAACTGCAGAAGAAGTCGACCGAGCCACCTCCTTCCGGGCCGGACGTCACTCGACTGGACCGCCTTGCACCGGCTTCTGTTCCCAGCCCGGACGACGGCTCGGACGGCCAGTCCAACCCGGACGCCTCGTCCGACCCGCCTGCGGCTTCCAAAACGGCTGACCGGCCGCCATTGGCCGGCCGGACGGAAACGTCCGCACCAAGCTCCGTTGCCGGCTCCACCAAGCCTTCGCTCGCAAAGGAGGTGCGCTCGCCGTGAGAAAGTGGCACGCTCTGCTGGTCCTGTTGCTGCTCGCCTACCTCGCCACCGGCTTCTACCTAATCCGCGGTGACGAGACGGCCGTCGTGCGGCGTTTCGGCCGAGTGCTCCGGACCGAAACCGGCCAGGTCGCGCTCCAACCCAGCGGCTTGCACTACGACCTGCCTTGGCCGGTTACCAAAGTCGACCGCATTCGAATCAACGAAGTGCGAACCATTACAATCGGCACGGCCGAAGTAGAAGACGTGGCCAGCACCCAGTTCGTGCAGGCCATTTCACCGGCCCGTCGAGCTCAGTTCGTCACGGGCGACAAGAACATTCTGAACTTGTTCGTGACGGTCCATTACCGAATCGACGAGTCGCACATTCTGGACTACCTGTTCGGTTCGACTTCACCCGAGCGGCGTTTGCAAACATTGGCCGAGTCGGTGCTGGCGGACGTAGTCCTGCGCAGCGGCGTGGACTTCGTGCACACACTGGGACGAAACGAACTGCGCGAGCTGCTGGTGACGCGTCTGCGTCAACTGGTCGAACAAGAACAGCTGGGACTGCTGGTGGAAGACGTGGCCATTGGCAGCGTCTACCCGCCCATTCAAGTGAAGGCTCAGTTCATCGACGTCATGAACGCTCGGGCCGACAAGGAAACCTACATTAACGAAGCCCGCGCCTACGCCGAACAGAAACTGGCTCAGGCCCAGGCGGCCGCTCGACAAAAAATCGACGAGGCTCAGGCTTACCGACAGCGACTGGTCGAGGAAGCTCGTGCTCGCGCCGAAAGTTTCACGAAAATGGTCGCTCAGTTCCGCCAAGCCGAAGCCGAAGGCCGGCAGACGTACGCCGAGGCCCGCCGAATGGCTTTGCAACAGTACTACCTGGAGACGTTGGAGCAGGTCCTGCGGAAAGTGGCCGGCAAAGTCGTGCTGGACTCGGGCAAAGCCGTCGACCTGACCATTTTCCGCGACCCAACGCAGTGAACGGGCCGTCCGCCGCGCAGAGCCGGCGTTTCTCGTAACACCACAGACGCCGTGGAGCGTCGTCGAGCCGAGGAAAGGCGAACACGAGAGAAAGCCGAGCCGAGCGACTTTGGCAACTGAGTGGGCCGGCGGCGCGGCCCGTTGCCGTTTGCGTTCAAACGCTGGGTCGGCAAGGTGGAGCTCGCGACGGCTCCGTAACCTCGGGGAACGACGAATCGATTCCCGGACGCGCTCAAGGTCGTTGCTACAAAGTGACTGTGGGCAGCGGTAGAATCGACGAGCGAGCAGGGCACGGTTGTTGGAAAAAGAATGGCCGAAGGAGGCAAGTCCATGAAACGGAAAGTTTGGTTGACAGTCGGTCTGGTAGTGGCGGTCGGACTGGTCGCCGTTGGAGCGGACGCGCAGAAGGACAAGCAGTCGCCGTCTGGCGCAAAAAAGCCAGCGTGTTGTGAAAAAGACACGTGCTGCAAGAAGGCCGAAGGGTGTCACGGCCAGACGTGCACAGCACAGAACAAGAAAGGCTGCTGCCGGAAAGACGCGGACGGAGAAAAGACGTGTTGTGAGAAGAAGGCAGCTTGCGACGTCAGCGGTTGCAGCAAGAAGTCCGCTTGCCACCACAAACGGAGCGAAGGCTCCTGTTGCGACAAAGAAGGCTGCTCCCACAAGAAAGGCCGCGGACAGGCCGGCCTCCACAAAACGGCCTGCTGCAAAGGTGACCAGAAAGCGTGCTGCAAGAAGGGTGGCGAGCGAAAGTGCTGTGCCGAGAAAAAAGCCGGTTGTCACGACGGCGAGTGCGAACGAAAGGCGGACGCCCAGGACAAGCCGAAGGCGTGCTGCAGCAAGAAAGCCTGCTGTCAGGCCGACGCCAAGGGTTCAAAGAAAGCCGCCTCGCAGAGCAGGCCAAAGTGGATTTCCCTTTTCGACGGAAAGACGCTGAACGGCTGGAAGATTACCGACTTCGGTGGCCAAGGTGACGTCTACGTCAAGGACGGGCAAATCATTCTCGAAATGGGAGCCGACCTGACGGGCATTACGTGGACGAAGCCCGAAATTCTGCCCAAGGTCAATTACGAGGTCAGCTTGGACGCCATGCGTGTTGAGGGAACGGACTTTTTCTGCGGGTTGACCGTCCCGGTCCGAGACGAGTTTTGCTCACTGATTCTCGGCGGCTGGGGGGGCGGCGTCTGCGGCATTTCGTGCATTGACGGAATGGACGCGTCGGAGAACGACACCACCTGCTTCCGCGAGTTCGAGAACAAACGCTGGTACCACGTGCGGCTGCGCGTCACCGACAAACGCATTCAGGCCTGGGTCGACGACGAAAAAATCATTGACCAGGACATTGAGGGAGCGAAGCTGTCGGTTCGGATTGAGGTCGACCTGTCCAAGCCGTTCGGCATTGCGTCGTGGCAGACTACGGCCGCCTTGAAAAACATTCGCGTCCGCCGGCTGACCGAGGAGGAGGTGAAGCAGACCAACCAGTCGAAAGGCCTGTAGGGCCGAAGGCCGCGTGTTGCTTTCTGTCAACGTCGGCGCTGAAAGACGTGGACTCTTGACAACAGACGGCCCGCCACTTCGGCCGCAAGTTGCGGTGACAAAACGGGTTAGAACGTAGACACCACGACAGGCCCCTGGTTTGCAGCTCCAGCCGACAACGTCCGTCCGCCGCCGAAGCGCCGCCGCTGGGCGGCCACAGCGGCCGACGCCCGGCGGCTGCGACGCTGGAGCGGCGGGCGACCGGTGTCAACCGGCTTTCCCGTGTCTTGCTTCGTTCGCCGCAGAAGGTCGTTCCGTGCCCGCCAGCAGCTTACAACTCGCCGACCTGCTTCAACTGGCGACATTCGTCTCGACGCATTGGGAACACGTCGTCGAGTCGCTCGACGCGCCTCCCCTGGCCGCTCTGCACACGTACTGGCGGTCCGGACGAGACCGCAACCATTTCTGGGTGCGGCATTTGGAGACGACCGCCGCGTCGGACGACGGGTCGACCACGCAGACGCCCGTCTCGGCCTCAGTCTGGGAGCACTGTCGGCGACTGGCCGTAGAGGTGTTCGTGGCCGAACCGCTGACGCGCGTCTGGACCGCGCTGCTGGTCGCCAGCGACCGACGTCGAGCACAGCAGCTGGCCGAACCGATTGGCCGCAGCGTTTTCATCGGCCACCTGGAAGCTCGGCGGCTTTGCCTCCAAGCCATGGTTGACGCCCCGGACGCCGTGTTGCACGAGGTGGTCGAGCTGGACCGGCTACGGCGGCGAGTGGAGCGGTGGACCGACGTCCTGCTCTCGCCTCTGGCCGCAACTTACCCGGTCGGCGAATTCGCTTTTTCGACCGAGCGTGCTCGGGAGTTCGCCATCGAGACGAGTCGGGCCGAGTGGCGGGCGGCCGTGCGACGGCTGGTGTCGGCCGGAATCCAACTCAGCTTTTCCGAAGGTGGCCTGCACATTCCCGTCCTGTCGGAAGACCACTTGGCCGTGGCCGTCAGCGTGCTTTCGTGCTTTCCGTCAGACGCCGTGGAGCAGACGGGAGAGCTGAAGTCGCTCCGCCTGCTCCGGCTGTACCGGAACTTCCGACTGTCGGACCAGCAGGTTTCGCCACAAAGCCCGGCCGCGCGCTTGGCCAAGGCCGCCGACCGCCTGTCTGACAGTCTTTGGCGTGGACCTTTCGACTTGCCCGAGACGGGAGGCCCTCGCCCGGGCATTAGCTTTCGCCGCCTGCGCGACCGGTTTCGCGACAACTGAGCCCCGCCGCCCGGCCGACCCGGCGCGAAGCCCGTGCGGCCGAAGGCGGTCTCGAGCCGGCCCGCCACGCTGACCTCGTTTCGCCAGTCCGTACCGGTCTGCGCCCCACCCCGTTTCCGCCAATTTGGCCGAAATGGCTCAACCGTCGATTGACGCGGAACCGAAACAGTGCTTAGGATGAAGGCGTCGAGAGATTCTTGTGGTGTTTGGAGCTGAAACGGTGCAGGTGCGCGTCAGCCCACAACCCGGTGTCGGAACGAGCAGCCAGCGGCTCTTCGGCGGCTGGTTTGGCTTCTACTTTTATTTTCCGACCCGGGGACGTTCGGGGCTGACGAACGACCGGTTCCGTTGACCGTGTGAGCCAAACCAGGCGAAAGAGAAGAGCCCTGAAGTCCCCAGCGGATTTCAGGGCTCTTTTTTGTTTGTCCTGAAGTCCGTCGGGGCGGGGGCGAGCGAGAACGTCGGTCAGTTCAAGAAGGAGGTGCCGAAAAATGATCGTCGTCATGAAGCCAGGGGCGACAGACGAAATGGTTCGACGCATGGCCCGCCGCGTGGAAGAAATGGGACTGAAGGCACACGTCATTGTCGGCACGAACCGGACGGTCATTGCAGCCATTGGCGAGAAACGGAACGGCGAACGGGAAGTGCTGGAGTCGTACGACGAGGTGGAAAAAGTCATTCCCATTCTCGCCCCGTACAAGGTCGCCAGCCGCGAGACGAAGCCGGAGCCGACGGTGGTGAAGGCCCGCGACCTGGTCGTGGGGAACGGAACCGTGGGTGTCATTGCCGGTCCGTGTTCGGTCGAGTCGGTGGAGCAGATTCTGGCGGCGGCCCAGGCGGTCAGGCGAGCCGGAGCGACGGGACTGCGCGGCGGAGCCTTCAAGCCCCGGACCAGTCCGTACTCGTTCCAAGGGCTGAAACGCCGCGGGCTGGAGCTGCTGGCTGCGGCCCGCGAGCTCACGGGGTTGGCCGTCGTGACGGAGGTCATGACGCCCGAGCAGGTGGAGCTGGTGGCTGAGTACGCCGACGTGCTACAGGTCGGCGCTCGAAACATGCAGAACTACGCGCTGTTGCGAGCGGTCGGTGAGTCGAAAAAACCGGTGCTGCTGAAACGCGGTCCGGCAGCAACCATGGACGAGTTTTTGTTGGCGGCGGAGTACATTCTGGACCAAGGCAACTCACAGGTCATTTTGTGCGAACGCGGAATCCGAACGTTCGAAACGCACACGCGCTACACCTTGCCGCTGGCCACAGTGCCGTACTTGCACGAGCGGACTCACCTGCCGGTGATTGTCGACCCCAGTCACGGGACAGGCGTGGCGTCGCTGGTGCCGCCGATGTGCCTGGCGGCCATTGCAGCCGGGGCAGACGGGCTGATCGTCGAAGTTCACCCCGACCCGCAGCACGCACTGAGCGACGGAAAGCAGTCGCTGACGCCGGACGCGTTCGAGCAGACCATGCGGGAGTGCCGCCGCGTCGCGGAAGCCTTGGGCCGTCGGCTGGCTGGACCGACTGACGCCGAACGCAACACCATCGTACCAAAAGACGCCTCGGAACCGTCACCCGTCCAGGCAAGCTGAACCAGGAGAACGACCCGGTCCAAACCCTCCGCTCCGCAGACTGCCACAAGAACCGGGCGGAACGTGTGAAGGAGGCCGCGCGGTCGCAACGAAGCGGAAAAGTCGGGCTTTCGCCCTGAGCGAAGTCTGAAGCGCACGCTGACCGTGTGCATCCTGGACAATCAGAGCGTCCAGACGACGCAAGTGGGTGGCCCGGAAGAGGTGACGACGGAACCAAGAAGCTGTTCGGCCGGAAGCGGCATTTGTTGGTCGACACGCTGGGGCTGTACGTGCACGCGGCGAGCGTGCAAGATTGGGAGGAAGCGAAACGGGAATTGGAGCCGGTCCTTCGGCGATGTCGTCGGCTGAAGGGGATCCTCGCCGACTCGGCCTATGGCAAGAAGGGGTTGCCGGAGTGGGTGAGGCCGTTCGGCCGGAAGGTCCTTCAAACGGTTTTGCGTCCTGTGTGTCGGAAGGGCTTCGTGGCGTTACCAAAGCGGTGGACCGTGGAGCGGACAATGGGCCGGCTGAGTCACTTCCGCCGCTTGTCGAAGGGCCATGGACATTAGGCAGATACCAGCGAGACGATGATCTTGATCGCTATGATCGATTTGACGCCAAAACGTCCGGCAGCCATATGGTCTCGAATTTGAAGACAGCTTCCGAATGCAGCGGTGTCGGCGAGACCACCGTCGTTGCGAGCGAATGGGAGGAGCTAGCATGAGCAGACTTGTGTTGACTCGGCGAAGGTTTTTCGTTGCTGCCGCAGCCGCGGCCGGAGTTTGCCGTCGAGTCCGAGCCGGGGACCCACCACCGGTGGTCAACCCGCGGGCCACAGACGGCGACGACCGTTACGAACCGAAGTGGGACGAGCGGCTGACCATTCGAGTCGGCCCCAAGAAGGGCGACATTGTCGGAACGACGGAGGAAGCCATTCAGGCGGCCGTGGACTACGCCGCAGCTCGAGGCGGAGGCACGGTCCAGCTGTTGCCGGGCACGTTCACGCTGCGAAACGCCGTCTACTTGCCGTCGCGAGTGCGGTTGGTCGGTTCGGGCGACGACACCGTTCTCACCAAAGTTCCGTCCGTCACGGTGCCACTGGCAGCCGATTCGGACTGGTTCGACCAGGAAATCACCCTGTCGGACGCGAGCGGCTTCCGTGTCGGAGACGGCGTCGTGCTGACCGCTCGCGACCCCGCGACCGGGGCTCGAATTGTCGTCAAGCGCACGCTGGTTGCTCGCTCGGGCAACCGCTTCAAACTGAACGACGGCATTCGCCGCAACCTTTGGCTGGTCGGCCAGCCCCGCGTCTCATTGCTCTTTCCACTGCTCACGGCCGAAAACGCCTCCGACATTCTCATCGAAAACCTGACGCTCGACGGCAACGCGGCCAACAACGAGAACTTGAACGGGAATTACGGCGGCTGCATTTTCCTTCAAGACTGCAACCGAATCACCGTCCGACGCGTCACCGCCAGGAACTACAATGGCGACGGAATCAGTTTCCAGGTGTGCCACGACGTTGTGGTCGAACACTGCTATTGTCACGACAACGCCGGCCTGGGCATTCACCCCGGCTCGGGCTCACAACGTCCGGTGTTGCGCGACAACCGGCTGGAGCGAAACCGCATCGGTTTGTTCTGGTGCTGGGGCGTGAAGTTTGGGCTCGCCGAGCGAAACCGGATTCGGGACAGCCGGGACTACGGCATCTCAATCGGCCACAACGACACGGACAACGTCATGCGAGCCAACGAAATCACAGGCAGCGGAAAGGTGGGCATTCTGTTTCGCGACGAACAGCGCGGCCAGGACTTCTGGGCCAATCGGAACACGGTCGAGAAGAACCGACTGGTCAACAACGGCGGCGAAAACGGCGTGGCCATCGACGTTCGAGGAAAGACTCACGACGTGCGAATTGTGGACAACGAAATTCTGGAAACGCGCGGTCCGGCCCGGCGAGTCGGCATTCGAATCAGCCGACAGGCCGCTCGCATTGAACTGGCCGGGAACCGAATCGAAGGTTTCGCGCGGGCCGTCGAGGACTTGCGGTCCGTGGCGTGAGCGGCACAGATTCGGACGGCCGCTCGGCGCAGCACCGTCCGCACTCGACCTGCCACACTCGTCTGTCGACGCGGCCAGTCGCAACTTGTTGACAAAGGCGACCGTTTGTGGGCCGCGGACGGGACGTCCTGTCTCCCTCTGCCCTGTCAGCACGACGCTCCGCCGGCTCCCCCTCGCTCGGCCAGAAACGTCTCCACCGCTTGACGCGTCGGAGCCGAAGGCTGCGCGCCCAGCTTCGTCACGGAAAGAGCCGCGGCCGCGTTGGCGAACCGAACCGCCTCCAGCAACGGCTTGCCCTCCGCCAACCCCACCGCCAGGACGCCGTTGAACACGTCGCCGGCCGCCGTCGTGTCGACCGGTTCGACCGGAAAGGCCGGAACCAGCTCGCACCGGTCAGCCGAGCGAACCAGCGCGCCGCGAGCTCCCAGCGTGACAATGACCGTTTCCACACCACGTGCTCGCAGCCTGTCTGCCGCTTCCCGCGCCGACGCCTCGTCTTGCACCGACACGCCCGTCAGCAGCTCGGCTTCGGTTTCGTTTGGCGTGAGCACCGACACGTTCTGCAGCAGCTGGTCGGGCAGCTCGCGGGCCGGTGCTGGGTTCAACACGACCCGCACTCCCCGCTCGGCTGCTCGTTCAGCCGCCGCCGTCACCGTCTCCAGCGGCACCTCCAGTTGCAGCAGGACCACGTCGGCCCTTTCCAACGCTGGCTGGGCAGCCGCCACGTCCTCCGGCGACAACCGCCCGTTCGCTCCGGAAGCGACGCCAATGCTGTTCTCGCCGTCGGGTGCGACGAAAATCAACGCCACGCCCGAAGGAGCGTTCGGGTCACGGAAGACAAAGTCCACGCAAATGCCTTCCTCGCGAAACCCCTCCACCGCTCGGTCACCGAACAAATCTCGCCCAACTCGCGCAACCAGCCAGACCGCCGCTCCGGCTCGCGCCGCCGCCACGGCCTGGTTCGCTCCCTTGCCACCAGCGGCCATGGAAAACTCACCGCCCAGAACCGTCTCGCCAGGCCGCGGAATCCGCGGCACCTGCAGAATCATGTCGGTGTTCGAACTGCCAACGACGACGACTTGACCCGACACGGTCGCCCCTCCTCACAGCTTCGCCGCGATTAGAATCGACAACCCCAACAAGTAAAAGACAAACATGGCCGCCAGCAGCTTGTTCGTTCCTTTCGGCGCTCCAGAAAACTCCTTCCAAATGAACACGCCCCAAATGGCCGCCACCATGGTCGCTCCTTGCCCCAAGCCGTACGACACCGCCGGACTGGCCGCGTCCGACGCAATGATGCTAAACGCCATTCCCGTGTTCCAAATCATTCCGCCCAAAATGCCGATCAGGTGCAACCGCAAATTGCCTTTCGAAAAATAGTCGCCAAACGACACCGGCGGCCCGGAAAACGGCTTCCACATAACCAACGTGTTCCACGCAAAGTTCGAAAGGAACAGACCGACCGAAAAGACGAACACGGCCGAGTACGGCGTCAGCTTGCCGGCTTCCGGGTTTGCGAAATCGCGAGCCATGGCGGCCACCACGTACCGGTAGAAGAACCCCATGAGCACACCGGCCGCCACAGCCAAGGCAATGCCCTTGACCGGTGTCTTCTGCTCCCCAGCCGCCAGCCGCTTGTAGGCCAACGCGTCCACAACAATGGCAATCAAGACACAGGCCACCCCCACCGCCAGCAAGAACGGGTTGCCTTCCGGCTTGGTCAGGTAGGTCGTCAAGACGCCCAACGACAGCGCCAGTCCGACTCCGATTGGAAACGCCACGGCCATTCCGGCAATGTCCAGCGACGCGACCAACAGGATGTTCGACAGGTTGAAAATCACGCCGCCAAGAAAGGCCGACCACAAAGCGGCTGGTTCAGCCTGAGCCAGGTCCGGGCAAAAGCTGCGTCCTTGACTGCCAAAGCTTCCCAAGGTGAAACCCAGCAACAGCGATAGCAGAACGACGCCAATGGCGTAGTCCCAGTAGAACAGTTGAAATGGCCATTCCTTTGTCGCCAGCTTCTGCGTGTTCGCCCATGACCCCCAACACAACATGGTGACGACACACAACAGCACGGCGACCGGGTAGGATTCGACAACGACCATGGTGCGCTCTCCCCGTCTGTCGGCAGGCCAAACTTCAACCCAAGCCGCTCGCGCCCCGCACGGACGAAGAACGGCCGGCCGCGAGCCCCCGCTTCGTGTCGCCGCCAGTATGTCACGAACTCTGCGCTAATTGCAACGCCCCAGGGCCACTCATGGCTGCTTGGTCGCCCGAAGGCAGCTTGTCTGCCACGGCCGAAACAACCAGTGATTTCTGTCCCGCGTTTCAGTGGTGTTTGTACCAGCCCACTCGCTTGATGTCGTTCCACGACGTCGTCTGGTGGCAAAGGAAGCACTGGTCGACTCGAGCTCGGGGCCGCCCGGCGACCTTCTGCGAGATCATGTTGAAGTGCTTCATGTAGTGGCTAGGTGGAGCTTGGTGGCACTGAGCGCAGTCGGTCGAACGGGGGGAGGGATGCCGGAATTCGGGAATGACCCAGCGGTCGGTCGCGTGGCACTGCGCACAGTCGTCGCCAAACAGGCCGAAGTGGCGGTCGTCGTTGGCGTGGCAGGTGGAGCAGTCCAGCACAGCTTCTTCCACCCCGATCCGTTCGTGCGGCGGCGTTGCTTCGTCCATCCATCGGAGGAGGGCTGCACGGACAGCTCGGCTCTGGCTGTCTGCTGCGGCCGTCCCCAGTTGTCTCAACCCGAGACGCACCAGGGCTCGGTGGTCCATCACGGTCGGGCGCTGAGCCGCACCGCGGTGCTCCGGGTGGCACGGTTTGCAACCCGCGACGTTGGCGTGGAAGGCAGTGGGCTGGCGCTGTAGCACCGCCTCGTCGTTCGCGTGGCATAGAATGCACCGAACCGCCTCGACTCCACGGACGGGCGTGTGGCAGGCCGAACAGTCCTGCTCGAGGTGTTGGTGTGCGGCGGAAAGCTTCCCCGGCTCAGCCAGCCGCTGCCACGTTGCGGCGCGTTTCCATGCTGCGTCCGGTGGAGTCAGCCACCAGAGTGTCATCAGCGCGATGGATGCACCGGCACAGGACGTCAGTTTTCGCCTTGACCACCTCATTCAAACCACCTCAGCCCGAAGTGAATTGCCGCCCACACGTGCAAGGCCATCAGCCCGTAGAGGATCACGGAAATCACAATGTGAAATTTCAGCCATTTGCCAAACCAGCGTTTGAACGTTTCGTGCGTCTTGATGGCGTACTCCACGTCGGCCATGGCGTCGGAGAGTCTCAGCAATAAGACGGGGTCGGGTGGGCCTTCTGTGGTTGTGTTGGGACTCGCTTCAGGCGACTCGCGCACCACCAGCGCGGCCGCCAATCGGCCCCAGAAGCCTGCAAACGGACGCAGCAGAGCAGCCCGGTCGGGGTAGTCCGCCAACTGGGCCGCAGCGTGTTCGTAGGCTGTCTGGAGCTGACTGAGCATGGCTTTTTTCTGCCGAATTTCCGTCGAAATCTGATTCATCAAGTACCGGCCGGCGAAGCCGCTGAGCACCACCAGCAACGTCATGCTCGTCAACGCGATTCCCAGCGGGCTGACGAACTTGTGGCCGGTGTGCAGCAGCACCAAGATGGGGCCCACGATACCGGCGTAGATGTGCCAAGTCAGCAAAGTGCGCATCGAGACCCGCCGCGTGACCGCCTTTTTATTGAAGACACGCGTTTGACGGCCGAGTACAACAGAGGCACGAGCATGAGCAGGGCACCGGTCACGGCCAGCAGCCCGCCGGCGAGTGTGCCGGCAAACCGTGGAGACCGATGCACAAGAAACCCCAACCACAAAATGACCATCAATACGGTCAAGCCGGTGGCAACAATCCGCTCGCGTTCTTTCATAGGTCCGTCGGAAAGAGGGGTCCGGAATGGTTGTCATGCGTCGAGAGTCACGTCCACGTCGGTCTTGGCCTGACAGGCCAGGATCATGCCGGCTGCTTGGTCGTCCGGGTCGAGTCCGTCGTCGTTCTCCATGGTCACGTGACCGGCGAGCAGCTTGACGGCGCAGACGCCACACATGCCGACTCGACACGAGTAGTCGATCTCGACTCCGACCCGCTCGGCCGCTTCCAGCAGCGTTTCGTCGGGCAGCAGTGTTGTCGTTTTGCCCGACTTCGCGAAGTTGACGGTCGGCCCTGCCGCCGGCTCAGCAGGTGCCTGTGCCTCCCGCTCGACCTTCGCTCGGACGTGAGGCTTGCGCAGCGAGCCAAAGTCCTCGGTCAAGACGTTTGCTTCCGGCACGCCGAGCTCGGCCAACATTTTCTTGGTGGCCTCCATCATCGGCGGTGCTCCGCACAAATGGATTCGCCTGGTGGCGATCTCCGGCACCCACTCAGACAGCAGGTCCTTCGAAAGCCGTCCGCGGTGGTAGCCTTCGATGTCTGTCTGCAGTCGGCTCATCGCCACAAACAAGTGCAGATTGGGGTGTCGCTGCTGAAGCCGAGTCAGCTCGTCGCGAAAGATGAAGTGATCCGGATCGCGGCAGGCCACGATGAAGTAGATCTCGCCGTTCCACCCCATGTCGGTCAGGGCCCGCGTGATGCTCATCATCGGCGTGATTCCCACGCCGCCTGCGATCAGCACCACGCTGTCGGCCTCTTTCCCTGTGAAAACGAATTTTCCACTCGGCGCCTGCACCTCCAACGTGTCTCCCACTTTCACCACGTCGTGCAGGTAGCGTGAGCCGAGGCCGTGCTCTTCCCTCTTGACCGTGATCTCGCAGTAGTAGCCTTGGGTCGGGGAAGAGGAAATCGTGTAGCTGCGGCGAATCGGTTTCTCGCCGACGGGAAGCGTCAGCGTGAGAAACTGGCCAGGCAGGTAGCTAAACGGCAACGCGCCGCCGTGGCACGCCACCAGGCGAAAGGTCTTGACGTCGGGCGTTTCTTGAAAAATTCCTGCCACGCGCAGTCGACACAGTTTTCGTTTGACGGTCGGCAAGAGGCCTTGCGAAACCTCGAGACGGTCAGACGGCATCGAATCAGAGACGCAAGGCCCTTCCGGCTGCTGACAACACTCCTCTTGCGGCGTGCCCGCCACTTTCCTCTCCGCGGGCCCTTCGACGCTCCGCGCAAGAGGCACCGCACTCGCCGCAGGCTTCGTGGGCGGGATGTGGGATGCCGTGGAAACACCTGCCGCAGCGTCACCTTCCGAAGGACGACCGGGCCTAGCAGACGAAACCGTCGCGTCTGTCGCGCCGGTCTCCTGCTTGGCCGTCAACTGTTCCAGCAGAACCGCCGCTCGACGCATCTTGTGGAAGTACATCCAAATCGCTCCGACCGTGAAGACGGTCAAGAAAACCATCAGCGCGGTGTGAAACACGCTCATCCCCCAAAATCGAAGCTCGGGTTCAGGCCCAGCAGGGGGCAGCAGGTTCATTTCTCGCTTGAACCATTGCAGAGCCACGTTGCGAGGAGCTTTTCCTTCGGCAATGGCCCGATGGGCCGCCAGTCCGCTCTCGAACTGAGCCAGTCCTTCACGGACGGTAGCCGTTGCCTCTTGCATGGCTGCGAAATCGTCGGTCGACGCTGCGTCAGCCAGCCGTTCCAATCCTTCCGACATCAAAGCCGTTCCAGCCAACATGCGCTGGTGAGCTTCCCGTTCAATTTCTGCGCGTTCTTCCATCGGCAGGTCGGGAAGCGACATGAGCTTGGGGTACATTTCCTTTGGTTTGGGAGCCCCCATCTTTTCCATCATGCCGCCCATCCCTTTGCCACCCATCGGCCCGCCACCGCCTGCGCCTCCTGCAGCAGGCCCTTTTCCGGGCGGGGGTCCCTTTTCAACCGCTTGTCCCGGATGATGTTTCGCGTGCTCCTCCGGCGACATTTGCCCGCGAGCTTCGGCCGCAAAAAAAACCACCATGGCCAGAAGGATGCCTGCAAACCACTTGACGTTCCGATCCACTCTCATCCCCGCCATCCCATCTTTTCTTTCGAAACCGTCGTTGTAGCCTCGCACCGGTCTGGACGTCCCAACGAAACTGGAGCGCCGTCGGGGAGCGGTAGCAATCTCGCGCCCCTGTGAGAGAGCATTGAGAAGCGGGTTGCGTCCGGTGCTCAACGGCCTCCGAAGCCTACGTCCGGTAAGACAGAATTCCTCGGACTTCAGGAGTCACTCCGAAAGAAGCGAGCCCGTCTCACAGTCGCAACGGGCCGCTCTTCTCGCACGCTCACTCTGGCGTGCCGCGACCAGCTGCCGGCTTCGTCAATTCTTCTGACTGTTCCGACCCACCTTCCGGCGCGGCGTGCGACGGCGCACCCAGGCCAATCAAGGCGTTCCGCTGTTCGTCAGTCAGAACGGAGGCCGCCTGGCCGACAGCGCGAATGAACGCCAAACGCTTGTCGCCCCGCAGCCGCTCGATTTCTCGAACCTGCGCTTCGATCTTGCTCAAGTCCGGCTGATCCGAACCGGTCAACGTCCACAGCCGTTGTTCGGCCTCGGCAATCTTTCGTTCGAACGCCGCCTGCTCCAGCAAAGCTCTCTCCTTGATTTGGCTCAGTTTTTCTTCTTGCTCCGGCGTCAATGTGATGTGCCCGGGATGATCCAGAAAAAAGCCGGTGGCTCCGATGTGGTAAATGTGAGCCGCTCCGGGGAAACCGGGTAGACTTGCCCCTGGTTTCTTCCGATCCATTCCCCGCATCCGGCCCATCATCTTCAGGCCGTCTTCTCCTTTCCAGCCACGCATTCGCATGGGCGTCCCTTCCATTCCCTTGCCGCCCTTGGATCCTGCTCCCATGGCCCCGTCCTTGCCGCGTCCCTTCATTTGGCCTCCCATCCCCATTTTCATGCTCGCCGAGTGGCCCATGCTTTTCATGCCGGCACGCCCCTTGCCCGGCGCTTCGGCCGGCGAAGGCTTAGAATCGGCCGACGGTCCTGTCCGCGTGCTGGCGTCGCCTGGTCTCTGTCCCGCCCCACCGCTCGCGTCTTGTGAAGAGCCAGAGTCTACCTGATGTCGCCGTTTCAGTGCTTGTTCCAGCCGCAGCACTTTGGCCCGCAGTCGCTGAATCTGTGCTTCCAGCGTCTCGTCCCTCGCTGCCCTAGCCTGCCTTTGGGCGGCGTCATCCTCCGCCGCAACGGAAGAAGACGCCCGAAGGACGAACATTCCCGCCAGGACGACGGCCAGCACGGCGACGCCCCAAGGCAGACGGCTAACAGATCGTTGCATCATGATTCTGCTCCCTTCATGGTCAGCTGCTCGGCGTCGCGAGATCGCGGCGTCATCGAGCCTCCTCCATTCTTGAACCCTCCGCATCCTGCCGCCGCACCCGCCGCAAAATGCAGAACACAGTTTTGTTCGATGCCAGCGACGCTGACTTTCTTCTTCTCATTGACCGGGCCGCCTGTGAGCGAACCACCGACCGCCGAGGTGTTCGTCGTGCGGCTTAGTCAGGTTAACAGCCGCGTCGCTTCAGGTCTAGCTGTCTGTACCGGTACGGCCGCGTCGCTCCGTCCTCCACATCAAGACGGCAGTTCGGCGAACATCGCTGGTTCGTCGGGTAGAGCTGTCACGTGTAGCGCCGGTAGCGTCGGTTTTGAGCACTCATCGCGGTTCGTCCCACCGTCTTTTCTTTTCGCTTTCTTCACCCCGGTCATGCTTTGAGCCGAAGAATGCGCGGACACCCGGCATCCAAAGAGGTAAGAAGTGTTTTTTTCGCGAAGGTCGAACGGCAGACGGCGACTTGGTCTTCGCGGAAACAACGCCGTGGCTCAGAACGGCAGCTCACCTGACAACGGGGAAGGCAACGCGTCATGGGAGACGAAGTCCGTGTCACGCTCGCCGTAGACTGCGGCGAGCACGCCCAATTCAGCGAGGAGGGTAACGTCCGCATCGATGACGAAATCTGGGTCCGCGTCGTGCCTGTCGAGACAAGGCGCGCTGGTCCCCGCCTGAAGGCTCCGAACCGCTCACGCGTCCAGCTCTCGCCACGGCGACTGCCTTCGTCGAAATCGCGGACAACATCGTGCCGAGAGCCAGTACGCGGGGTCGGCTCAGCACACAGCTGATCTACCGAGCGGAGCTTGTAGCGTCAGCCAGCTCTCAAGACGCCTACAGCACCGCACTACTCATTCGCCGACGGAAGCCGGCGAGCAACTGAAAGAGGAAGGAGACGGATCATGAGACGGTTCCTGCTACTTGCATCGATCGTGACGGCGATCATCGCCTGGGGGGCGGTCCGACCGGCTGAGGCTGGCCGACGTGACTGCCGAAGCGGGTACTACTCGACAGGCTACTACGTCGTGCCGAGCTACACGTACCGGTACAGCACCGGCTATCGGTATCCCTCATACGGCTCCGCTTGGATCAACCGACGCTACTACTCTGGTTACCGTTCCCGTTCGCTCGGCTTTGGGCTGGACCTGGGAGCTGGTCACTACGGCATTCGCCGCTCGTACTACGGACGCCACTCCCTTGGCGGACGGCACTACGGCGGAGGAGGCCACTTCGGGCATTACGGCGGAGCCCACTTCGGCGGGCACAGTGGCTTCTACGGCCGTCACTAGGACAGTCGCGATCCCACAAGTCGGGGGCAACAACTCAACCTCACCTGCGGGAAACCGGGTGCGTCGCCAAGTGGCCAGGCAGGCGAACGGGACGTGTGGTCCGCCGGCGACGCACCCGGGTTTACTTTTCCGCTGTGCGCCGCTCTCCCGCCGCCCTCGCATCCACGCTGCCTGGCGGCCGCGGCGCCGAGCCGCAGTGCGGCCAGCCAGTTCCCACAACGATCCTGCTGCGGTCGCATTGCAACAGTCCGATCCGTTCGGGTAGAGTCTTAACGTGCAACCACGCAGACCGAAAGGTCCTTCACCGGGATGCCGCTTCACCGAAAACGGTCGCGTCGCCCGTTTTGGCCTCACAGTTGTGAACTGCTCGCCGAAATGAAGCTGTTGCCCTCCCGGACCTAGCAGCGTGATCGCTTGCGAGAGTTCGAAGTCAGCGACTTCCGTCGCGGAGGAACCCCAAAATGGCAAAGGATCCGATCTGTGGCATGGAAGTGGACGAGGCCACCGCCTTGACGGCCAAGGCGGACGGCCAAACGGCTTATTTCTGCTCCGAACATTGCCGTAGCAAATGGCTGGAAGTTCACGCTGCGACTGGCAGCGCCACCGAACCGTCGGGCGTTGTCGGGACCGCGCCCGAATCGACTCCGCCGTCCGAAGCCACGTGTTGTCACCACGCAGCTGCGCCCACTCACCAGCCCTCCTCTCTGCCCCCCAAGCCAGACTCGCCGACACCTACAGGGGAGCGTGTTTACACTTGCCCCATGCACCCGGAAGTTCGGCAGAGCACGCCAGGAGCCTGTCCCAAATGCGGGATGGCTTTGGAGCCAGTCACGGTGTCCGTTGGTGGGGACGAACAGGACGACACTGAGCTGCGCGACATGAGCCGCCGGTTCTGGGCGGCTCTGGTCCTGACCGCACCCGTTTTGCTTCTGGCCATGGGGCCTGTCGTTGGGCTCCCGTTGGACCAATGGCTGCCTCCTGGTTTCTCACATTGGCTGCAATTCATTTTGGCAACACCAGTCGTTCTGTGGGCTGGCTGGCCTTTTTTTCAGCGGGGCTGGCAAAGCCTTAACGGTTTGAACTTGAATATGTTCACGCTGATTGCTTTAGGGACTGGAGCGGCTTACGTTTACAGCGTGTCTGCGCTGTTTTTTCCGCAATGGCTGCCCGAGTCTTTCTTGAAAGACGGCCGAGCGGAGGTGTATTTCGAGGCGGCCGCTGTGATTATCACCTTGGTGCTGCTCGGACAGGTCCTGGAACTGCGAGCTCGCCGCCGGACCAGCGGAGCCATTCGAGAGCTGCTTTCGCTTGCTCCACCTATCGCTCATCGAGTGCAAGACGGCGAAGAAAAGGACGTCCCGCTGGATGCCGTTCGCGAAGGTGACGTGCTGCGAGTGCGGCCGGGAGAGAAGGTCCCAGTTGACGGTGTCGTCGTCGAGGGCCGCAGCTCGATCGACGAGTCGATGATCACCGGCGAGCCGATTCCGGTCGAGAAGACGGTTGGTGACGCGGTTATTGGTGGAACTGTCAATCAAACCGGTTCTTTCTTGATGCGAGCCGAGCGGGTGGGACGCGACACGATGCTGTCGCGCATCGTGGAAATGGTGGCCGAAGCTCAACGAAGCCGAGCCCCCATCCAGCGGCTGGCCGACTTGGTGGCTGCGTGGTTCGTGCCGGCAGTGGTGCTGGTCTCCATCTTGACGTTCGTGGTCTGGGCGTTGGTCGGGCCGGAGCCACGGTTGGCTCACGCTTTGATCAACGCCGTCGCCGTGCTCATCATTGCCTGCCCGTGTGCCCTGGGATTGGCCACGCCCATGTCGATTATGGTCGGAGTGGGACGGGGGGCGCGCGAGGGCGTGCTGATCAAGAACGCCGCCGTCTTGGAGACCATGAAAAAGGTCGACACGCTGGTGGTCGACAAAACCGGTACGCTGACGGAAGGACGCCCTCGGCTGACGGAGTGTATTCCGGCGGAGGGAGTAGACGAGGCGGACTTACTGGGGGCTGCGGCGTCGGTCGAACAAAGCAGCGAGCACCCGTTGGCACGGGCCGTGGTTCAGGCGGCCCAGGAGCGTCGCTTGCCGCTGTCTGCGGTTGCCGATTTCGATTCGGTCACCGGCGGCGGTGTGCTCGGTCGGGTAGACGGCCGACAAGTCCTCGTGGGGCGGCCGGACTTTCTGCAGCAACACGGAGTCGATTCGACACCGCTGCTGGAGCCAGCCGAACGGCTTCAGCAGGAAGGCCGGACCGTGATGTTCGTCGGCATCGACGGTCGGTTGGCCGGCCTGCTGGCCGTGTCCGACCCGATCAAGGCTTCCACGCCCGAAGCCGTCGAGCGGCTCCATCGCTTGGGCTTGCGAATCGTCATGCTGACCGGGGACAACCACCGGACCGCTCAAGCCGTCGCCGCCAAGCTGAACGTCGACGAGGTGGAAGCGGGCGTGAAGCCGCAGGACAAACATGAAAGAGTCCAAGCGTTGCGACGGTCGGGCCACGTTGTCGCCATGGCCGGCGACGGCATCAACGATGCTCCAGCTCTGGCCGCAGCCGACGTGGGCATAGCCATGGGCACTGGCAGCGATGTGGCGATCGAAAGCGCGGACATCACGTTGATCAAAGGAGACCTTCGTGGCATCGTCAAGGCCGTCCAGCTCAGCCGGCTCACCGTGCGCAACATCCGCCAGAATCTGTTCTTCGCCTTTGTCTACAACATGTTGGGGGTTCCCGTCGCAGCCGGAGTCCTCTACCCGCTTTTCGGCATTCTCCTCAGCCCCATGCTGGCAGCCGCTGCCATGAGTTTCAGTTCGGTCTCGGTTGTTGCCAATGCGTTGCGTCTGCGTCGCGTCCCGCTGGCCTAGCCGGTCCGCGACGCCGCAGAACTGCTCCCGCTGCAAACTCCGCAGTCGGCCTGTACGACGGTCCGGACGCCTGCAGCTCCCGGCCTTGGTGAAAGCCCCCGACCGCCTCCGTTTCGTAAAGCCTCTGTCCGATGGCGCCTCGGGCGGCTCAACCCTCGGAAGAGCATCACAAACGCCGCTCCAAGGCTTTCGGCCCTTCGGTGGGCCGAGCGCCGCAACCGCTCGCTGCGGCTCAAAACGCCGACCGCGTTCCGAGCGGCCTACAGGTAAGCGTTTGCCGCATATTGCTGCACCATTCGATGCGTGTTGAAAAACGATGCGTTGAAAGCGATCGCTTGTCGCATGATGTCGATCCATTGATCGCGGTTCGCGTAGAAAGTCGGTATGACCTGTGTCCGCAGCTTGCGGTAGAGGTCCTGCGCGTCCTGATCGGTTGTTGCTTCCGGCTGCGTCGTGTCGGTCTCGGCAGGACCGATCGCCCAACCTGTAACGCCCTCAATGTGACCCTCGATCCACCACCCGTCCAACACACTCAGGCTGGGGACTCCGTTGTGCGCCGCTTTCATGCCGGAAGTGCCAGACGCCTCCAACGGGCGCAACGGCGTATTCAGCCAAACGTCCGCCCCAGCGGTCAATAACAGACCCAGGTCCATATTGTAGTTTTCCAGGTAGACGACGGGCACACGGCCGTCCAGTTGCCGAGCCACCTCGAAGATTCGCCGTATGAGCTCTTTGCCACCTTCGTCGCGCGGATGAGCTTTCCCAGCAAAAACCACCTGAATGGGACCGACGGCATTCACCATATCCGTCAATTCGTCCAGCTGGTGGAACAGCAAGTCCGCTCGCTTGTACGGCGTTGCCCGTCTGGCAAATCCGATCGTCAAGACGTCCGGGTCCAGCGTCTTGCCGGTCCGTCGCAACACCTCTTCGCAGAGTCGGCGTTTGTTTTCCAAGTGGGCCGCCCAGATTTCACTTCTCGGGATGCTAATGGCATAACGCAAACTAAAAGGGTCGTTTCTCCAGCCAGGTATGTAGCGGTCGTAGAGTTCCTTGAAACTTTTCGACGTCCATGTCCGTGAGTGAACGCCGTTTGTGATGGAATCGATCGGGTACCCGGCGAACATTGCCCGGGACACTTCGCCGTGCTTTTTTGCAACTCCATTGACGTAGTGGCTGATGTTGAGTGCAAGAAGGGTCATGTTCAGGCGGTCTTCGCCAGCGAGCATTTTCAGAACTTGCATCGGGACCAGCTCGCCGGCCACCTGGCGGAACAGATCGTACGGAAATTGATCATGACCGGCTGGCACTGGCGTGTGCGTGGTGAACACGCATCTTCTCCTGACCCCGTCAAAGTCCCAGTCCGCCCGCTCGCCTGTCTGGTTTTCCCGCAGCAGTTCCAAGACCAGCAGCGCGGCGTGGCCTTCGTTCATGTGAAGCTGCCGCACCGCGGTGAAGCCGGCCGCGCGGAGCATGCGAACGCCGCCGACACCGAGTACGATTTCCTGAGCCAGCCGGTAGCGGTCGTCGCCACCGTACAGCTGCCGAGTCAACGCGCGGTCTTGGAGCGAATTCCCTTCCACGTCGGTGTCCAAAAGCAACACCGGCACGCGGTGGCCGCCGACGCCTGGAATGTCGTATTGCCAGGCCTGCACGATTACCTCTCGTCCCTCGATGGAGACGTGCACGCGAGCCGGCAAGAGCCGGCAGAACCGCGACGGGTCCCACCTGACGGGAAGTTCGGATTGGTTGCCCCATTCGTCCAGACGTTGTTCAAAGTACCCGTCTTTGTACAGCAAACTCACGCCAACGATCGGAATGCCCAAGTCGGCGCAGGACTTCAACGTGTCGCCGGCCAAAACCCCCAACCCGCCGCTGTAGTTCGGCATGTCCGATTCGACCGCGATTTCCATCGAAAAGTAGGCGATCCGGCACGTCTGTTTGCGCAGTTCCGTTACTGTCGGCACGAGAGCTTCTACGTACCTCTCAGGATTCCTCTCGAACGCTCGCTGGCAAAATTCGGAGCAGAACGAGAAAGTCTTCCCACCGTAGGAGGCCGTGAACCGGTCGCGATCCGGCACGTTCATTCCGCAAACCGGGTCTTTGAAAGATTCCATCTCGAAGTCTCCTCGAAATCAACGCTGAAAGAAACGCGGCCGCCGTACTGCTTCTCCCATCGCGCGTTGGAGCCGACGAAGATAGCGACTGGACGTGATCGAACTTTTGAAATGGGCTGTCCGCGCCCCGCGCCGCTGGTGAATGCACAAGACCTTCCGAAACCGCTCCCTCCGCTTCCGACACGACTTGGGACTCCAGACGCTCTGCCCGGTCGCGTTCTTGTCGGCGGACCGCGCACGAAGAGCCCAGCCGCCATCCTACCAGAGACCGCTAGGACTGTCGAATTCGCGCGGCAATCGTGCGCATTGGCCTCCCCTTCCCGTGACAACGTTTCGGCTCCGTGCTGGCCTTTATCGCCCGCGTTCCGCCACCCGCTCTCTTGCTGTGCGCTGGCGCTGGGCCGTTGTATAATCGCAGCAGGTCCGCACGGCTCCGGACGTCAGCACACTCATCGCTCACCGGCTTCGCCGGCTCGGATGCCGCCTCGGCGCGGAGCACCGACGGGCGAGACCTTGGCCTTGTCGCACCGCCAGAGCCGTTCAAACCCGCGTCCTTCCCAGAGACTTTTTGCCCGCTTTTTGCGGGCCGAGACGACCACTGTCGGAGGATTCCGCGATGAGACGACGCGACTTCCTGAAGGCAACCATTTGTAGTGCTGCTGCCAGCTGCACCAGCCCGGTCCTTGGGCGTGCCGAGACTCAGTCGACGGACCGGGATGCAGGTCGGGAGCTGTGGCGCAAGCTTCCGCGCTGGCGAGGTTTCAACCTGATGGAGAAGTTGGACGCCGAGAGCATCATGCGGGTCCACGCCGACCCGATGCCCGGCAATCAACCGTTCCGTGAGTCGGACTTCGAGTGGATCGCCGAGTTAGGGTTCAACTTCGTCCGTCTTCCGATGGACTACCGCTGCTGGGCCGACCCGGACGACCCCTACCGACTCGATGAAAAAACGCTGAAAGAGATCGACCAGGCGGTCCAGTGGGGACAACAGTACGGGATCCACGTCTGCCTGAACATGCACCGGGCTCCCGGTTACCGAGTTGCCCGAAAAACAAAAATGAATCTGTGGAAAGACGAAAGGGCCCAAAAACTGTTCGAGTATTATTGGTCGCATTTTGCAGCTCGCTACCGTGGCATTCCGTCTACGCAATTGAGTTTTAATTTGGTCAACGAGCCGGCTCGTATTCCGACAGAAACGTACGCCAAAGTCGCACGCCGAGCCATTGCCGCCATCCGGGAACAAGATCCCGAGCGGTTGATCATTTCAGACGGCATGCCGTGGGGCCATGAGCCGGTCTGGGAGCTGGTCGACGCTCGAGTGGCGCAAAGCACCCGCGGGTATCAGCCGCGTGAGCTCACACACTACAAGGCCTACTGGCTGGAAAAGAAGGATTGGCCTGAACCCAGTTGGCCCATGAAACGGAAAGGACAGGTTTTGGATCGAGCTTGGCTCGAACGGACGTGCATTCGTCCTTGGAAGAAATTGGCAGCACGCGGTGTGGGAGTCCATGTTGGTGAGTGGGGTGTTCTCGACACCGTTCCTCACGAAGTCGCCTTGCGTTGGATGCGGGACGTGTTGAGCTTGTGGAAGGAGGCCGGCTGGGGCTGGGCCTTGTGGAACTTCCGCGGAGAACATGGGTTTGGCTTCCTGGACACACGACGGTCCGACGTGAAGTACGAGAACTTTCACGGTCACCGTCTGGACCGGAAAATGTTGGAGTTGCTGCAGGAGTTTTGACCGGCCAGCCTGTGGGCCGATCCGGTGGATGGTCGGACGCGTCAGGAACCTCCGTTGTCGCGTGCTGACCGGCTGCCGTCGGAAGGCTCTCGGGTCGTGACGCCATCGCGACGGAACTGCGCAGGCCGACCCAATGTCTCTGACAAGGAATCTCCCGTCGCCGGCCCTCCGCAACTGCTGGGTGTCGAACGCTCGGCGGCGACTTACGCAACTGGCTGTGCGGTGTTGGGCCGGCTTGTTCGAGTTCGTCTTGCCGAGCGTCTGTCCGTTCTGCGGCGGAGCGGTTGACTTGTCGGTCGCGTTGTCCGGCGGGAAGTCTTCGGACGGCCGAGCGACGCGGCTGCTGAAGTTGCTCGGGCTCCCAGCGGTCGTCCCGTTGTGCGACAGTTGCCGCTCGGCGGCTCTGTCCACGGTTCGTCCGGGCTGTCCTCGTTGTGGCATGCCCGTCGGGCCGTACGCCGACACGTCGAACGGCTGCTTGCACTGTCGTCGGCGTCGGTTCCGTTTTGCCCAGGTCGTTCGACTGGGAACGTACGTGGACTGGCTGCGAGCGGCGTGCGTTCGAGCGAAGGACCCGGGAGGATATCCCTTGGGCGTTGCGCTGGCGGTGCTGCTGTGGCAGGAGCAGGGCGAGCGGTTGCGAGAGGTCGGGCCAGACTTCGTGGTGCCAGTTCCTCAGCACTGGACCAAACGGCTGACCAGCACACACAACTCGGCGGCGGTCGTCGCCACGGTGCTGGCACGCTACTTGAAAGTACCGTTTCGCGGAAATATACTCGCCAAGGTGCGACTCACTCCCGACCAGTCCAGCTTACCCGCAGAGAAACGGCGGCAGAACTTGAGCGGGGCGTTTCGCGTCAAGCGTCCGTCGGCCGTGCGAGGACGGACGGTTCTGCTGGTCGACGACATCCTGACCACGGGGACGACGGCCGACCGTTGTGCGGAGGTGCTCCGTCGGGCGGGAGCGGAGCGGGTGGTCGTTGCAGTCGTCGCCGTTGTTCCCAAGCACGCGTGAAAGCGGCCGGCTCAGCAGCGGACTTTCGGCACGCCACTTCCATGGTCTTTCCTTGCCGGTCGCGGTCTCGGCCGACGGACTGTCTGGCAGACGTCTGGACGAGACAAGCTCGCCCCGTCTGCACACACGCGCTTTCGGGAGACTCACCGATGCCGGAACCAGTGGCCAGCACTCCGAAACGGCGACCGCCCGGTGTCCAGTTCCTTTTAAAGGGACTGGCCATCATTTTGCCACCCGTGCTGACTTTGGTCATCCTGATTTGGATTGGTCGCGGCATCAACGACTACATCATTCAACCGATTGCGACGGTTGTCCGGTTCGGCATTGCTGAGTTGATTGACCATTCGGTTCCGACGCGAGATTTGCAGCGTGTTCCGAACGGTCCGCCCTTGCCCTACTGCGGCACCAACTACCTGGTGGAACCGGACGACGTGAGCTGGGTGCGGCAGGTGTTGGAAAACGCTCAACGTGAGGCCGAACAAGGGCGGAACGTCGAGCGGATTTACGAAAGAATTGCGGACGCGGTCTACGTGCCGCTCGGCGGCAGTCGTCGTGCCGTGCCCTACAACGAGTACATTCAGGTGGCCGTTCGACACGCACCAAACGAAGTGCCTCACACCGTCACCGGCTTCTACATGGAGTTGGCCGAGGTCCGGAACCCGTTCGGTTACGTTGGTCTGAGTGTCTTGGCGGTGTCGGTGGCCATTGTGGTGCTGTACTACGTGGGTCGCATTGGTACGGCACGCGTGGGGGCGTGGGCGGTGGCAAAGGTCGAAAACGTCTTTCTGAACCGGCTGCCCGTCATTAGCAACGTGTACTCACCGGTCAAGCAAGTGACCGAGTTTCTTTTCAGCGAACGGACGGTCCAGTACAACCGCGTGGTGGCGGTGGAGTACCCGCGGCGGGGAATCTGGTCGCTGGGGTTTGTGACCGGCGAGGGACTGTTGCAAGTGACGGCCGCGGCCGGCGAGCCGATGGTCAGCGTGCTCATTCCCACCTCGCCCGCTCCCTTCACCGGTTTCACGGTGTGCGTGCCGCGCAGTGAGGTCATTGACCTGGACCTGACCATTGACCAAGCCTTCCAGTTTTGCATTTCGTGCGGCGTGCACGTGCCGCCACGACAACGAGTGACTCCGGAGCTGCTCCAGAAGGAGCTGGCGAAGCGTTTGGCCGCGGCCAGTCGCCCGTTGTTTCCCAGGCCGTCGGACGGAGACGCCGCGTCCGCCTCGGCCGAGCCCTCCAACGGACAAGCGCCGCGTCCTGACGAAGACGCCTCACAGACTTCCCACTTTCGCCCTCACCCCGGTCCCGAACCGGCCGGACCGACCGACGCCAACAAGAAGGACGAAACCGATTGACCATGAACGGAACGGCCATTCGAATCGCCACGCGCGCCAGTCAATTGGCCAAGTGGCAAGCGAGGTTTGTCGCCGAGAGCTTGCGCCGCGTCGGCGGTCTGGAAGTGGAGCTGGTCGAGGTGACGACGCAGGGCGACCGCGACCGGGTTCGCTCTTTGGCCTCGCTTGGCGGAATTGGCGTTTTCACCCGCGAGGTGCAGCGGGCCGTTTTGGACGGCCGAGCGGACTTGGCCGTCCACAGTCTGAAGGACCTGCCGACCGAACCGGTCGAAGGGCTCGTGTTGGCCGCGGTTCCCGAGCGAGGTCCGGTCCGAGACGCTCTGGTTTTGCCTCAGCGGCCAGGGAACTGCACCGGGTCGCCGTCCTTGTCGCCGGAGCACACAGACTCACCCGACGCGAACCAGACGACACGGTCGGTCCTCGACGCCGAACAACCCGCCGGCGCGGGACGGGCCCACCCAACCGCTCCGCCTCGCACGGCTCAGGAACTGCTGGACCAACTTCCCGAGGCCGCTCGCGTGGGCAGCGGCAGTCTCCGTCGCCAGGCTCAGTTGCTGCACCTTCGGCCGGACCTGCAGGTCGTGGACATTCGCGGCAACGTCGAGACGCGCCTGCGAAAGCTTGACGACGGCCAGTGCGACGTGCTGGTGCTGGCGGAAGCCGGACTGCGACGGCTGGGCTTGGAGCGACGCATTTCGGCCGTGCTCGGGCCGCCGCTGCTGTTCCCGGCCGTGGGGCAGGGCGCTCTTGGAATCGAATGCCGCGTCGACGACGAGCGTTGCCGCGAGCTGCTGGAGAAAATCAACCACCCGGCCACGTTCAGGCGGGTGGTGGCCGAGAGGGCGTTGCTGGCGGAGCTGCGAGCCGGTTGCCACGCTCCCGTCGGCGTTTGGTCTGAAGTGGCCGACGGCCGGCTGACGCTGGAGGCGGTCGTGTTGAGCCGCGACGGACGGGAGCGGTTGACGGCGAAGGACCAAGCCCCGGTCGATCAGGCCGAACAGGTCGGACGACGTTTGGCTCAGACCCTGCTCAGCCGCGGAGCCGCTCGGCTGGTGAGCGAGCAGTAGCGGCCCGTCCTTCCGACGGCCCGGTGCGTTTCGAAAGCTTTTCGGTCGCCGGCGGCACGGGGCCTGACGTGTCTGGACTGTCGCGGGACGCAAACTTGCCAACTTCTGCTCGCCGGCGAAAGACGAACACCCCGCTGCGTCGACGCAATGAGCACACGAGCGGTCGGCGCCGGGAACGTCGCGGTCCGAACGCGCACCGTCGGCCCAACGCACTGCGACGGCAAGCGGCGTCACGGCTCGAGCGGTCGAGGCTGCCGGGGCGTCGGCTGCAAGTCCGGCCGGCCGGTGTCTTTCCAAACGACTCGACCGGGCGGCACGCTGTAGTAGGCGGCAGCGTCGGTCGTCGGGCCGGGCGTTTGGTTCAGTCGCCACAGTCGGTGCGGCTGCAGTTCGTACAACAGCCGGCCCACGCCGGTTTGGGTGAAGTTTGCACAACCAACCGCGACGGTGCTCAGCACGACGAGCACGAGCAGGGCAAGGACCAAACGCAAGCCTTTCATTTCAGGGTCTCCCGAAACGAAGCTGCTCCACCTCTGCTGCGGCCAGCTGCACCGGCCGGAAAGGAACTCGGCAGCAGACCGGAACGGCCGAAACGAACGCCAGTGCCGGCGGGGCCGCGAGCGGAAGGCGAACGGAACTGCAAGCCCACGTCGACGGGGCTTTGCTCAGGGCGGAGAGGGGCACACGGTGGAGTGCGAACTGTAGTTTCTGCGGCTTCTTGTGGGAACCCGTTCTTGGGGCTCTGGCGCGGACCAGCGGACCCGCCGGCGCGCCGGTTGCGGCACGGCCGTCAGGCCGACGGGCTCACCGGGTCGCGCCGCCGACAGCCTACTCCTGGCCGACCCGCAACGCTCGGCCTGCAGCTCGACAACACGTCCTCGCGCACAACAGGCTCCGCCGCCCGCCGCGGCGGAAAAACCCATGCACTTTCCCAGCCGCTGTCTCGTCGCGTCGGCTTCTTCCTCGCGTCGGCTTGAACGTGTACGGACTTGGAATTGTGACGGACCGAGCTCGTCACTAGAATTCGCCGCCCTTTTACCCTTCGTCGTTTGATTTCCTTTCCCGTAACTCACCTGCCTGTCAGCCTACTCTTTCTCGACTTGGCAACCATGAACGACCTCTTTGGACCGATTCCCGGAGACGAATTTGCGAAGTTGGCGTTGCGAGCGACCCGCGTCGACTGGGCGCGGCTTTCGGCCGAGCTGGCCGCAGACCTCGACCCAGACGTTCGACCCGACGACACCTTGCAGTGGATTGCTGGACGGCGGGAAGAGCTGTTGGGCGAAGTGGCGTTGGCGTGGTCCGAGGCCGACGCGCTGCGACGCCTGGCCGCGTGTCTGGCCGACCGACACGGGCTGGTCGGCGACGCGTCGGTCCTTGAGTCACCGGACGGTTACTTCCTGCACCGAATCATTGACTCGGGCCGGGGTGCGCCGTTGGGACTGTCGCTGCTTTACATGTCCGTGGCCGACGCCGTGTTGATTGAGCTGAACGGGGTGGCCGCGCCGACGTACTTTCTGACTCGCTACGAAAGCGCAGAAGGGCCCTTGTTCCTCGACGCGTTTCACGGCGGACGTCTGTTGGAGGCGGACGAGTGTGTGGCGTGGCTGGCCGCGCGAACTCAGGTGCCGCCGGCTCGAATTGTGAGACAGCTGGAGCCCGCTTCGGCGCGGGCCGTCGTCTTGCGTTGGCTCACTCAGCTCAAACTGCTCCACGTTCAGCGCGAGAAGTGGCAAGCGGCTTGGTTGGTTCAGCGACGGCTTTGCGCTCTGCAGCCGGCTTCGTTCGAACAACGACGAGACTTGGCCGTGCTGTCTTTGAAAGCCGGACACGCCGCGGCGGCTCTGGAGTTGCTGGAAAGCTGCCTGCGCACGGCACCGCCGGAAGAGGCGGACTACCTGGCGGAGCAGTTGGCCGAGGCTCGCCGTTCCGTCGCCGCGTGGAACTGAGCGAGCCGTGCTTGCGGCTCGACGGAGCCGAACCGCCGACGCCGTCAGCGGGTCGGAACTTCTTCCGCCTTCGGCTGTGGAAAACACTCGCTCAGCCAAACCGTGCACACGAACAGACCGCCGCTGACGTACGTGCCGTCGTCTTTGAAGCGACACCACTTCAGCCGGGTCACAATCCACGGCAGGTCGGTTTGGTCGGACGAGAAAGACAGCGCGACGTGCTTGGTGGTAATGGCCGCCTTGTGCCAGAACGACACGCCGCCAATGGACAGGTCTTGCGCTTGCCCGAGCACCGGTTCTCCGACGGCGTGGAACAAGTCGTTCAGCGGAATGGCCCACAAGGGCTGAATGAAAGGCACTCGGTGCCGCTTTCGAATGGCCAGCGGCATTCGGTCGGGTGTCCAACTGGCCACCAAGCAGTCGACGTGTCGACTGGTCGAAGGACAAGCCCGCAGGACGTCCAGCGGCGTCCAACGGGAACTGCCTCGCGGCGGCGACGGCGTTGTTCCGACGACGTTCAGCTTGTCGGTCAGTGGTGTGTCCATGCTGCCCCTCCCCAGTTCGAAAGCCCAACGGACACGGCAACCCTAGGTCGCCGTTCGAGGTTGTCAAATGCACTGGTCGACCACTTGAACCGCGTGGCGGACTTCCGTCAGGACGAGCTCGAGAGCGGACGGAGCGGGCTCAGCCGGAAGAGGCTTTTCCACGGACGCCCGCGTCGGTGTCGGCGCCCGTCGAAGGCCAGCGCCGTCCGGGCGAAGACGGTTGCGACGAAAAGACCGACAGGAGCAAACGTTCGCGTTACTCCGGCCGTCGCATTCGAAAACGTTGCAGCAGTTCGTGGAAGTCCGGTCGGTGGAGCGGAGGTGTGTCGGAGTAGAACAAGTGCGTGGGGCAGTCGCAGTCGGACGAGCCGAACCCGGTCGGGCCAGGAACGAACAGGCCTTCCAAAGCGCCCGCCAATTCGCATTCCTCACGCCTGGACGACCGCACGGCCAACGGAACGCACTCGTCGGCCACTTGCCGCAGGTAGTCCACGTGCCAGTGCAGTCTTTTTCGGCGACGGACGTGCCGGACCAGCCGGGCCGACAGGCCTGTCTGAGCGGAGCCGACGTAGACGTAGTAGCCTGGGGCGAAGTCGTGGCGTCCGAGCCGTCCCACCTCGACCGTCCGACGGCCGCTCAACCGAAGAATCAGCAGGTAGCTTCCGCGGTCTCGAGCCTCCTGTTCGACAAAGGACCAAGGAACCTCCAGACGCTTGACCGGGCCGCTCAACGTCAGTCGCCGCGTCCACCGAACGGCGACCGGAATCACTTGCAGCTCGTTCCGCACGTGGAGCAGCGTTTGGCTGAAGGCCAGGTCGGTGTGGTAGTCTGGAAGGAACCAGTCCACGTCGGGCGTGTGGACCAGGAACAGCACGACAGGCCGTTGCCCAGGACGACTCAGCGACGCCAGCTCCAACAAGTGTCGCCGTCCCCGCTCCGTCACGGCGTCCGGAAACATGGCCACGCGGTTGCCGAACAGCGTGCACGACTTGACTTCCAACAGCAGCCGGCTTCGACCTTGCTGCAGCAAGAAGTCGAACCGACTGCGTCCTTCCTGCACTTCGGCGGCCAGCACCGTTGCGTCTTCCAGGCCGGGGACGAGTCGCCGTTCTAGCAACGTGCGGACCACGCGGTTGGTCCAGTGCGTGTGCAAGAGCACGGGCCGGCCATCTCGCTCCACGGCCACGGCCGTGTAGGCGTGCTTCGTGGTCGAAGTCTCCGAGACGTCTCGCGGCAACAAGTGGACGGTCGCCCCCGGGAGCAGCAACTCCCACAGTCGTCCCGGGTTCGGCAGAAAGGCCGTGACCAGTCGTCGCCCCAGCCGACAGCGCACGACGAAACGGTTCGGCCGGTCCACGAACGCGGCCGCCTGCAGGCCGTCCAGGTCGAACACGTTCAGGGGCATGAGAAGCGCGACCGGTGGCGAAGAGTGGCGAGGAAGTCAGAGGGTCGCTCGGCCGAGAGCGACGTCCGCCGCGCCGTGCAGCTTCCGTCGCTGTCCTGAAGTTGGCGAGCTGGCTGTTCGAGCCGGTCACGTCGTGTCGCTCGAGCGGGCGCCGGCCGGCGCCCCGACGACCAAACTACGGCCCGGTGGGCGTGGACGACGACCGCTGACCGAGCTGGCTGTCGAGGAACAGCAAGGCGCTAACCTCGTCGCCCACCAACTTCAGGCGGTCCACAATGCTCTTCACCGTCGACTCTTCCTCCACCTGCTCCGACACAAACCATTGCAGGAACGTGTAGGTGGCGTGGTCTTTTTCCTGCAGCACCAGGTCGACCAGCTCGTTGATTCCGCGGGTCACACCGCACTCGTGGTCGTAGGCGGCTTGGAAAAGGGCCAAAGGCGAGTCCCATTGCGACTGCGGGGCGGGAATGGCGTCCAGAACGACCTGCCCGTCGCGGTCGTGAATGAACCCGAAAATTTTCATGCCGTGTTCCCACTCCTCCTGGGCCTGCATTCGCATCCATTGAGCCATTCCCGTCAGGTTCTGGCTTTCGCACCAGGCCGACATGGAAAGGTAAAGGTACGACGAAGCAAACTCGGCGTTCAACTGGCGGTTCAGCGCGTCCTGAATGGTCTGGCTCAACATGACTTGCGTCTCCCTTTCTTCGTTTCGAAGTGTAGCTTGACTGGACGTGACGGCTCGGTCTGAAACGGCCGGAGCGTGGCGACGGGGTCGTGGCCGGAAGGGCCAAGTCGTCTTCGCCCAACGGACCGCCACCCGACGTGGCCGGTACCAAGGTCCGGTTCCAACGGCGGTTGCAGACCCGACTGCTCGCCGGGAAGCGCGAAGCAGCGCCGGCACGCGACGCCTCCCGCCACTCGGCAGACGGTCACGACAGCCGCATGTTAGGCCATTGCCCGACAAATTGCCAGCGCCGGCCGGAGCGTCGCCCGACGCGCTCACACCGTCTCGGGTGTTGGGTGCTGCCAGCCGTCGCGGTAGGGACGAGCCAACCGCTGCTTGGCCTCTTCGTCGCCCAGCACTTCGCCCGTCTTCGGGTCCAAGTGAAGGTCTCGCCCCAGCTCCATGGACAAGTTGGCCAGAATACAGCAGGCAGACGAAATGAACCCTTCTTCAATGTCGGCGACTGGCCGCTTGCCCTCGCGGCGTGCAGCCAGGAAGTTCTGCATGTGACGGCGTGTGGCTGGCGCAGCAAACAGCTCCGTTTCCTTGTGCTGGACGTCCTCCGGGTACTTGTCCCGCTCGTCCAGGTAGTCGCGGTGGACCCGCTGCCCTCGCCGCTTCGGAATGAAGTCGTACGAGCGAACGCTGAGTTTCAACGTCCCTTTCTCGCCGTACAACGTCGCTCCCCACGGGTAATCCGGCTCGGGGTTCTGACCCCAGTTCCGCTGGTTCCACACCACCTGAACCTCGCCGTAGTCGAACAACGCGGTCTGGGTGTCGTGAACGTTAATGTTCGTGTTCGGGCTGCGCATGAGAATGCCACCGGTGGCCGAAATGCGTCGCGGCCACCGCAGCCCCAGGAAGTAACGAACCAAGTCAAAGAAGTGCACGCACAAGTCGCCCGTCTGTCCGTTGCTGAACTCGCGACAAGCCCGCCAACGCCGCGGGTGAATGCCCGGGTTGTAGTCGCGCCACTTGGCCGGCCCGACGTACATTTCCCAGTCCAAGTAGTCCGGCGGCGGCTCGTTCGGCGGAAAGTCTTTCGGACTGCCGTAGTAACTGTGAACGTCGACGTAGGCGATTCGCCCCAGCTTGCCCGACTGAATGAACCGCTCGAACGCTTCGAGCAAGTGCGGGGTGCTTCGACGCTGCAGCCCCACCTGCACGGTTCGGCGGTACTTTCGAGCCGCCGCCACCATGGCTCGCCCTTCGACCACGTCGTAACTAATGGGCTTCTGGACGTAGACGTCCGCGCCGGCCTGACACGCCGCCACCATGGGCAGACAATGCCAGTGGTCCGGCGTGGCAATCAAAACGACCTCCGGCTTCTGCTCGGAAAGCAACCGGCGGTAGTCTCCGTAGGTCGGCGGCCGCTTGCCAGACCTCTGCCGCTGCGAAACCAGCTCGGCCGCCTCGCTGACCATTCGCTTGTCGACGTCGCACAGCCCGACCACCTCGACCGGCGCGACCTGAATCAAATGAAAGAGGTCTGTCTTTCCGTACCAGCCGCTTCCAATCAACGCCACTCGCAACGGCGACTCGCTTCCCGCAGCGAACGCTCCTCGCTGCAAGGCCTGCCAAGCCGCCACACCGCCCAACGCCGTCTTCAAGAAATCCCGTCGATTAGTCATGGCCTCTCGCTCCTGTCTTCAGTCGACCGGCCGAACGAACGACTTTCCATTCACTAGCCACGTCCGCGAGTCGGTTCCAACGCACCTGCCTCGGCCCGCCCGGTTTCGTCCGCCGTTGCCGTCGGCCGAAGCTGGTCTCGCGGCGGAGCGGACCGCCCTACGAGACACCACGGCCCACTCCACGCACCGCGAACCAACTTACCTGAACCGAACCGCCACTTCCAGCAGGGACGCCTCGGCCGACGTCCGAGCCGCGTCGGTTTTGCCCCTGCGGTTTCGACGCGGTAGAATCAGAACCCAAGGACGGCCCAAACGTGCCGTCGACCAAACCGACGACCCACTCCAAACGAGGCGACCGTCTCGGCGCGAGCTCAAAACAACGACTCTTCGGTGTTCGCGCCCGAGCACGGTCCTCCGGTCCTCAAATGAAAACGGCACCAAGCCGCTCGGCGACGGTGCCGCTCAAGACTCGTTTTCCCGCAAACCGGCGAACCCTGGACCGAACAACCTCACTCAATGCCCTGCTGGTTTGTTGAAGGAGAGAAACATGTCCCGTCGGTTCTTCCAGCTCGTCACGCGTCGAACGTTCTTGAAGCAGTCGGGAGTTGCGGCCGGCAGTTGGTTTCTGGCCGAGGCCCGGTGGGCCGAGGCCGCCGACACCGAGTTGCCTCGGCAAGTGCTGGGACGAACGGGCGTCTCGGTGACTCGGCTGTGCCTGGGCACCGCTCCCTGCGGCATTTGTCCCAAGATTCCGCCACCGCAAATCGCCGAGATTGTCAACTACGCCATTGACCTGGGAATCAACTTCATTGACGCGGCTCCCGCGTACAAGCAGGCGGAAGAGGGCATTGGACTGGCGCTGGGACGCCGTCGAAAGGACGTCTTCCTGGCCACGAAGGTCATGGCTGACGACGTGAGCGTGGCCGAGAAGTCGCTGTCGAAGTCGTTTCGGTTACTCAAGACCGACTACCTGGACTTGGTCTACTACCACAGCGTGGGAGACCGCGACACGAAGAAAGGCTTGACCGACGAAGGTGTCTTCACCTGGCTGGTCAAGCAGAAGAAGGCCGGGAAGTTTCGGTTCCTCGGCATTTCCGGACACAACCGGCCGCACAAGTTCATTGAGGTGTTGGAAACCGGCGAAGTCGACGTGCTTCTGACCGTGGTCAACTTCGTCGACCGACACACGTACGGCTTCGAGAAGACCGTTTTGCCGGTCGCCCGCAAACACAACGTGGGCATTGTGGCCATGAAGGTTTTCGGCGGAGCCAATCGGAAGAAGGGCTCGTACGCCAACCCGAAAGCGCCGCCGGAAATGCCGCTGGAGCACTTGGAGCTGGCGTTCCGCTACGCGCTCAGTACGCCCGGTGTGGTCAGCGCGAACATTGGCGTCCACAACAAGCAGCAGGTTCGGCAGAACGTCGAAATGCTGAAGCGGTTTCAACCGCTGGGCACCGACGAGTACGCGCAGGCCATTGCTCTGGGCAAGCCGCTGTCCGAGCAGTGGGGGGAACACTTCGGGCCGGTGACGTGAGCGGCCCTCCGGCCAGCCAAGACGCCAGCGCCAGCCGTGCCCGGCGAGCAACCGAAGTGGACGGACCACGACAGACCGACTTGTCCAGGCTGACTTTCGTCAAGCCAGCTTCGCTTTCTGTGCCACGACCGCGTACAGGTGCAGCAAAGCGGCCGCCACTGTGGCGGTGCCCGCGTAGCGGTGCAGGTCAATCAACGCCGCCAGTGTGGACGTGCCGAACAACGGCAACATGCTGGCCAGCATGCTGGCGGCCGTGACAAAAGCGGCCAGCAGGAACAGCCAGAAGGCCAGCTTGGCCAGCCAGCCGAACCGTTCGCCGTCCGGTGGCGGGAGTTGTTCCTTGAGCCGGAAGCGGCAGGGCCAGGCCCAGGTCAGAGCGAGCAAAGGCAACACGCCCAGCAACGTGCCGGCGCCGACCATGTGTGCCAGCAGCCACCAGTCTTCCATGTGTCCGTGGAGGACGACCGAAAGCAGCGAGGTGACCGCCGGAACGGCCACGGCCAAGACGGTGACCCAGTAAAGCAGTCGCTCCCACCAACTCCACCGCGGACGTTGCGGCGGACGCCAACCGCGAGCTCGGGCCACCAGCGAACCGAGCACGTGCAGGACCACCGCAGCCAAAACGGCCAGGCCCAGAACCGCTGTCACTTGGAGGAACGTCTGGCGTCCAACGAACGCCAGTTGAACCAAAACGGCCTGCACAGCCATTGGGGTTCTCCGTCTTGTCTGTCCCAGTTGGAGTCTTCCGGAACACGCCGGCTGCGGCCACTGGCCGACGGCCGGGCGGGAACCGTCTCGGGTTTCTGTTCTCGTCTCGAAGGGGCGGGCCGGCCAGACCGCTTCAGCCGTTCTCCGAGTTTTGCCTCGACGCCGGCGGCTCTTTCCCTCGCAGCGGGCCGGCCCAACCCGACGGCCGCTCGAGTTACGAAGACGTCTCAGACCGGTTCGAACTCGCGCCGGCCTCCTTCGAGCTCGACCGACGCCCGACCCACGCCAGACGCACCAACCCGTTCAGTCCGACCAACAGAGCGACCAGCAGAACCAGTCCGGTCAAGCCCGTGGCGACAAACCCGAACCACTTGAACGCCGAGCGTCCGCGGAACGACAGGTTCCACACGCTCAACAGCTGGGCGTCAAACCCTTGCAGTTCGTAGAAAGTGGCTTTTTTCGGCTGTCGGTCAGGCAGGGGGCCGAGAGCGGTCAGGGTGGCGTAGAAGAGCGGTGAGCTGTCGGAGTGGCAGTCGGTGCAGCCTCCGGCTCCAAGGGCTTGGGCAGCCGGTCGGACGTCGTGAGCCAACGGCCACGCGTACGGCTCGGCCGCCGGGTGGTCGAACTCTTCCACCGACTTCCCGTCCGCCGCCAGCCGGTAAACCTTTCCGCTGGCCACGTACACAGGCGTGGCGTCCGGGTGCTTTTTCGCCAGGTCGGCCAGAGCGGCGGCCAACTTTTCGGGAACGCCTTCCGCTCGCTTCTGGTTCAGCAACTCTTCCAGTTTCTGCTTTTCTTCCTCAGTCAGTCGAAACTCGGGCACGCTCGCCCGTTCTTTTCCCAACACCTTCGCCTTTTCGTCCGTCGACAACCGCACCCGCACCAGCTCCTTGCGAATGTCGCGACGGACTCGCAAAACGCGACGCAGTTCTTTGTAAGCCTGCTCCGGGTTGAGCGGTTCCACCTGGTCGCCTTTCATCAATCCCCAGAAGGCTGCCCACACGAGCCGGTACGGAGCCAACTGGCCTTGTTTGTTCTTCAGGAAGACGGGGGCGACAATTTGCGGCGGGTCGTCGGCGTGACGGTGACCCGGCTGGCCCAAGTCGTGAGCCAGCGAGGTCTGGACGAGCAACGGCTTTTCGCCCGGCACCGGTCCGGAGTGGCACGCGGTGCAGGTCAGCTTGTCGAAGTGCAGCGGCGGAAGGCCCTTGTGCAAGGGGTGGGGAGCCGCGAAGTGGCCGCCCCGCGCGGCCAGCTCATGTCCGCTTCCCAAGTGGCACCCGCGGCACGTGAAAGACTCCACCGACTCGCCCGTCGGGTGCTGCTCCCCCTCGAAACCGCGCACCGTGTGGTGAGCCAAGCCGTTGCGGTGGCAGTCGGCGCAAGCCAAGCCGGCTTCGACGTGCACGTCTTCGTCCCGCGTCCACTCGGCCGGAGCGTCTGGTCCAACAATGCGGTTCGTGTGGCAGTAGTAGCAGGCGCTGTTGGGCGGTCGGCGAACCACTTCAATCAACACCTTGTTGCTCTCGACGAACCGGCCCTGTCGGTAGACCGTTTGAGGCAACTTGGGGCCCGGGCGGTTCGGGTCGGAGGGCTGCGACGGGTCGAACGAGTCGGGCAGAGTCTTGACGGACCCTTTGACGTCGGCCAACGCGGCGGCGACGGTCGGAGCCCACGCCAAGTTCTGCTTTTCGACCTCGGCCGCCCGAAGGTGCGTGCTGTAACCACCTCCGGCACTGTGACAAATCAGACAGTCAATTTCGAACGAGCCGGACAGCTTCCACCGAGTCGGTTCCTGCGGCGTCCCCGCGGACCGGCCGGCTTCCTGGCCCGACTGCGAACCTGTCTGAGCGGGCTGTTCCTTCGCCGAGGAGGCCGAACCGGCGCCGGCCGACGGGCTGTCGGCTTGGGCGGTCGAGGAGCCACCGGCAGTCGCAGCGGGCGTCTGGTCCAGAGCCTCTTTCGGCGGCTCGCCCGGACCACCGCCGGGCAAGTGACCGCCGAACTTCAGCACCACGTCCCAACAGGTCAACCCCACCTCGGCTGGCTTGTACGTTCCAGGCCAACCTCGGTAGGAAAGAGGGAGCTGCGTGCCCGTGCGCAGGTCGGTCCAAATCAGCGGCTCGCCGGGACGTCCCGCCGGGGTGTTCCCGAGAAGCTGGTTGAAGTGGTGGCCCTGAGAAATGGCCTCGTAGTCGTGGCACTTGCCGCAGGTGTGGCGAGGCGAGTACGGCGGTGCGTTGGGGTCAGCCGGGTTAATGACGTTGCCCGAGGTGTCTCGCAGCTCAATCCAGTGGACGTACTCACTTCGGCTGTCTTCGGTGGCGAAGCGGTTCTGCTGGCAAAAGGACGTGCGGGTCACAAAAGCGGCCAGCAGGAAAGCCGCACCGGCCAGCGCGGTCAGACGTCGAGCGGGAGGCCGGGACCAGTGCCGTGGGCGAGAACGAGCGGTTCCGAGAACGCGTGTCCGTGTTGCCTGTCGGTTGCTCATGAACGGTCCCCTGCTGTCTTCGTCGTGCGAGCTGCGTGCCGTCTAACAGACGAAGGGCGTCGCGCAGAGACGGCTCCGACGCTGGGCCGGCCAGCCGCGACCTCCACGCGCAGCCTCGAACTCGTCTTGCCGGTGAGTCTTGCGTTCGGTGGCCCACCGATGCAACAGAGCTCTGAACGCTGGGAGCGGTTCAGAGTCTCGCCCGGCATTTTGCAGAAAGCGGGAAACTTGCACAAGCCAAGGCGGAAACAGCCGGGGTCGGCGGCCGGTTCCCGTCGTGAGGCAACTCGGCGTGGCGAAGACACGAGCAGAGCGGGCAGGCGGGCGCGCGGACTGCGGCCGCCGACGCGGGACGAGCCAGAGCGGGCTCGAAGTCAGAAGCCGGACGGTCTGTGGACCGTCGTGGTCAATTCACCTTCAGCTCAATGGGCTCAAAAGTGGCGCCGGCCAGAGCTTCCGGCGGCTGCGAGGCGGCGTGGCACTGGCGGCAACGGAGCCGCTCGGGGTGCGTACAACGAATCTCGGGCCGAGCGGCTGGTCCGGCGTGGCACGCCGCGCAGTCTTCGTGCATCCAAAGCGGGTGTGGAATGGTGGGTGGCGCCAGCGCGTGAGCCCGCTCGCCGTAAGGGCTGCTGCGCCGCAGCGGCTGAAAGTCGTTGACGGCAAAACGGTCGTCCGTCACTTTGAACACGTGACATTGTCGACACCGGCTGGCGTCGCTCATTCCCGGTGTTTTCAGGTGCGGGTTGGCCGGAGCGACTCCAATGGGCGGTCGGACGCTGCCTTCCGCCGTGTGGCACTCGACGCAGCGGCCCGACAGCGGCGGGTGGGGAATGACCGGTGGAGCTCCGTCGTAAGCCCGCCGCTCCGCCCGTTCCGCCCAGGTGGCGACCGTCAGGCCTTCAGGCGACGCCGTCTGCGGACCGGCCGGCTGGTTACAGCCCGCCAAGCCGGCGACGACGCCCAGCACAACAATCCACGGAAGCGTTTTCATCCTTAGACCTTCTCCACTCGGACGGCGCACTTCTTGAAGTCCGGCTCTTTGCTAATGCAGTCCATGGCGTCCAGCGTGAGCAGGTTGGCCAGTTTTTTCTCGTCGAAGAACGGAATGAAGACCGAGCCTTTCGGAGGCTTGCCGCGGCCGTCCACCAGTGCGGGCAGCACGACTTCGCCGCGACGGCTGACCACTCGCACCAGGTCGCCCGACCGAATGCCCAGCTCGGCCGCGTCCGCTCGATTCACCTCGACGTACCCTTGCGGCACGGCTTGGTGAAGCTGCCGAACCCGGCGGGTCATGGAGCCGGTGTGCCAATGCTCCAACACCCGCCCGGTGCACAGCCAGAACGGGTACTGCTCGTCCGGCACTTCGGCCGGCGGGTGGTACGGCCGAATCCACACCGCCGCTCGTTCGCCGTACCCCTTGGCCTTGTAGAAATGGACGCCCGACTTCTTCTTGACGTACGGGTCGTAGCCGGCCGCGTAGCGGTAGCGGGTCTCCTTTCCGTTGACGACGGGCCAGCGCAGGCCTCGGGCCGCCTTCAGTTCCTCGTAACTGGCCAGGTCCTTGCCGGTGCCGAGCGTGAACTGCCGGTACTCCTCGAACATGGGCTTGTGCCAGTCGTCGTCCGGCCACGGGAAGAGGTGTCCCATGCCCATGCGTTTGGCGACCTGAATGATTTGCCAGGCGTCCTCCTTGGCCTCGCCCGGCGGTTCGACCATTTTGTTCCAGTGCTGAGTCCGTCGCTCGCTGTTGCCGAACATTCCTTCCCGCTCGACCCAAGCCGCCGAAGGCAGCACCAAGTCGGCGACGGCCGTCGTGGGAGTGGGGTAAATGTCACTGACGACGACGAACCGACCGTCTCCGGGCTTGCGTTGGAAACGGGTCAGGTTCGGCAACGTCACCCACGGGTTCGTGCATTGAATCCACATGGCCTTGATGTCTCCGCGGCTCAACGCCCGAAACATGTCGACCGTGTGGTAGCCCGGCTTGGCAGGAATGGTTCCCGGCGGCAGGCCCCAAATTTTTTCGGCAATCGCCCGGTGCTCCTCTTTCACGACCACCAAGTCAGCCGGCAGCCGGTTCGACAACGTGCCGACTTCACGTACCGTGCCGCACGCCGACGGCTGGCCGGTCAGACTGAATGGATTGTTGCCCGGCTGGCTAATCTTGCCCGTCAGCAGGTGCAGGTTGTTGATAAGGTTGTTCATCCAGGTTCCGCGGACGTGCTGATTCACCCCCATGCACCACAGGCTGACGGTTCTGCGAGAGAAGTCACCGTAGATGTCCGCCAGCAGGTGAATCTGCTCCACAGGAACGCCGGTAATCTGGCTGACTTTCTCCGGCGTGTAGTCCTTGAGGAACTGACGCAGTTCCTCGAACGAGCTGTCTCGTGCCTTGTCCTTGAACGTGTACCGCTCGGCCTGCTCGCCGTAGCACCCGTAGCCAATTTGCTCCAGGTCCTCAATCCCCCGCTTGAAAACCACGTTTTCTTCAATGAACGCGTGGTTGACCCGGTCCGTTTCGACCAACAGGTGCAGAATGCCGTTGGCCAAGGCCAGGTCCGTGCCGGGTCGGAACTGGACGAACACGTCGGCGTAGTCGGAGGTGGGCGTCCAGCGAGTCGCGACGTCGATGATTCGAACGGTCGGGTTCTGGCGCTTGTTCTCCAAAATTCGGCTGAACAGGACCGGGTGCATTTCAGCCATGTTGTTGCCCCAGAGGACGAAGTCCTGGCCGTACTCGAAGTCGTCGTAACAGCCCATCGGCTCGTCGCTCTGAAACTGCGTGACAAACGCCATGACGGCGCTGGCCATGCACAGTCGGGCGTTCGGGTCAATGTTGTTGCTCCGCATGCCGCCCTTGACCCACTTCAGCGCCGCGTAGCCGTCGAAGATGGTCCACTGACCGCTGCCGTAGACGGCCACCGACTCGGGCCCATGCTGCTCAAGGGCTTCTTTGAATTTTTGAGCGACCAGGTTCAGCGCTTCGTCCCACGAAATTCGCTTCCAGCCGCCGTCTGGTTTGCGGAGCAGCGGGTACTTCAGACGGTCTTTGCCGTAAAGAATGGCAGGCAGGTGGTAGCCCTTGACGCACAACAGGCCGCGGTTGACGTCGCACTGCTGGTCCCCGCGGACCGCCACGACGCGGCCGTCCTTCACCCCCACTTCGACTCCGCAGCCGGTACCGCAGAAACGGCACGGGGCCTTGTCCCAACGAATCCCTTCGTCCGACGTCAGCGGTTGCAGCTCGACCTTGCCGTCCTCACGGCACGAACACAGCATGGCCGATCCGGCGACCACGCCCAGTCGGACCAGGAAGTTTCGTCGATCCAACACGGCTCTGTTCCTTTGCTCTTGTCCGACGGTGACCACGGCTCCGCTTCAGCACCAGCTGAGACGGTCTTGCATTTCTCGACTCACGTCCGTTGCCAGCCGCGAGTGTTTCACAGCCGGCGTCCCGGAAGCGGACTTCGCTTGACCTGCAAGCGCCAAACGACCGACTTCTCACCACCAGCCGCTCGTCGCGGCCTCGCTCTTCCAGACCTTTTTCTTTGCGAAGCGCCGCCTTCGGTTGAAGGAAGCGTCTGGTCGGTTTGAGCTGCCTGGCGGGGCGGCTGAGGCGGTCGGGGCCGCTCAGCCGGCCTCGGCTGGCTTCCACGCTACTTCTTCGCCTCGCCGGCCTCCTTTTTCTCACTGGCCTTCGGTTGGGCCGGCTTCTTCGGCGACGAGGGGTTCGAGCCGGCAGCCGGTTGCGACTGCTTCGAGGTGTCGGCCTGAGCGTGCTGGGTGTGCAGCAGCTTCAGGGCGTCGGCTCCCGGCGTCTTCCCCTTGAACTTCCACTCGTGCTCCGGCCGCGACAAGATTTCGTCAATCAACTTGGCCACCGGCTCCGCCTGTGCGGCTTTGCCTTCTTCGACGGCCTTCCGCACGATTTCCAGTGCTTGTGGAATCAGCTGCTCGTAGAAGCGCTCGGCGACCTCGTACATGCCGTGCCAGTGCGTGTAGTCCGGCGCCATCATCGACGCCCCGTGTCGAGCTCGCCGCCCCTCGTGGTGCCACAAGTAGAACCACGTCCACTCGATTTCCTCGTCAAACTGGGTTGGCGTAATCAGCCCGTTCTCCTTCAGGGCGTTCATGATGGCCTGCCCTGGTTTGCCGAACTTCTCGTTGTACAGAACGACCAACTCGTCGTACTGCTTGTAGAACGCGTTGACGTAGTCCGGCGTGTGGCAGTGCTGGCACACGTCCTTCATGTTGTTCCGCTTCTTCTCGGCCGGGAACGCCACCAGTTTCCGCCGCTTGACCGGGTCGGTTTCTTTGACAATGTTGCCTTCGGCGTCGGTGTCCAACCACACGCTGACCGGAGGTCGGTTCGACCACGAAATCCGCTCGCCCGGGTCGTGCGTCACGCGTCCGCCGTTCCGCGTGTGTCCGGACATGTGGCAGGTGGCGCAGGTAGGCGCGGCCGAGTAGTCTTTTCCGAGCACCCACGACTTGGAGTCCAAATTCATCTGGTCTCGCAGGTCGCGGTACGCCACGCCGTGCTTCGACTCTTCGTAGATTTCCTTCTGCGGGTGGTCGGGGCCCAGGTGGCACTTGCCGCAGTTTTCGGGCTGACGAGCTCGCCGCGGCGAGAAGTCGTGTCGGCTGTGGCAGGCCGAGCAGGAACCGAGCGAGCCGTCGAGGTTGATGCGACCAATGCCCGTGTTGGGCCAAGTGCCGGGGTGGTACAGAGGACGGCCGCTCTCGTCCTTGGCGATTCGGTCCAGGGCAGCCAGGTTGGTCGGCTTGCCGTTGGCGTCGGGTTTCAGGTCGTCGACGGTGATTTTTCCGCCGTCCTTGGCCAACAGAGCCACCTTGCTCCCGTGACACTGCTGGCAGCCCAGGAACGCGCTGGCATAGCCGTTGGCGGATTGAATGTCGCCGCGTCCGGGCGTCGGCGAGTGCGGGTTGAAGGTCATGCGTGCCCCTTCGACCGTCTCGGCCAGGAAATTGTCCAGCGAAGCCAGGATGTTGCCGCCCTTGGCGTGGTGGCTCCGTTCAAACTCCTGGTACTCTCGCTGGTGGCAGCGTGAGCAGTCTCGGGGCGTGACGATGGTCGCGATTCGAGCGCCGTAGTGCTCGAACCCGTCGGCGTCTTCTTGGTTGGCCTGGTGACAGTCGACACAGCCCACTCCCTTCCGGGCGTGTGTGCTGCCCTTCCAGTGCTGGATGATTCCCGGGGAAATGTTCCCGTGGCAGTCGACACAGCTCTTCGACGCTGCCGGCACGGCGATGTGCGGGGCAGCCAGACCGGCCTCCTCCCGCTTGCGAATCACTTCCATCGCCTGCACGAACACCAACGACAGCAGGAACAGCGCACTTAGCGCACCAATGACGTAGCGTTTCGTGGTCAGTTGCATGCCCAGTTACCCTTCCGATTCCCCAAGACGCGGCCTCTTGCGGTTCTCGTTTCTCCCACAGCCTCAGACCGGACGGCTCCACTAGCCGACCAGAAAGTCAGCGAGGTTGACGCTCACACCCACTTGCTGTTTGTCAGTGTTTCACCGCGGCCTCCCAGACCGTCATTCCGGTAATCAGGAAGACCCCCAACACGCCGATCCAAAAGCTGACTTCTTCGTTCTTGGTCAGCCGACAGATCAACGCGTCGACTAGCGGCCAGACGATCATCAGGAAAACGATGAGTCCGGCGCTGAGGATGGCCACGGTGGCGGGAAACAGTTTCAGCCAGCGGAACGTGACGTAAAAGAACCATTCGGGCTTGATCACTTCCGGGGTGACCAGCGGATTGGCTCGCGGTCCCATTTCCGCCGGCAACACCGTCGCCAGGACGGTCAGAATGACCATGATCACCAGCCCGATGATCAGCTCGGTGTAGAAGTGGTCGGGGAAGAAGTTGTAAGTGCGAGGTGTGTCGGGCGGCTCGTCTTCGAACCGCAGCTCCGTGACTCCGTGCAGCCGAACCAGGCCGATGTGAGCGACCAGCAAGACGATCATGGTGACCGGCAAGACGGCTGCGTGCAGAATGAAGAATCGCGGCAAGGTGGCCTCGTTGTACTCCTCGCCGCCCAACAGCAGCAGCTTCAGGAAATGACCCACGACGGGAATCGTGTCGCAGATGTTCGCGCCGACCGTCGCTCCCCAGTAGCTCAGCTGCTCGAACACCAGGCTGTAGCCCGTGAAGCCCACGGCCAGCGTGCAAAGCAGCAAGCACATGCCGATCATCCAGTTCACCTCGCGGGGACGCCGGTAAGCCGCCGTGAAGTAAACCCGCATCTGGTGCAGGATGACCGAAGCGATCATCAGCGTGGCGCCCCACTTGTGAAGACTGCGCAGGTACCAGCCGAAGGTTACGTCTTCTGTGATTCGGCGGACCGAGTCGTAAGCCGTTTGGGGAGCGGGTTGGTAGTAGAAAGCCAGCAGGATGCCGGTGACGATTTGCACGACAAACAGGTAGGCCGGCGTGCCGCCCAAGCAAAACCACCACCGTCGCAAGTGGTTCGGCACCGGCTCGTTGGTAAACTCGGCCAAATCGGCCGTTGAAATGGGAATGCGCTCGCTGAGCCAATCAGACAACTTGCCCATGCCGCCTACTTCCTTTCACTGGCCCAGTCGGCCTCAGACAAGCGGTTTGGTGTGAACTTTGATGTAGAGCAACCCGCGGTCGACGAGCAACGGAAAACGCGAAAGGCTTTGCCCTGCCTTGGCCGGCGGCCCGGCAATGGCCTTGCCATCGGGAGTGAACACGCCGTTGTGGCAGGGGCAGACGAAGCGCTTTTCGGCTGCTTCCCAATGAACGCGGCAACCGAGGTGAGGGCAGACGCTCGAGAGAGCAATGAAGTCGTCCGCCGTCCCCCTGTCCGACACCCGGCTAATGACCACGGGCAACCCATTGGGTGACCAATAGGTGAAAGACTCACCGACCCGAACACTCTCCAAGTCGGTGACGAATTGCCAAGCCTTGTCCGAACGTCGCCGGGGCAGAAGGAACCGGCCAGCGAAAGCGAAAAAGGTGCCGTACGCGCTGGTCAGCCCCAACGCCATGCACACCGACGACAGAAACGACCGGCGCTGCTCGGTCGGGACCGACTCGTTCGCTCGGTCAGGGGCTGGAGGGGTTTGGTCAGTTGCGGACATTGTTCCGGCCGCCTTCAACACGTCTGTCTTGACGTTTTGAGTCCAAAGCTCGGGCCGTTCCGCCCGGAGTGGCCAAGCCGACAGGATGGTTGGAAGTTGTCAGAGCGAAGCCGTTGTTTTGAACTTTCCTTTTCGCCGGGGCGATGCCAGCGAGCCGCTCGAAAGGAATTACTGGTGGACCATCTTGCACCACCGCTCGACGTTTTGCAACCGTCGGCCCGCCAGCCTCATTCTCGTCTGCTGCTCCAACAGGTGTGGTTGGTTTTCGCCAGACCGACACGCGGGCAGCGTGGCCAGTCTGCACCAGACTAGCAAAGCCTTCTTTGGGAGTCAAGTCTTTTTGCGTCGCAAGTCTTTAGACTGAAAGTGGCTAAAAGAAACCCGTCTACTGCAGTTTTCTTTTCTTCGCCGCCGGTCTCACCACCCTTCCGCCAGCCCGACTGCGCGCCGTGACAGTGGGCTGACCACAGGTCGAGCCCGGCCGTACTGAGAATCCACTAGCCCGGCCTCTGTCTAGCAGTTACGGCTGTGCGGGTCACGAGCGGTGCTGCAGCGGCCCCCGGACACCGGCTCGCTCCCAGAAACCACGCACGCCACCGCGTAGCCGAAAGGGCTCACAAACCAGTGCACACAAATTGTGTTTTTGCGCGACCGGTTTCCCGCCTTCCGAGGCCAGCCCGAAAAATTTCTTGAGTGTGTCCGGGAATTCGTCCCGCGTTTTCTCGGCACTCGGGCGTCTCGGAGGCGTTGGGGCGTGCCTCGTCGGCTTGCCTCAAGACGGAGGCGGAGGTTCGTGGCGGGCACGACGGAGCGTGGCCCTCCAATTCCCCGACAGCCTCCACTTCTTCCCCGGGCTCGAGCGTCCACGACCGCCGCGTGCCGTTGTGATGACTTCCGTCGACCGAACGTGACGTTGAGACCTCTTGCGAGCCCTTGGTCCGAAAACGGCCCACAAGGAGCGTCCAGTCGGTGCGAAAGTCGGCCCGTCACCTCCGGCTTTCTGCTCGCCCGGAACACACCGGAAGGAACCGCTTGGCTGCAAACCGGTAATCGGAACGCGACCAAACCGTCTTGCCGGCCCGGTCCGAAACGACAAGTCGACCGTGCGGCAAGAAAAAGTCCCCTTTCCCCGTGCCGTGGGGAAGAGGGGACTGTTGGTGGAGCCAGAAGCTTGGGTCGAGACGGCACGCGTTTTGGGGAACGGCCTGAGCTGGCTGGAACCTGGCCGGCCAGCGCTGTGGCTTTCGACTGAGCCGTGGCTGGTCGACGCCTCGACTTGCTCGCTCCGGTCGCAGCTCAGTACTTCAACACCGTCTGCAGGTAGAACTGCTTGGCGTCGTTGCGTCGCAGGCTCGGCTGCGACTCCACGTACGAGCCGTACCAGAACCACGAGTAGCCGAGTTGAACGACCAGGTTTTCGTGAATCGGGTAGGTGGCAATCAGGTCCAGTTCCTCGCCGATTTCAGCCGTGCCGTTCGGCGTTCCGAGCGGAACACCGGCGACGTTGTAGAGGTAGTCCCAGCGCGAATCCAAGTCGAACCAGTGCAGTTGGGTCGCCAGCGTGAGTTTCTCCAGTGGTTTCAAAGCGAACTGCAGACTGATGTCCTGCAGGTTCTGGCCGGTGACGTTGTCGATGATTCCCCAGTAGAAGTGGCCGAATGGGAACAGCGAGCTGAAGGTGCCGTCGTGGTTGTCGTTGGGGTCGTCGTCACCGGAGGCCCAGTAGTACAGAAACTTCACCGTGGGGCTCCAGAACGCCTGGGGCAGAGTCACTGTGGCCGTCGTCGTGAAGAACCCGGCCCAGACGTCTCGTCGAGCGGTAATGTCGGCCAGTGTGCGGTTGTCTTTACCGAACTGGAAGCCTCCTTCGACCTCCAGCTTCCAGATCGACCAGGCCGCACCGTTCTCGTCGAGCAGTTGTTGCGTGGTTCGCCAACGCAGGCCCAACGTGTGACGGTCTCCGCCGACCGAGCCGGCTCCCCACGCCGCGTCGAACTCGTTGTCCGTCTCCAGCCAGTACCAGTAGAGGTCGAACAGGTTGTTCTCGATTCCCTTGTAGGTCAGGTAAATGCCGCTGAACCAGCGTGTGTCGTCGGGTTCGTCACGAGCGTTGTCGTAGCGGGCCAGCGGCGGTTCGCCGACTGCTGCTGGGTTCAGGTAGGTTGCCGTGTTGACCGGTCGGGTGACGAAGGCGTCGATGTCGAGGACGTCGCCGGGGCTGATGATTCGGAAGCCCTCGAAATTCCGGCGAGTGTTCGCCCAGTCCAGTGACGAGACTTGCAGCGTCGAGCCGTAGTCGAGTTCTTGCCGTCCGACTCGCAACGTAATCGGCCGACCGTTCCGCTCCAGCAGGGCCACGTCCACGAAGTAGTTCTGCAGGTTCCAGCGGTTGACGTCGATGCCCGTCGGTGGCAATTCTTCACCGAACTGCGACGCGTCCAACAGTTCGACGAACAACCGGAAACGCTGGCCGGCCCGGAAGTCCAGTCGGTTCCGCCAGCGCCACAGCTCGTACTTGCTCCGTCCCGGCCCCCCCGGTCGCAGCCGGTCCGCTTCGTCCATCAGTCGCAGTCGCAGGTCGCCGCTGAACGTGAGCGTCGAGCCGTCCAACAAGTCCAGGCCCGGCACGAAGTCCAGCGGCACGTTCTTCAACGGCTGAGTGACCGAGAAGGCCTGGTCGAGCAACGACTGGTCGGCCTCGCACGGTTGGACACAGTTCTCCTCCGCCGCGGACGACTGGCAAGCCTCTTCTGCGGGTGCCCGAGCCAGCGTCCACGTTGTGACCAGAGCGGCGGCAGCCAGCACCTTCAGCAGGTTGCCCTTTCTGTGTACGCGTCTGCCTGTCATTGGAAACGTCTCCCTTCTCGAAAACCTGACCGGCCGTCGTGCGGCTCGCTTTTCCTCTTTGACCGAGCCTCCTTCCTGACCGACGCCACGACCTGGGGCGCGGAGCGGCCGCTGTTCCGACCACCGGTCCCTCGCCCGACCGCCGGGCCCTTCACCGGGCGACCGCCCGTTCCCCACCGGCCCTGCGCCGCTCACCCCAGCGGCCCAAGCCGCGACGCCCGATTTCCGTCACAGACGGCACGTGCCGTCTTGGCCGGCTAAGACGGCCGTCCGTCACCTTCCTCACAACGTGCGTCACCTTTGTTTTCGGAAACCCGACTATGATTCTGTTGTCTCCGGTACACGTTCTTGGCGGAGTGTTCCTGTTGGAGTGCCGGAAACGGCACAGCCCGCAAATTCGGCGCAAGCGAAAAAGGCGAAAAAGTGGGAAGGCAACGCGCAAACCCAGACAGGAAAGCAAGAAAGGGCGGAGGGACGGCTTTTTTCTTAGGGCAGTGGCCGCTCGACCGAGGCGTGAGGCTGCACCAGCCCGAGCTCGGCGGCGAGTGCCGCAGCGAGACGACGGTCGTTGGCGCCGGGCCGCCGCGAGCTCACACGAGTGAGCCAAGGTCTGCTCCAGACAGTCCGACAGCCGAGAAGCGAACGAGCGGCTGCGCAGAACGAGCCGGTGGCCCGACGTCGGGCAGACAGACCGAACCAGCTGACCTGTTTGCGAAGACCGGGCCGGTGGGCCGCTCGTCCGAGTCGAAGGCCCCGGCCGCCGGTGAGCGGTTGGGTTGGCGGTGGGTCGCGAGCGACCGAGCCAGTTCGACCGCCTGCCCTTCGACCGGTCGCCCCCGTCCCGCTCGACGGCCCTCAACCCTGGCTTGCTCCGGCCGGCCCTTCTCGCGTGCTCACAGCTCGTTCAGGTCGGCCAGCAGGCTGTCTGGCAGAGTGAACGACTCGTCGATTTCGCCCGGGCTGCCGACGAGGGTGTCGTCGCCGTCGTTGCCGGCCAAGGTGTCGCGACCGGCTTGGCCTTTGACGTAGTCGTTGCCGTTGCCTCCGAGCACGACGTCGTCGCCCAGGTTGCCGAAGACCAGGTCGTTGCCGTCACCGCCGAGCAGCGTTTCGTCGTCTTGGCCGCCCAGGACGGTGTCGTCGCCGTCGTTGCCCGAGACGGAGTTTTGGCCGTCGCCGGCGTCGAGCCAGTCGTTGCCGTCACCGCCTCGGAGCAGGTCGTTGCCAATGTTTCCGAAGACGGTGTCGTTGCCTTCGCCGCCGTCGACCGTGTCGTGTCCGCCCTGGCCCTTCAGGTAGTCGTCGTTCATGCCGCCGTCGAGCGAGTCGTTGCCGCGGCCGCCGAAGAGGTAGTCGGAGCCGGCGTTGCCGAGCAGGGTGTCGGCGTCGGCGGTGCTGGTGCCGGCGCCGCCGCTCAGCGTGTCGTCGCCCGCGTCGCCGTCGGCCCAGTCGTTGCCTTCCTGGCCGTCCAGCCAGTCGTTGCCGTCGCCGCCCAGAAGCGAGTCGTTGCCGTCGCCGCCGAGGACCGAGTCGTTGCCAGCACCGCCGTCGGCCGTGTCGTCACCGCCTTGGCCGCTGAGCGTGTCCTGTCCGTCACCGCCCAGCAGGGACTCGCTGGCGTCGCCGCCGGTGAGCGAGTCGTTGCCGCCGCCGCCGTCGAGCGTGTCGGTTCCTTGGCTGCCGTCCAACGTGTCGTTGCCGTAGCCGCCTTGCAGAGTCAGCCGGACCTGTCCGAGAGCTGCACCGGCCGCCGTCAGCCAGTCGTTGCCGGCCTGTCCGTCGACGGTCAGCGAAATGGGCGGGACGGCGTCCAGGTCCGTCACGGCCACCACGTCGTCGCCCGCTCCGGCGGCCACCCACACCGAGCCGAAGGCTCCTTGCAGCCGGGCCGTTCCCGTTCCGTCGCTGACGGTTAGCGCCGAGCCGCTTTGGCCGACGACCAGCGTGTCGACTCCGTTCGTGCCGCGAATTTCGACCAGGTCGCGTCCGCCGCTGTTCACCAGTCGGTCGCTGCCGGCGCCGACGTTCCAGACCAGTGTGTCCAGTCCCTCGCCGCCGTCCAGCGTGTCGTGGCTTCCGCCCTGCCCTTTCAGCCAGTCGTCGCCCTCGCCGCCCAGCAACCGGTCTGCGCCGGCGCTGCCGAACAGGCTGTCGTTGCCGGCGCCGCCGTCGAGCGTGTCGTCGTTCGGGCTTCCGACCAGCACGTCACTGCCGCCGCCGCCCAACAGCGAGTCGCGGCCGGAGGAGCCTCCGTAGAGTCGGTCGTCGCCGCTGCCGCCATCCAAAGTGTCGGAACCGCCGTGACCGTAGAGCCAGTCGTCGCCGTCGCCGCCGGACAGACTGTCGGCGCCGGTGTCGCCGTACAGCGTGTCGGCTCCAGCGCCGGCGTCCAGCGAGTCGTTGCCGGCGCCCCCGTTGAGCAGGTCGTCGGTCGGTCCGGCCTGGAGCCAGTCGTCGCCGTCACCGCCCAGGAGCGTGTCTGGGAGGGTTTCGGTCGGTCCAGTCTCGCCGCCCTCGACCGAGTGCCCTTCCACTGAAATGTGCAGCGTGTAAGTGTCGCCCGTGTCTGGCACGTTGCCGCTGACGCCACCAAAGCTGCCCGAGGAGGGAAACTCGGCCACAGCCAGCACGTACAAGCCCGGAGCCGAGAAGGTGTATTCCAAGTACGGGTCGGCAATGCTCTCGCTGCCCCCGCCGCCGTAGCTGGTCGGAGCGTCGTCGTTCTGAGCCAACAGGTTGCCGGACCAGTCGAAGAGGAACAGCTCGGCGTCCAGCGAGCCGCTCGGGTCCGTCAAGCTCTCGCCCGCGTCAATGTCGAAAATGCCGCGAGCTCCCGCCTGCGAGACCGTGAACGAGTAGTAGTCGAAGCTGCCGTCACCCGTTCCAAAGACTGTAATGTGTGGAATGGTCGTGGAGGTGTTCGTCAGCGTGTCGCCAATGTCGAAGTTGTTCGACAGGCTCCACGGCTCGTTGTCCAAGTTTTGCGAGGTGACAATGGAGTTGTTCGGTTCCGACTCCAGCACCACACCGGGCAAGACCGACGAGCCGCCCGTCGGCGTGGACGCAGTCACCGGCACGACGCTGGGAACGTCGTCGCCACCCAACGCGCTGCTGCCCACGCCCACCGTCACCGACCGCTGAAACTGACCGCTGCGCGAGAAGACGTCGACGCTGGTCGACGTGGCCGAGCTCAGGTAAATCTCGCCGTCCAGCACGGCCACGCCAATGTAGCGACCAGCGTTGGCGGTGCTGGGAGCGAAACTGCTGACGACTTGGCCGGTGGTCGGGTCGATTTCGAACACCTCCAACCCCGAGGCTCGCGTGGCAATCAGCCGGTCCGGGTCGGTGATTCCTGCCAGCTCGCCGCTCAGCGTCACACCCGGGTTCACGCCGTCGATGTCCAGCACGTTGACCACCGAATTGGTGGTCGGGTCGAAGACCAGAATGTCGTTGTTGGCAAAGTCTTCGATGTAGACCAGGCCGTTCAGCACGGCCAAACCGCTGTAGTTGCCCGAGCCGGTGGTAATGGGGGTCGAGTCGAGGACCGAGCCGGTGGCGGGGTCGAGTTCGTACAGCGTGTCCGTGCCGAAACCGTTGAGGAAGTACAGGGTGGTTCCGTCGAAGGCCAGGCCGTCCGGGCCGGCACTGACCGGTTCCGGAGCGGCGAAGCTGTTGAGGTGGGCTCCCGTCACCGGGTCAATCTCGACAATGGTGTTCGAGCCGTCGGCCGCGACGACGAACAGGCGGGACTGCGCGACCACGCCGCCGGAATCGGTGCCGGTGGTCAGCGAGTCGTTTCCGGAGCCGCCGTTCAGGTAGTCGGAGCCGCCGCCACCGAACAACTGGTCGTTCCCGCTGTTGCCCAGCAAGGTGTCGGAGCCGTCGCCGGCCACGGTGGTGTCGTCGCTGTCGCCGAACAGCGAGTCGTCGCCAATGTCGCCGGCCAGCAGGTCGCTGCCGTCTTCACCGACCAACTGGTCGTTGCCCGCACCGGCACCGAGGGTGTCGTCGCCAGCGCCGCCGAAGAGGGTGTCGTCGCCGTCACCGCCGAGCAGCGAGTCGGTGCCGTCCAGGCCGCTGAGGGAGTCGTTTCCGTCGCCACCGTCGAGCGTGTCGTTGCCGGTCGAGCCGAGCAGGGTGTCGTTGCCGTCGTTGCCAAAGACGCTGTCGGCGCCGGCGCCGGCGTCGAGCAGGTCGTTGCCGTCCCCGCCGTCCACCACGTCGTCGCCTTGAAACGCCCAAACCGTGTCGTCCCCGTGTCCGGCGTCCAATTGGTCGACCAGCGCCGGGTCGTCCGTGCCCAGAATCTGGTCGTCGCCGTTGCCCGCGTAAACCTCAATCCGCGTCAGCCCCGTGAAGACCGAGCTGTGAACGCCGCTCAGGTCAATGACGTTCGCCAACTCACCGCCGCGAACCAGAATGGTCTGCACGGAGGCGGCTGGAATGTCGGGCAGAGACGAGTCCACGACTCCGTCGACCAGCACCTGCACCAACGGAGTGGCTCCGGCCGTCGAGCCCACGGCAATCGACTCGCCGCCGTCCGCCACAATCGACAGCTCACCCGCCGGCTGCAAGAACGTGCTGGTCACGCTGAGCAGCGTGCGGTCCTCCAACAACTCGGCGGGCGGGCGGGAAGCTTGCGGGCGGCGAGCACGTGGCTTGGAGCGTCGGTTTCTTCGCAGTCCCTGCAACCAGTCCGAAAGCCTCACAGCCAAGTCTCCCGTGCAAAAAGGCGGCAAATTTCTGAGAAACCGAACAATCGGTACCTCTAGTTCAACCCATTAGATCGGACGACCCGGCCAGCTCGGCGAATCCGTTTTCCGCCCCGGAAACGCAACACAGCCGTTTGATCTGGACTTCTCAGTTCATTCAGAAAAAGCCGCAAGGGTTCACCAAAGCGCCCAGCTTTACCCACGGTCGACCCTTCCACCGCCGGCACACGCCGTGGCACCCCACCCGCCCGCAGCCAGTTGCCCAGACCGCCTTTCTTGCCGAGACGGCACGTCCGCGCAACCTCGAGCTCTAGCCCACCGCACCAGCCCGCCCACCGGTCTGGACCCGGCTGGCGGCTGGCGGCGTGAAGTCCTCGGCGAGCCCGCGTCCGGTAGCCGACGCAGTTGGTTTGAAACTCGCCGGCAACTAAGATGAGCGGCATGGAAGAGGTCACGTACAAGTCGGCTGGGGTCGACCTGGACCTGTACCAGCAGGCCATGCGGCGGTTGCCTCGGTTGATGCGGCGAACGCACACGCCGCGCGTCATTGACTTGCCCGGCGGCTTCGCTGGACTGTTCCGTCTGGACTACAACAGCCGCCTTTTCGCCCGGAACTACCGCGACCCGGTTCTGGTCTCGGGCACCGACGGGGTCGGCACAAAGCTGAAGGTGGCCGTGCTGGCGCAGAAGTTCGACACGGTCGGCATCGACCTGGTGGCCATGTGTGTCAACGACTGTCTGTGCCTGGCGGCCGAGCCGCTCTTTTTCCTGGACTACTTGGCCATGGGTCGAGACGACCCGGAGCTGGTGGTCGAGCTGGTTCGGGGGGTGTCGGACGGATGTGTGCAGGCGGGAGCGGCTTTGTTGGGCGGCGAGACGGCCGTCATGCCCGACCTGTACGCTCCCGGCGACTTCGACATGGCCGGCTTCTGTGTGGGAGTCGTGGAGCGAAAGAAGCTGGTGGACGGGCGCGGCATTCGTCCGGGCGACGTCGTGCTCGGGCTGGCTTCGAGCGGTTTCCACTCGAACGGCTACAGCCTGATTCGGAAAGTCGTGTTCCAGCTGGCCGGTTTGAAAGTCGACAGCTACGTGCCGGAGTTGGAACAGACGGTGGGGGAATGCTTGTTGGAGCCGACTCGGATTTACGCCCGTTGCGTGACGGAGGTGCTGGAGCACTACCGCGTGAAGACGGTCGTTCGCGGAATGGCTCACATTACCGGCGGCGGGTTGAGCGAGAACATTGAGCGGGTTCTTCCGGCCGACCGTCGCGTGGTCATTGACCGGAAAACCTGGCCGGTTCCTCCGTGCTTCACCTGGCTGCAGCAGCTGGGACGAATCAGCGACGCCGAAATGTTCCGCGTCTTCAACATGGGAATCGGTTACGTCATGATTTTGAACCCTTTCTACGTCGACAGCGTGCGGCGGCGGTTGGCCGAGCTGCGTGTGCCGTCGTGGGTCATTGGAGAGGTCGTGGAAGGCGAACGAGGCGTTCAGATCGGCTAGCAGCCATGCGAGACCCGTCCGGACCGAACTACGGGCGCGTCTGGTTGACGTTCTTCCGGAACGCGTTGATCCGGGAGATGATGTTCCGCAGCAATTTCGTCATTACCGTTCTGACGCGAGCGTTCTGGTTTGCTGCGCAGCTGACACTCTTCCTCATCATTTACAGCAACGTGCGGTCCATCAGTGGGTGGAGACGCGAAGAGTACTTCGCGTTCATGGCCACGGCCATGCTCATCAACGCGCTGGTCGAGACTTTTTTCATGCCGAACTGCGCGAACTTCAGCGAGCTCATTCGGACCGGAAACCTGGACTTCGCCTTGCTGAAGCCAATCGACACACAGTTCCTCATTTCGTTCGAGAAAATGGACCTGGCCATGCTCAACCAGGTGCTGCTGGCGCTGTCTCTGCTGACCTACTCGCTGGTCCGACTGAAAACGCAGCTCAGTTTGGTGTCGGTCCTGATGTACCTTTTCTGTGTGCTGGTTGGTGTGGCCTTCTTTTACAGTCTCATGTTGGCTTTGGCGAGCACGGCCGTTTGGTTTGGGCGGCACCAGGGGCTTTACGACTTTTGGTTTTACATTACGGTGTTCGCTCGCTACCCGCGCAGCATTTACAGCGGCTCGCCGGTAGGAGAGCTTCTGCGGTTTTGCTTCACGTACGTGTTTCCCATTCTGCTGGTGGTGACGGTGCCTGCGAGGGTCTTGCTGCAAAAGGCGTTGCAGCCTTCCTGGTTGACCGTGTTCGGAGCGTTTGCAGCGGGGCTGGGGCTGCTTCTTTCCCGGGCCATTTTCTACTGGTCGCTGCAAAGCTACCGCAGTGCCAGCAGTTAGCGGGTGCGTGGTGCGGCGAGTGAGGCGCTTGGCCGACGGTCGGGTGGAGCTGCCGAAGGGGCAGGGACGCGTGGGCTTAAGCGCTGCGTCGTCGAGCCTCCTGCCGTTCCAGGCACCGCACCAAAGCCTCTTCACACAGCTCCCCCAGCGACAGGCCGGCCCGCGCGGCGGCCTTCGGCACCAGACTGTGGTCGGTCAAGCCCGGGACGGTGTTGATTTCCAGGACCCACGGCTGTCCGCGCTGGTCGACTCGCAGGTCGACGCGAGCCAAGCCGCTCACGCCGACCGCTCGGCAAGCCGCCCGAGCGGTCTCGACCAGGGTTCGAGCCAGCACGACCTGCTCCGGCGTGGGAAACAAGTACCGGGTCTTTTCGTCCTCGTACTTGGACCGGAAGTCGAAAAAGCCGGCGGCCGGGACAATGCGAATGGGCGGGAAGGCGGTTTCGTCCAGCAGGGCGACGGTCCACTCCTGGCCGACCACGGCTCGTTCCAACACGGCGAAGGCGTCGTACTGGAAGCACTCGTCCAGGGCTGCCGCAAGCTGGTCGGGCGAGTCGACCCAGGAAACGCCCAAGCTGGAGCCCTGCTGGTCTGGCTTAACGACCAGCGGGAAGCCCAGAGCCTGGGCGGTCCGACGAAGTCGGTCCGGCTCGTCCGAACGGTGCACCAGTGCGTACGGAGGCGTCGGCACGTCGTGTTGGGCAAACCGCTCCTTGGCCGCCGACTTGCTGAACGCGACGGCTGAAGCGTCGGCGTCGCTGCCGGTAAACGGCACGCCCAATTCTTGCAGCAGTCGCTGGACCTGCCCGTCCTCCCCGAACGCTCCGTGCAAAGCCACGAACACGGCGTCGACGTTCTTCCACGGGTAGGTTTGCAGGTCCGTCTGGAGCGGGTCGACCAACCTGACTTGGTGGCCACGTTGACGAAGCGCTGCGACCACTGCCCGGCCGCTCTGCAAACTGATTTCCCTTTCGGCCGACGGTCCGCCGGCCAAAACGACCACGCTCAGTTGTCCCCAAACCGGCCCTGGCACGTGTGCGACCTCCTTGCCTTTGCGTCGTCCTTGCGTCGACCGACAGCCCCACCTTCGAGCGGCCGGGACGCCGAGTCGAAACGTTCCAACCAGTCCCGCGTCTGAAACACCCGCACCGACGCCGAAAACACCGTCCACGTCGTCGTTTGCTCGCGAAAAAGCGACCGAGCACGTCGAACGGTCCGTGGCCGGAGGTTCGGTCCGCGACGGCCGGCGGGTGGCTTCGTCGCCCTCGCCCGTGCGCCGACGACGTCGTCTTCCCGCGACGGTCGGCGCCCGCTGGCGACGGTCCAAACTGCCGGCCGGACCGCTCCAACCCCGCGAACTGTTACCACATTCCCGCTCCTGTGACCAGACCGACTGCGGCGGGTCCTCGAGGAGCCGACGGGCTCCCCGCGGGAGCCCGGCTCGCAGTCGGGCCGACGCGCCCTTGTTGGCCCCGGCTTGTGGCCCCGCGTAAAATCCTCCAACGCTGGTCTCGGCGGCGGCGTAAGTTTGTTGGGTCGAAAGCAGTTACCCGTCCAAGCGGAAGACGGAGCCATGGGAACCCGGTCGCAGCAGCGCAGCAAGGAAACGGACTTGGCGGGCTGTGAGGCTTCGCTCAGTGACGCCCGTCTGGTCGAACACGCTCGCCGCGGAGACAAAGACGCCTTTGGCGAGCTGGTGGTTCGGTACGAACGGCGGTTGATTCGAGTGATTTACCGTTTCGTGCAGGACCGAGAGCTGGCTCGCGACTTGGCACAGGAGACGTTCCTCCGGGTGTACGAGCGGCTGGAGTCGTTCGACACGTCGCGGCGGTTCGGTCCGTGGTTGTTCCGGGTCGGCGTGAACCTGACGCTGGACTACCTGCGAAAAGTGAAACGTCGCCGTCGCCGTGCCCTGGTGACGTGTTCGTTGGACAGCGTCGACACCGACCCGCCCTCGCCCGACCCCCGTCAGGCGGCCGACATTCAACAAGAGGTGCGGGCGGTCATTCAAATGCTGCCGGAAACGTACCGAACCGTGTTGATTTTGCGGGACCTGGAAAACTTCTCGACGGCCGAAGTCGCCGCCATTTTGAACCGGAAGGAGGCGACCATTCGCTGGCGGCTGGCGGAGGCTCGAATGCGGTTCATGCGGCTGTGGGCAGGTCGCGCGGAGCTGGCGGCGGTCGACGTGCCGACCGACGGGGCGCCGGCCGACAGCTCAGACGTTTCAGAAGAAGGTGCTGCGTCATGACTGGCTGGTGGTTGACATGCCGACGAGCGAGACGACTGGTCGCCTTGGCGGTCGGTGACGACCTGACCGCCCAGGAGCGGCTGGCGTTGGAGCGGCATTTGGCTGGTTGTCCGGACTGCCGGCAGTACCAGGCCGAGTTGGAACGCCGGTTGGCGCCGGTCCGCGCGTTCGAAACGGCTCCAGCCGACGACGAAAGCCTTTGGCCGGCCATTTCAGAGCGACTGGAGCTGGTCCGGCCGCCGCGGCGACGGGAGTGGTCGGAGTGGACGCCGCTGGTGGCCATTGCCGCGGCTTGTCTTTTGGTCGCCTTCGTCTCGCTGCGTTACACCGGAACCCAGTACGAACAGCCGGAGCCGGCCGGGCCGCTGTCGGTGGCGCCGGCCGTCAGTCGAAACACCGGCTCGGCCGAAGAGGAGCCGGCCGCTGAGCGGTTGGAAGAACAGCAGCCGGCAGCGGAAGTCGAACTGGAAGGAATGAAACTGGAAGCGGAAGAAGAACAGACGCCCCTCTTCCGCTGGCCGCGGCCCGACGAACTGAACTCGACGCACCGGCCGCACGTGCCCGTTGTTCCCGTGAACGAGTGGCGAAGCCAAGACTACTAGCGGGCCCCAGACGCGCGAGCAGGCGAACACCGAGCAACGGTACCCCCTCCAACAACCAGTTGCGCTTCCTGCGACCCCTGGCGGACCGGGACGGAGCCGACCGCCAAGAACCGACCTCAAGGAGGGGGCAAGGCCGCCCGAAAGGGCGGCTTTTCTTTTTGCGCTCGGTGGCCGAAGGTCTGCAAACCAAGCCGCTGGCCGCGACGCGTCCGGTCCTTCGTCCGGATGGCTGCGGAAACGACTCCTTTCTCCGAGCCGCTCCGGGCCGCGGGCAGGGCAGGCCCCGGAAGGGGCGGCTGAGCCGGTCCTTTCCATTTACCAGGCTCTTCTTTAGACTTTTGAACCGAAGCCGGTGTGTGGACAGCCAGTTGCGGGCGACCTGAAAGACGGGAGCGGGGGACCAGGTTCAGCCGACGCAACGGGTCGGGCGGAAGCCTCGGGGAAACTGGTTTCCGGTCAGCAGGTCGCGGGCCAGAAAGGGCGAACGCCTGTCGGACGCGGTGGGTCTGAATTGGGCGAGGCGAATGCAATGAAGCGAGCGTTGGCTCTGTTGGCCTGTTGGCGGCTGCAAGCGTTGGTCGCTCTGACCGTGCTGACCACGTTTCCGGCCGGGACGGTGGCTCAGGTGTCGTCCGGCGAAGTGAAGCAGGCCATTCGCCGGGGAATGAGCTACTTGGAGCAGCAGGCGAGCGGTCTGTCGGGGCCCTTGCGGGACTTGGCAGCTTACGCCTACCTGGTGGCCGGCGGGTCGAAGCGGACGCCGTTCGTTCGCAATGCAGTCCGCGAAGTGCTGCGGAAGGTTCGTGACGGCGAGTACAAGCCGGTGCAGCACCACATTTACGAGGCCGGCGTCGACAGCATGCTCCTGGAGGAGTACGACAAGGAAAAGTACAAGCCTCAAATGGAGGCCATTGCCCGCTACTTGGTGTCCATGCAAGGCGACGGGGGTTACTGGGAGTACCCCGACCGGCACGTGGGAGGCGACACCAGCATTACTCAGTACGCGGCGCTGGGCCTGTGGTCGGCAGCTCGGTGTGGAATTCACATTCCGCTGCGCGTGTGGGAAGGTCTGGCTCGGTGGCTCATGCGAACGCAGTTGGACGGAGGAGCGTTCGCGTACTGGCCGGTGGGCAGCGAAAAAGAGCGGCCTCGGCGCGAGCCGCGCCACAGCACCACGGCGGCTGGCGTCGGTGCTCTGCTGATTGCCCGGCTGTACATTGCCGGCGGGGAGGAATGGACCGGGCAGAGAAAACGAAAGAAAAAGCAGGGAATCCTCGGCGTGCTTGAAGCTGCCGAAGAAGAACAGCCGGAGGAAGAAAAACAGCCGGTCGACGTGCTCGCCGAGTCGGAGGACTACGTCCCGCAGCTCAAACCCAAACAGCTCGACCCAGCCATTACGCGCGGACTGGCTTGGCTGGGCGCGAACTTCGACCTGAAAAACCCGGTCGGCGAGCCCATTTACTACATGTACGCCATGGAACGGGTCGGAGCCCTGGCGCACACGACTCATTTCGGCTCGCACGACTGGTACGCCGAAGGGGCGGCCCACCTGCTGAAAACTCAAAAGGAAGACGGAAGCTGGCACACGGGCTGGCACCAGTCGATTGGACCGGTGGCCGACACGGCCTTTGCCCTGTTGTTCCTTTCGAAGTCGACGGCCAAACACGTCCGGCAAATTGTGCCACAGGCGTTCGGCGGCGGGTTGCTGTCGGGAGCGCGCGGTCTGCCGGACGACCTCAGCCAAGCCCAGTTGCGGGACGGGGCCATTGTCGGCAAGACGGTCAGCACTCCACTGGACAAACTGCTGGCCGACCTGGCCAACCCAGACAACTACGACGTGTCGGAAGCTCAGCAGCAGCTCGTGCAGCAAGTCCAACTGGGCAACCGCGAGGAACTGACTGGACAGAAGGAGCTGCTGGTGGAGCTGGCCAAGGACCCGCGGGTCGAAGTCCGGCGCACGGCCATGTGGGCTTTGGGCCGCTGCGAAGACGTGCGGCTGGCTCGCATTCTGATTGAAGGCCTGAAAGACCCGGACTTCGCTGTCGCGGTCGAGGCTTACAACGCCTTGTGCACGCTCAGCCGCCGACCGCAGGGCCTCGGACCCCCGCCGCCCGAATGGCAGGACGACCAGCCTCCCGACCCGGCGGCCGTCGAAAAATGGCGTCAAGAGGCCGTCGAAGCATGGACCAAGTGGTACCTGGAAGTTCGCCCCTACGACGAACGGGACGACCCGCTCGGACTGAAGCTGCCGTAGCGGTCGGCTCAGCCCAACCGGAAGCTCGACGGACGGCCGAGCCACCTGCCTCGAACACCGTCGTTGCCACTTGGCCGTTGGCTCGCCGGACGTTGCCTTCCGGTTCCGTGCTTGGCGCCGTCGCCTTTCGAACGGTCTTTCCAGTTCAACGTCAGGACAACGCGGGAGTCGACAAGCCATGGCAGGAATTACGGCCCGGACGAAAGTGTGTGCGGTGCTCGGCCACCCAGTGGGCCACTCGCTCTCACCAGAAATCCACAACGCGGCGTTCGAGGCTTTGGACCTGCCGTTCGTGTACGTGGCTCACGACGTCGAACCGGGCCGGGTGAAGACGGCCTTGGAAGGCATTCGCGTGCTGGGCTACCGAGGGCTGTCGGTGACCATTCCCCACAAGGTCGAAGCCATGCACGGCGTCGACCAGGTGGACCCGACGGCCGAGGCCATTGGGTGCATTAACACGGTGGTGAACGAGGACGGCCGTTTGCTGGGCTACAACACGGACGGGCTCGGCGCGCTGGGGGCCTTGCAAGACGCGGGTGCCGACCCGCAGGGCAAACGGGTGGTCATTTTGGGGTCGGGGGGAGCGGCTCGGGCCATTGCCGTCACCTTGGCCCGCCAGTCGCCTCCGGCCCGAATTGCCATTCTGGGCATTGAAATGGACCAGCTTCAGCAGTTGGTCGACGACGTGCGTCAGCGGGGAAGCTGCCCCGAGGTGGTCGGCCAGCGTCTGACCGAACAGACGTTGAAGACCGAGCTGCAGTCGGCTGACCTGCTGCTGCACTGCTCGCCGGTCGGAATGCACCCGAACGAGGGGCAGAGCCTGGTGCCGGCCGAACTGTTTCGTCCGGAAATGGTCGTCTTCGACGCCGTGTACAACCCACGGCGGACGAAGTTGCTGCAGGACGCAGCCGCCGCTGGCTGCCGCACCGTCGAAGGGCTCGAAATGTTTCTCGGTCAGGCGTACGTCCAGTTCGAGCTGTGGACCGGCCAGCCGGCACCGCGCGAGGTCATGCGAAAGGTGGTTCTGGAGCGGCTGGGCGGTTAGACGGCCAGACGGGACCGGACGGCCCGGCGGCGGGTGGAAGGCCGCAACGGGCTCAAGCCGCTCGGCGCGCTCGGACGCTTGCTTCCGCGAAACGACACGGCGACGCGACGGGTGGAAGTCGTGGAGCCGAACGCGGCACGGCTTTCGGAGGTGCCCAATGAACGTGGTGTTGATTGGTTACCGGGGGACGGGCAAGAGCACAATTGCTCGGCTGTTGGCGGAGCGGCTGGGACTGCAGGTGGTCAGCCTGGACGAAGAGATTCAGAAACGAGCGGGCCAGACCATTCCGGAAATTGTGAAGGAACGGGGCTGGCCGGGTTTCCGCGACTTGGAGGAAGAGGTCGTCGAAGCGTTCTCCAAACGGGACGGGCTCGTGTTGGACTGCGGCGGGGGCGTCATTGAACGAGAGGCCAACTTCGACCGACTCCGGTCGGCCGGGCCGGTCTTTTGGCTGAAGGCGTCGGTGCCGACCATTGTCGAGCGAATTGCGGGGGACGACCAGCGGCCGTCGCTGACGGGCACCAAGAGCTTCACCGAGGAAGTGGCCGAGGTGTTGCAACGCCGCGAACCGCTCTACGGCCGACTCGCAGACCACGAAATTGAAACAGACAACCGAACGCCAGACCAAATTGCCGACGAAATTTGCCGGCTGTTGCAGGCGCCCGGGTCGTGAAGCAACCAGCCGGCGCGCGTTGTCTGTCGCGCGGCGAGGAGCGTTTCGCGGAGCAGCGTCGGAGTCCGCGCGTCGCGGTCTGACCGCACCGGCCACCTGCAGAGGCTGGCGCAGGCCCGTCGGTTGCGCCAGTGGGCCCTCACCAAAGACGACCGAGTCGCCCCGCCGCAGCTGAACGCGCCGCCTTGGTTGGCCGGTTTGGTCCCTCCGTCGTCCGGCCTCTAGCGTTGCTCGCTCGGCTCAACCCCGACCCCGGTCGCGCGGCCCGGGCCTCTGCGTCGAACCCTGCGTTACTGGTCTTCCAACCGGAAGCCAATTCGGACCGTCACCTGGTACTCTTTGACCTTGCCGTCCTCAATGGCACCGCGCAGCTCGACCACTTCGAACCACCGCAGGTTCCGAACCGTCTGCGCCGCTTTCTCAATGGCGTTCGCCGTGGCTTCGTCGAACGAGTTCGGTGACGTACCGACCACTTCGATTTTCTTGTAAACCGCACCCGACATGCCTTCTTCACTCCTGCTGCTGTTCCGTTGGACTGTGCGTCTTTCCCGTCTGGACCCACTGTCAAACGGGCCGCTCAGTTTAGCCGTGTGGGCCAAGAAAAAGCAAGCAGCGCGGGACCGGCCGGGTTGGGTCTGGTAGAATTCGACACTTGCTTTGGGCCGCTGTGTCTCGGCGGGCGCTGCAGCTCGCCCGAGCCCTCAACCCGCCGCGCCGAGAGCGGCCAGCGGAAAAAGCTGTCCCGAGTTTTTCCCACGTCACGGCAACGCCTCGGCAGAAAGAACCGGTGCGACTTCATGACCCCTTTGTCGCTGGAACGTGCTCTGGTCGGTTTGGTTTTGGGTAGACGGAGCGCGAACACTCGCGCTCGGCAAAGCTCCCGGCAGGCTTTCGCGTGGTCGGCGGCCGTCTTGGCGGTCCTGCTGTTCGCCGCGGCCCCCGTCCGGGCTCAGCCGTTTTCCGCCGGACGCGCCCAAACGCGTTTGCTGCTCAGTCAGGTAACCTTCCGCGACCGTCAACAGCAGGTGCTACTCCAGCGGGCCGAGAAGTCGCTGCAAGAAGGTCGAACGGTCGAAGGGCTGCAGTTGCTGCAGCAGGTCTTGGCGGCCGAGCAGGACAGTCTCATGTGGGCCGGCTCGCCCGAGCGGTTGGTCAGCGTGCGTGAGGCGGCGTTGAAGTTGCTCAATTCGGCCGGGCCCCAAGTCTGGCGTGCGTACGAGCGGGTGTTTGGACTGGAGGCCAAGCGGCTGTTGGCCGACGCGCAGCGCTCGGACGACCCGTCGAAGTTCGACCTGGTCGCTCGACGCTACCCCGCCACGCAGGCCGGCTACGCCGCCCTGTCGTGGCGGCTGTCTTGGTGGTTGGACCACGGGCGCTACGGCCTGGCCGCTCGCTGCGCCGACCATTTGTTGCGGTTGTCCGTGCACGAGCAGCGGCTGGAAGCGGCGACGCTGCAGAAGGCGGCCGCGGCTTACGTCTGGAGCGGCCAGACGCGGAAAGTTCAGGAGCTGCTCCGGCGGTTCGGCGACCGAGTGGTCCGGACGCAAGGCCGAGACGTGTCTTTGCGGCAGTGGGTCGACCAATTGACCGCCGCTCCCGCGGCCCAGCAGCGCGACTGGCTGGGGCCGGGCGGCAACCCGCGTCGCAACGGCGTTTTCCCGGGCAGCCCGCCTTTGGTCCGGCCGCTGTGGTCGGTCACGCTGGACGCAGCCGACGGCCCCGACCAGCGCGTGGTCGAGTGGACGAGAATGGCCTGGGAGGACGTGGCTCAGCCCGTGGCCGTGGCCAGCTCGCCCGTCGTCGTCAACGGCCAGTTGGTCGTGCGAGACTTCGCGGGCGTCCGAGCCGTCGACGTGCGAACGGGTCGCACGGTGTGGCGCTACGACAGTCCGGTCGGCTGGTCGCGACTGATTTCGCAGTTGGTGCAAACTTACCGGCAAGGGCTGAGCGAGTTCGAGGCCGCGTTCGTCGGCAACTCCACCTTCGCCACGTTGACCAGCGACGGACGGCACGTGTACGCCGTCGAGTTCGGACGAACCGAGCTGTCGGCCGGCGCGCGAGCGGTTCCCGTGCTGTCGCCCATTGTGCCTTTTGCGCTGCGAACGGCTCCGGTCGACGAGCAAGCCACGCAGTGGGTTCGTTGGAACCGGTTGGTCGCGCTGCCGTTGGTGCCGGCCGACGCAACCGACGAAAAAGCCGTGGTGCGTGTCCGGCCGGTGTGGTCGGTGGGCGGTCCGCCCGACTCGCAGGCTCCGCTGGCCGGCCACTACTTCCTCACGCCGCCGCTGGCTGTGGACGGCTTGCTGTACGTGTTGGCCGAGTCGCAAAGGCAGCTCAAGCTGCTCGTCCTGAGGCCCTCGACCGGGCAGCTCGTCTGGTCGCAAACCGTGGCCTTGGCCGACTCGGAAATCAGTCACCCCAGTCAGCGGAACCGGCGGCTGTCCAGTGCCTTTCCCAGTTTTGCCGACGGCTTGGTCGTGTGCCCAACCGACCTGGGTGTGTTGGTGGCGGTGAACGCGGTGACCGGCCAACTGCAGTGGGTGTACCCGTACCGCGAACCGAGCGGCTCGTTGCGCGGGCGGCTGCCGTGGGTCGTCTTTCGCAACCAAAGGCCGCTGCTCGGACAGGCCGGAATTCCGCCGCTGGTCCACGTGCACGCCGGCCGCGTGGTCTTTCTGCCTCGCGACTCGCAGTTCGTCCACTGCGTCGACTTGCAGACGGGCCGGGAGCTTTGGCGAGCCCCGCGAGACACGGGCGTCTACGTGGGCGTCGTCACCGACGACCGAGTGGTCGTGGTCGGCGACGCGGCCGTGTGGTCCCTGTCGCTGGACGACGGACAGCGTCTGTGGTCGACGGAAACGGGCATGCCGGCCGGCCGAGGTGTCGCCGTGGACGACGTGTACCTGGTGCCGCTGAAGTCAGGCCAAGTGGCGGCGGTCGACGTGAACACGGGCCAGCTGCGCGGCTTTGCCATTGACCTGGAGTCGGTGCGGGCACTTCCGTGGCCGGAGGCGTCGGGGGGCCGAGAGGGAACTCACGCAGCCGGGGCGACGGCAAGGCCCGGGGCGAGCGGAAAGGCCGGCCGAACGTTGGGCACGGGAACGTCCAACGGCGCGCCGGCGGCCACGCCCGAAGGCTCGCCAGGACGGACGTCCGAGGGCTCGCCAGCGGCAACGTCCGGAAGCTCACCGGCGACGACGTCCGAAAGGGCGCCAGAGACAACGCCCGAAGACTCACGGGCGGCAGCGTCCGGAAACGCGGCGGCGACGCAACGGCCAACCGGTGCAGCGGAAGACGGAGCGTCCGTCCGGGCGGGGGCCGGTGTCGACTCTCGCGCCGAGCCGGCGGACGCCGTGGTTCCAATGGTCGGCAACTTGCTGGTGTACGACGACGTGGTCCTGGCTGTCGGGCCGCGACACGCCGTGGCGTTTCCGCAGGCCGAACCGGTGCTGCGTCGGCTGTTGGCGCGCTCCAGCGGTCGACTCGCTGGTGACGACGCCGTTGTGGCCGCCGCTTTGTGGCTGACGTTGGGTCGGGTGGACCGGGCCGAGCAACTGCTGGAAGCGAACCGTTCCGCTGAACCCGCTCAACGCCGTCTGGTCGACCAACTGCTGACCGAGCTGCTCTACATTAAGCTCGACCGCGGGCTGGGCGACCCGTCGCTCTTGCTGGACCGACTGGGGCGGCTGGCCGTCACGGCCCGGCAAAAACGACGCTACTTGAAACGGCGAATTGAGGCAGAGCTGAGCGAACGGCGGTTTTCGTCGGCGCTGCGGTTCGCTCGCGAGCTGGCCGCACTGGGCGTCGACGGGCAGTTGCCCGAGCGGCGGGACGTGCGCTACCGGGTGCAAGTCGCGCAGTGGCTGGCCGACGTCACGCGTCGAGCTCGCGACCACTTGCCCCCGGGCGAGCTGGCCGACCAGTCGGCTCGACTGCTGGCCGAGGTCGACGCGGCCTTTCGTCGCAACGACGTCTGGACGCTGAAGACGTTGGCCGCGGTCTACACGGACTGGCCCGAAGCGGACCAGGCACGGGTGCGGTTGGCCGAGCTGCTGACCGCTCGGGGACGGCGGCAAGAGGCCGAGCTGTTGTTGCTGAAGGCGCGGCACAGCCGCAACGAGCAGACGGCCGGCGCGGCCACGGCCCGACTGGTCCGGCTGTACGACGAGGCGGGGTTCCACGTCGAGGCGGCTCGGCTGCTTCAAGAGCTGGCGGAGCGGTTCCGAGACGTGCCTGTGGAGAACGGCTCGACCGGCCAGACCTTCGTCGCTCGCTTCCCGAAACGAAGCCTGACCTGGTTGGCCTACCGGCGTCGACTGCCGCTCCCTTGGCCGGTGCGTCGGGTGGTGGTCAAAGAACGCGTGCTGCTTCAACCCGACCGGGGTCTGCTGGAGGCGTTCGGGCGCTACCGGCGACGCTACCGAACCGACCCGCGGTTTCCGTTCCACTTGCTCGAGTACGACCTGTTGACCGAACGCACCATTTCCGTCGTAGACGCTCAGACCGGACGGCTGTGGACCAGGAAAACCGTGCCGTCCCGGAACTCGTACCAGTTCTGGTCCAAGACGCCGGTCGTGGGCCATTTGTTGGCAATGGGACGGCCAGGCGGCTTCTACAGCTTCTCGCTTTTCGACCGCAACACGTCCGGCGCCTACTGGGACCGCACGTTGGCTGCCTTGAAGCACAGCGGTGAGGTGTCGCGGCCCGGCCCCTCGGGCCCGGACTTCTGCATTTTCCAGTCCGCTCACCACCTGGTCGCCTTGGACCCCGCGACCGGCAAGGTGCTGTGGCAGCGCAGCGACATTCCAGCCAACAGCGGCTTGTTTGCCGACCAAATGGCCGGCCTTTTCGGCGACGACCAGGTGGTGGTGCTGTTCAGTCGCATGGACCCTCGCACCGGACGGACGCCGTACGTGGTCTACCGCACGCTGACCGGCGAGGTGTTGCGGCAGGGCTGGCTGGACGTCGACTCGGGCGTCCAGCGGCGCGTGTTCGGACGCAAGCTGTTTTACGTCTCGAACGACCGAGCGACGCGACGAGTCAAAATTTGGGACCCGCTGACGGGGCGCGTGGAGTGGGAGTCGTCGTACGGCGGACGTCTGCTGGCCGGCGTCACGCCGGACGACGAACTGGTTCTGGTTACACCGCACGGTCGCCTGCTGGTCCGCGACGTCCGCTCCGGTCGCACTCGACTGGAATTGAAACTGCCCTCCAGCGTTTTGGGTCGCTTGGGGTTTGTCCGCGCTTTCCGGGACCAGCAACGCTACTACATTAACCTGGGCACCGTGCCGGCCGCCCGGCCCACGTCCGTCCGGTCCAGCCTTTTCTCAATCGACGAGTTCCTGCCGACGCAGAATTTCCGGGGACTGGTGTGGGCCGTCGACGCCAAGACGGGCCGCGTGTTGTGGCAACGCGAGTTCCCTCAAAGGACTTTCCTGACCTTTCCCGACTTCAACCTGCCGTTCCTGGTGGCGCGAAGCCGCATTCGCGAGCCGAACAACCGACTGGCCAAGCAAATGGCCATTGAAGTCGTCGACGCTCAGACGGGCGAAACGCTGGCCTTGGACGAACACCTGCTGTTCGACCGAATGGTCCACGCCAGCTACGACCCCGACGCCGGTCGGCTGGAATTGCACGGACTGCAGAGCACCATTGAAATTCTGTTCGACCGACAGCGGCAGGCGCCTTCGTTGCTCGAAGGCCCGCTGTAGCCGAGGCGTGCGCGGCGAGACGGCTGGGCCCGCTCGCTCCCGGGAACACGACACCTGGCGAGCCGAACGACGGGAAGCTGCCGCGGACTCCCTTGCGCAGAGAGTGACTTGACCGGCACGGGCGCGACCGACCGTTGCGGGGCGGAAACTGGGACGTTGACAACCACTTGGCTGGGCGGTAGATTAAGTTTGGTCGTCACGCAAGACGCGGGTGTAGCTCAGTTGGTAGAGCGTCAGCTTCCCAAGCTGAATGTCGCGGGTTCGAGTCCCGTCACCCGCTCTGAAGCACGAAGCCGTGGAACTCCACGGCGTTTTTCTTGCGCACAGCCGGCCGACTTGGAACAAACGACGCCGAGCCCGAAGCCGGCTTGACAGACCGGCAGACCGACCGCCTCCCCGACCTTGACGCTCAGCCGAGCGAACTGGCGACTACAACGTGATTCCCGTCCTCGACTGGAGTGACGGCGAAATCGAAGACCACACGCCGACAGTCGGGGTAGAAAACTTCGCGCCACTTCTCGACGAACGACACCATTGCTCTCAATTCATCAGAAATGTCGACGCCGTCTGCAACGCATTGTCGGTGTACCCGCGCCAGTTGTTCTTCGCGAACGTCCTCCTCGAGCAGCGACAAGTTCCAAAGAAGAACGACCAAGCCGAGCGACTTTTCGAATTCCTCTGGCGACATTTCGAGGATGTCCTGACCGGACATGTCTTCCACCAGCTGCGTCAGCACGTCCGACATTTTCAGTTGGTCAGGCGAGTCCTCGACGAGGCAACCCTCCCTGTCCTGCAATCGAAAAGCTTTCCAACGGGAGGAGCCGGGCCGCTCGGCCCCGCCTTTCTGCCGCCTCCTCTGCCGCTTCGGCTTCGCTTGGTCTTGTTCCCGTCTGGCGTGCTTCCGCAGTCTCTGCAGTGCCTTCTTCCGTTTCAGGCTCCTTCGCTTGACAGACATCGGTTCCTTCCACCTCCTTGTCGTGCCGAAAGAGTTTGAACACAAGTCCCGAGATCGGAAGAGCACACGC